>JAFXDK010000048.1 GCA_017521805.1 Ruminococcus sp. | reverse complement strand
CTGTGATTATTTCACAGCATCATAAGTCAGGAAACCTGCCGTATCTTTTTAGGTTCAACACAACTTTGGTGAGAAGAGTGCAACCGATTTGTCGCCGTGCAGCGGCTTTGGTTATATTCTTTTTTATGCCAAAGTCTTTTTTGTGTGCGTCCATAAATCAGTTGTACTCTTTTGACCGTTGGTTGAAAGGGTATTTTTTATTGTTGCAGAGGAGGGATGATAAGTGACACCAGATGAGAAAAAGTCCTTGGCGGAAGAACTTTTGCGTCAAAAGTACAAGGAATTGGGAAGACTACCACAGAAAGAGGATTTCGATGACTCAACAAGGTCACGAATCAAAGCCTTTCTCGGTCCGTGGCCAAGAGCATTGGAGGCCGCAGGTCTGAAAGAAGCAAAAATTAAACCGAAGAAATCCCATAAGCGAAAGCGGAAGAATCCCAGTAAGAAAAATTGCCTTGTATCTCATCAGAAAGCTTCAAAAACGAATATATCCGAGCCTGAAGGATATATTACACCAAATGAAAAAGGAGAATAATATGATAGGTAAAAGAATTACAAGTGCGTTTCTTGCTCTCACAACAATGGTAACTGCGATTCCATTTACAGCAACAGCTGCTGAAAGCAACAACGTGTACATTTCAATCAGCTATGACGGACAGTTCATAAACGGAAAAGAAGGAAACGCTGTTGCATATTCAGCTGTATCGCTGGATGACCTTGCCGCTATTGACCTTGACACATATGGTCTTGGCGATTATAAATACGACAAGGATGGCGACGGCACACCCGATGCTACAGCACTTCACCTCTATATCTACACACAGGAAAATATCATCGGCAACGACTGGTCCGATGTAAATGTTACGGGAAGTGCAGGCAGTATCTTCTTCGAAAGCGGTCTTTTCGGATTTGAGGACTGCAATCTCAATTATTTTTACAACGGTATTTATCCCGAAGTTGACGGCTGGGGCGTAACTGCCGACCAGATTGTTCTGTCAGAGGGAGATTTCTTCGATATTGCAGGCTACACAAGCTGGTCGTTTTACAGCGATTCAGCCACAGGATTCCATTATTTTGCAGATGAAAACGGAGAAATTACTCACAACTATTCCGCAGAAAGCGGCGAGGAAACCACTTTCAGACTTGTCCGTTCCTATTCTGCAATGGGTTCAGAAGCGGCTTTGCTTGATGAATCGGGATATACAGTTTACTACGGAACAAGCATAGGTAATGCCGCAGGAAGTGTTACAACTGACAGCAATGGCGTGGGTAAGGTTACATTCCCCTCTGACGGTACATGGTATCTCTGGTGTGACGGTGCTTATGGTGCGGAAAACAGTGAGGATATTGTATCATCACCTGCAAGTGCAGTTGTAGACGTTAAAGAATCCGCTGCGGCACGTCAGCCACAGGATGTAAGTGCTGTTCTGAATGCAACAATGGCAAAGCTTGCTGATACAGTAACAGAGCCTGCTTTCGGTACAAATGCTGGAGAATGGACAATTCTCAGCCTTGCAAGAGGCGGTTATTTTGAAAAGGATAACGCTTATTTCAATGACTATTACGACAGAATTGTAGCAACAGTAAATGAAAAAGCCGCATCAGTTTCACTTGCAAACGGTGCACTTCACAAATCAAAGTCCACAGATAACTCACGTCTTATTATCGCACTTTCTTCTATCGGTAAGGACGCAACATCGGTAGGCGACTGGAATCTTATTACACCTTACGAAGATTTCAGCTGGATTAAAAAGCAGGGACTTAACGGAACTGTTTTTGCTCTCATTGCTCTCGATACAAACAGCTATCAGACTGTTGATACATCAGTCCGTCAGCAATGTGTTGATGATATTTTAAGCAGACAGCTTTCTGACGGAGGCTGGGCATTAAGCGGAAGTGTTTCCGATCCCGATGTAACATCAATGGCACTTCAGGCTCTTTATCCTTACAGAGATCAGGCTGAAGTATCAGCGGCAGCTGAAAAGGCATTAACTTGCCTTTCCGACATCCAGAATGCTGACGGCGGATATTCTTCTTTCGGCGATGCAAACTGTGAAAGTTCAGCACAGGTTATTGTTGCGGCAACCACATGGGGAATCAATCCCGATACAGACAGCAGATTTGTGAAGAACAACAAATCCGTTGTAGATGCTTTGCTTACTTATTATATCGAAGATGAAGCCGCATTCAAGCACGTTGCGGCAGGCAGTGCAAACGGTATGGCAACCGATCAGGCTTGTTATGCTCTTGCAGCATATAACCGCTTCATGAATGGCAAAACAGCACTTTATGATATGTCTGATGTTGAATTTGACACTGTTGGAAGTGAAGTAGTTGCAGGTAAGCCTGTTGCTATTCTCGGAGTTCCCTCGGAGATTTCTGACAAATCAGGTGAAAGTTTCAATGCAACTATAAGCATTGATCAGTGGGACAATACAGCAGGCTATAAGCTTATTGACTTTGTTATGAATGTTCCCGCAGGTTTAAGCGTATCCTCCGTTACAGCCGGAAATCGTCTTGACGGCGGTGAAGTAAGCTATCACCTTGAAACTGAAACAGGAAAGCTTCGTGTGGTATATTTTGACGCTAACAACAACAGCGATATTACTGTAAGCGGAACAGAGTTCCCTGCACAGCTTTTCACAATCGAATTCACCGTTGATAAGGTAAATGCAGGCGACAAGCTTGATGTATCTGTGGGTGGAATGTCAATCAAGCTCAATTCTGATTCTGCTGATGAAAAGTCAATGATTATTGTAGATACCACAGAAGCAACAGGCGTAATTGATGTTGTCAAGGGCGTATCCTATAGTGCAGTATGTCTTTACATCGGTGATGATATTGACCTTATCCCCTCAACAAAGAAAGCTGTTGCCGTTGCAGCAGTAGGCTATGACAAAATCGGAAAGCTTGCATACAATGACGGCACTAACAAGTATGAGTTCAGATACAGTTCCGAAATTTCTGAGAAAACAGGAATTATGACATATGTATGCCTTGTTGACGCAGGAATTGATATGACAGAATTTGCAGACAGCGCAAACTTTACATACACAACAGAAACACCTGCTGATATTACTTTTGGTGATGTAAACAACGACGGTATTATCAACGCACAGGATGCTCTCGGTGCTGTTGATACATGGCTCCGCAAGACAGATGCACCTGAGGACGATGAAATCCTTGCACTTAACGTAAACAGCGACAGTCGAATTAATACATTTGATGCACTTGGTATTGTTGAAGCTTATGTAAATGACAGCGAATATATGATTATCACAAAGGCATCTGCTTTAAGCACGAACAAGTAATATAGAGGTTACAATATAAGGGTGGGGGTGATTTATCGCTCCCATTCCCTTTATAAAGGAGCATTTATGAGTGAAGAAAAGAAAAAATCAAAGTCAAGGAAATGGATTATAATTATATTGGGAATTATATTGCTTATCATAATTTTACTGCTTTTCACACGCTGTAATCAAAGCATAAATAAAATCCCGACGCTTACAATAGAAACTCCCCAGAAAATCAGTACAGACACGGAAGAAATCTCCCTTGATGTAACAATTTCAGATTTCGGTGACGCACTTTATCCTGCGGCAAGTATGAGTATAGCCTTTGACCCTGCGTATCTTGAATTTATCGGTCTTGGAGAAGGGAATGTATTTGTACTCAACGAAGATGAAACCGTAACGAAAAAGCTTCCCGAGTGGGGCTGTAATCCGTCCCAATGCAATAAATCGGGAAAAATCAATATTATGTATCTTGATACAACGGCAGGCAAAAACGCTTTCACCAAGTCATTACTTAAAGAAAACGACAATGTTGTACTGCGGTTGAAATTCAGACTGCGTGGAAGTGCTTCAGAAGGCGATGTATACGACCTTATATTTGAGGACGCTGTTTTTGCGGCATCTGATGAAAACGAAAGTCTTGCAATGGCTCGTGATACATTGAAAGTCAGAAACAGTAAAATAGTTGTGGGATGATGAATATGAAACGAATTTTCAGCCTTATTTTAACAATTGCTCTTGCGTTCTGTTTTACTTCCTGTAAGGGAAATTATGCACAAACAGATCTCAATGAGCCTATGACAATCCCCGAAAGCGGAATCATAGAAAAGAAAATTCTTGATGAGATAAAAAAAGAAAATGCCATTGCTGTCTTTGAGGGAAATTCAAACTCTATTCATTACGAATGGACAATTTTCGGCAGCGATATAAAGAATACAAGAGATATAAATTTATCCATTGAACTTACAG
>JAFXDK010000047.1 GCA_017521805.1 Ruminococcus sp. | reverse complement strand
GAAACTATTTCAATGCCGGCACTTAAAACGGAAGTCGCTTTGACTTCCGTTTTTCATATCCAAGGGCCATTAGCTCAGTTGGTTAGAGCATCCGGCTCATAACCGGACGGTCTGGGGTTCGAGTCCCTAATGGCCCACTTTTATACTATAGAATCCCGTATCTACGGGATTTTTGTTTTATGGAGGTGGAATTTATGAATCGAAAAAAAATCAAACTTCTTTATTTTTCAGCTGTTGCTGTTTTCTGTTTATCTTTTATATGGAAGCATTTCAATAGCGAAAATAAGACTACTGTAGTATATACAACAAAAGACAATGAGACAATTATTTCCGAGTCGGAAGCTACTGAAATAAATTCCACTGTAAAAACTGAAATAACATCTGTTTCTCATGTTGTGTCAACTAAAACTACAAATGTAAAAGTAACAGATATTAAAGCTGACGAACCTTTGTATATTGACATAAATATAGCTGATTCTGAATCGCTTTGTTGTCTTGAAGGTATCGGCGAAGCGCTGGCACAGGCGATAATTCGTTATCGTGAGGAAAACGGAGGATTCAGGAATATCGAGGAAATAATGAATGTTCACGGAATCGGTGAGGGAATTTTTACCGCTGTCCGTGATTTTATATATGTGGAAAATCCCATATATCCCGAAACAGATAATGAACGGGAAGATATGCCAGAGTATGATGATGAGCAGGAATATGACGATGAACAGGAGACAGAGTCGGAAGATTTCCCAGATATAAATGAGGAAATCCCTACAGAGCCGTCTCTTACGCTGGAAGAAGCTGCTCCAATTGATATTAATTCCGCTGATATCGAACTTCTCATGCTGCTTCCTCATGTTGACGAGGAAATTGCGGATAAAATAATTGAATTAAGGGATAGTATACACGGTTTCAGTAATACTTACGAGCTATTATATGTTGATGAATTGACGCAGGAGGATGTTGCAGAAATCCTTGAATATGTGGTTGTTGAAGATGAAAAAATGGATTAAAAATTCAGATTTTCTATTGACAAAGCGGTAAAAATATGATACAATGAGTATATTGCAGGGACATTGTTCTACAGCAAGATTTTGACCACTTCTTCGGAAGTTAGTGCCATACGGACAGCCGGTCAAATGCCGATTTCCGACGTACTTCGGACGGCAACTTCAGTTGCCTTATTGATTAAAGTATTTCTAAGTTCTTTTTTCAGCTTGTGAAAGGTCAATAAGAGTAGTAAAGAGGTATCTTAGCTTATAATAAACTCTGAAACTATCAGTAGACGATGTCATACAAGTACAAGCTGAATGCTTGTACTTTTTTGTTTTTTGAGGTGTTTTATGGAAAATAAATTAAAGCTTTATGGCTTCAACAATTTAACAAAATCGCTTAGCTTTAATATATATGACGTTTGTTATGCCCGTACTCCAAAGGCTCAGCTTGATTATATAGCTTATGTTGATGAGGTGTATAATTCTCAGCGTATTACAGATATAATGACACATCTGACTGAAATGATAGGCGCGCAGGTGCTCAGTGTTTCACGTCAGGACTATGACCCTCAGGGTGCATCTGCTACTTTTCTTATTGCTGATGATACTATGATTCCTGCTGGTGGAAGTGAAACTGTTGCACATCTTGACAAAAGTCATGTTACGGTTCATACATATCCCGAATATCACCCGGATACAAATATTGCTACATTTCGTGTGGATATTGATGTTGCTACCTGCGGAAAAATTACCCCTCTTACTGCTCTTGATTATCTTATCAGCAGTTTTGATAGTGATATTATTACTATGGACTATCGTGTCCGTGGATTTACACGTAATCTTGGCGGTGAAAAGTTGTTTATTGACCATAATATAACTTCCATTCAGAATTATATTGATGAGGCAACACTTGATAAATACGACGCTGTAGATATAAATGTCTATCAGGCTAATATGTTTCACACTAAAATGCTCATAAAGGATATTGAATTGCAGAATTATCTTTTTAATACAGATGTTCATGAGCTTTCTCCCAGAAGCAGACTTGATATAACCAATGCTCTGCGCAGGGAAATGATAGAAATTTTCAGCGGAAGGAATGTTTTCGGAAATGGCTCTTTCTCAGGTTAATGCACCAATTTATGAGGCGCTCAGACGTTTTAGGCGAATGAGGGTTGTTCCTTTTGATGTTCCCGGTCATAAGCGTGGCAGAGGGAATATGGAGCTTACAGAATTTCTTGGTGAAGACTGCATGAATGTTGATGTCAACTCTATGAAGCCTCTTGATAACCTGTGCCACCCCGTTTCAGTTATTCGTGACGCTGAGGATCTGGCGGCTGAGGCATTCGGCGCGGCAAATGCATTTTTCATGGTCGGTGGCACAACTTCTGCTGTTCAGAGTATGATAATGTATGCCTGCAAAAGCGGTGACAAAATCATTATGCCCCGAAATGTCCACAGAAGTGCCATTAATGCTCTTATTCTGACAGGTGCAGTTCCTGTTTATGTCAATCCTGATGTCAACAATCAGCTTGGAATTGCTCTTGGTATGTCTGTTGCTCAGGTTGAAAAGGCTATACGTGAAAATCCGCAGGCTAAAGCGATTATGGTTAATAATCCTACATATTATGGTATATGTTCCGATTTGAAAAAAATTGTTCAGCTTGCTCATAAGCATAATATGCTTGTTCTTGTTGATGAAGCACACGGTACTCACTTCTATTTCGGCGAGAATTTCCCTATAACCGCTATGGCGGCTGGTGCAGATATTGCGTCGGTTAGTATGCATAAATCAGGGGGCAGTCTCACTCAAAGCTCATTTCTGCTTATGGGTAAAAATATAAATTCCGACTATATGCGGCAGGTTGTGAATCTTACTCAAACCACAAGTGCTTCTTACTTGCTTTTGTCAAGTCTCGACCTTTCAAGAAAGCGTCTTGCTCTTGGTGGGAGGGAGATATTCGCGAAAACTGTTGAAATGGCTGAATACGCACGTTCCGAGATTAATGGCATAGGCGGATATTACGCTTATTCAAAGGAACTTGTAAACGGCGATAGTATCTATGATTTTGATATATCTAAGCTCAGTATATATACTCTGCCAATTGGTCTTGCAGGAATTGAGGTGTACGACCTGCTTCGTGATGAGTATGATATCCAGATAGAATTCGGTGATATCGGCAATATACTTGCCTATATCTCTGTAGGAGACAGAACCCGTGATATTGAACGTCTCATAAGCGCACTTGCCGAAATTAAGCGACGTTTCGGTCAGTCGGGAGCTGATATGCTCACACAGGAATACATATCGCCTATAGTAGCTGATACTCCCAGACGGGCGTTTTATGCGGACAAAATATCACTTCCTCTTGACGATGCGGCTGGCAGAATATGCACGGAATTTGTAATGTGCTATCCCCCAGGAATTCCGATTCTTGCTCCTGGTGAGCTTATAACAGAGGAAATAATAAAATATATAAAGTATGCCAAGGAAAAGGGCTGTCAGATGACAGGAACCGAGGACATAAATATAGAACGTCTTAACGTTCTTGTATAATATGCGACATAAGGAGAATAGAAAATGAAAAGAAAGATGTTTTTAACTGCGGTAATTGCCACATCATTAATACTTACAGCTTGTGAATCAGAGAAGAATTTCTCAACTGATACGCCTACGAATGCTTCAACTGAGGCTTCTGTTGAGAACGCTGAGATTCAGGAAAATACTCAACAGATAATCAGGAGAGTCGAGGCAACGCTTTATCCTGAATATAAGGAATATCTCGATTATGCACTTCCCTCAGGATATACTGTATCAGAGCCTTATTGGAACCTTTATCAGACAGGTACTGAGTATGAACAGGAAGCTGTAACATGGGATTTCAACATGAAATCAAAAAATGGAAAGGATATGCAGGAGAAGCTTCTTAGCAGTGAATGCGTGCCTGCCGAGATAGATTTATACGGTTCAAAAGAGGTGCACGACCTTATAGAAATTGATTCATTTATAACTCTTACAATGGGTCATGTTGCAAGAGATGAATTTGCGGAAGAGATTGCTTCAAAATATCTTGATATAGAGTATGACGCAATATCCGATACTTATATTACTCCTGAAGGCGAGCTGACTGTTCTTGCATACACACCCGTTTATATCGGTGGAGTTGATGAATCACAGTTTGATAAATCTGTTGATATCGTAAGAGAGAGAATTACAGCAGGTTCAGGTTTTTCAATAGCTGATGCGGATATTGAATCTATTTGCGGCAGTAAGGATTTTATTTTCAGCTGTAAATTTGTTCTTGATGAGGGTGTTGATACTGACGGTTATGTTGAATTAATGGAAAATATCATGAAAGATTATCAGGAGCTTGTTGGTACTCCTCAGAATTACAGCTTTTTCCTTGCTCAGTATGGTAATGATGAGTGGCTTATGAGAAGAATGCATATTATGGGTGAAGAAATTCCCTCTGACAAGATTGACAGTGGTGAATTCAATTTTTCTTCTGAGTTGAAAAATGCAATTATTGAAAGTCATTGATAAAAAGATTAGGGATTTAACCTGTAAGGAGGGATAAAATGGAGCTGTGGTTTACGGAGAGACATACTCCGAATGTTAAATTTTCCATAAAGGTTGACCGTCAGCTTTATACGGGGCAAAGTGAGTTTCAGCGCATTGATGTATTTGATTCAAAGGAGTTCGGGCGATTCCTTACTCTTGACGGATATATGATGCTGACTGAAAAAGATGAATTTATCTATCATGAGATGATAACTCATATACCAATGGCGGTTCATCCGAATCCGAAGAATATACTTGTTATCGGCGCAGGCGACGGCGGAGTTGTCCGCGAGCTTACGCGATATCCCACAGTGGAATCAATTGATCTTGTTGAGATAGACGAGCTTGTTGTGGAGGTCAGCAAGAAGTATCTGCCCACAACTGCCTGCCGACTTGACGATGAAAGAGTTAATATATTCTACGAGGACGGAGTAAAATATATCCGCCGCTGTGAAAATAAATACGATATTATCATCGTGGATTCCACAGACCCCTTTGGTCCAGGTGAGGGACTTTTTACCAAGGAATTTTACGGCAGCTGCAGCAAGGCACTCCGTGATGACGGAATTATGGTGAATCAGCATGAAAGCCCATTTTATGACGAGGACGCGGCGGCTATGCAGCGTTCACATAAAAGAATTGTTGAAAGCTTTCCTATAAGCCGCGTATATCAGGCGCATATTCCAACATATCCCTCGGGGCATTGGCTTTTTGGTTTTGCTTCGAAAAAATATCATCCTGTTCATGACCTTAACGCAACAAAGTGGAATATGCTTGGACTTCAAACGAAATATTATAATACAAAGCTTCATTCAGGCGCATTTTCTCTGCCAAACTATGTAGAAGAAATGCTCCGAGATGTTGAATAATTCAGGAGAAAAATAAATGCTTGAAAAAAACATTCAGACCTTTATCGGCTGTGACAGTGAATACGAAAATGCGAAAATCGTTCTTTTTGGTGCTGGATTTGACGGAACTACAAGCTTCCGACCAGGTACGAGATTTGCACCGTCAGCTATACGCAGTGAAAGCTTTGGTATAGAGACATACAGTCCCTATCAGGATAAGGATATGACGGATTACAGCTATTTTGACAGCGGAGATTTAGAGCTTCCTTTCGGCAGTGTAAGACGTACAATCGCGGATATTGCAATGCGTACTGATACTATTCTTACGGACGGAAAAATCCCCTTTATGATAGGTGGAGAGCATCTTGTAACGCTTGGTGCGGTTATGGCTGTAAAGGAAAAGGCAGAGGATTTGTATATCATCCACTTTGACGCTCATGCTGATTTGCGTGATGACTACTTAGGTCAGCCCTTGTCTCATGCTTGCGTTCTGAGAAGATGTCACGAACTTGTAGGGGACGGTCATATTTATCAGTTTGGCATAAGAAGCGGCGACCGTGAGGAATTTGTATTTGCCGCAGAGCACACGGAAATGAACAAGTTCAATTTCAACAATCTTGAGGAGATTGTTGAAAAGTTAAAGGGAAAGAAAGTATATTTCACTCTTGATTTAGACGTTCTTGACACGTCAGTATTTCCGGGAACAGGCACTCCTGAAGCAGGTGGAGTTACCTTTGACGAGCTGAGAAAGGCTGTAACTCTTGTATGCTCAAAGCTTGATATAGTGGGCTGTGATGTTAATGAGTTAAGTCCTCATTACGACCAGTCGGGAGCGTCTACGGCAGTTGCTTGCAAGATAATAAGGGAAATGCTATTGGCGATGTCATAAAAAAATATGGAGGATTATTGGAAATTATGGGGAATTATGAAAATCAAAATCTTTCTGATGATGGTAACTCGTCATGGAAAAAATATATCAAAGCAGATTTATATATAATAGGTTTGTTGTTTAAAACATTTGTTTATCCGATACTTATAGCTGCTTTTGTCCTTTTCACCCTTGGATTGATTTCAGTTTTGGATTTTAATAATATGAAAGAACGATGTACCGAAAGTGTCACAGCTATTGTAATATCGAATACAGAAAGTTTATATGCAAAAAAAGGTCGATATAAAAAAGAAAAAATATATAAGTACGCACCTGTTTATACTTATGTTTACAATGGACAAGTATATTCTTGTGAAAGTGATAACAGTACAAGGCCTGCTATGTATGATGTGGGAGATACAGCTGTTATAAAGGTTAATCCTGATAATCCGGCAGAAATTTATGAGCCTGATTTTACAAATGTAAGGGTAAAGGCAGTTATTTTTGTTATCGTAGGTGGAGTAGGGATTTTAGCTTGCATATGTGTTATTGTGGCTAATATTTATAATAAGAAGAAACAACAAAACAGTACTGACGTATATTTATCATAAAAACGATTATTAAGGGGGATTATTATGAATAACACAAATGAAAAACCAATGCTTAAAAGCGGATGCGGATGTATTACAGCACTGTTGCTTGTATTTATACTCGGTTCATTTACTATTGTTCCGATGATATGTGCGGGAATAGGAGCATTTTATCTTAGCGAAACAAAGAAGGATAAAGAGATGTGCACTATTTCTGTAACGGCTGTAGTTGAGGAAAATGCTACAGTGATAAATACAAGACGGAGTACACATTCGCATTCAAGCACATCGTCAAGAAGTTATGCACCGGTTTATAAATTTGAATACAATGGGAAAAAGTATCTTGTTCAGAGTTCAAGCAGTTCCAAGCCTGCTAAGTATGATGTAGGTGATGAAGTTGAAATTATGATAAATTCCGATAACCCTACACAGATTTATGAGCCTGATAATACAGCGGGTGAAAAGTTTGCATTTATAATTACTATCGTCGGTGCTGTCGGTTCTGTAATTATGGTAATTATATTTATTTCCGTAGTATTGGGATTGCGAAAAGCTAAAATTATAGTTAAAAATCCGAATGAAACGGATATGAGTCAATTGTAAAATATTGTGAGGTATGGTAATGGAAATGAATGTCAGAGGAAATAAGTCAAAAAAGACTACAGGCGGCTATTTTGCGTGTATGTTCTTTTTCCTTATTGTTATGGCTTTCGGTATATTTCTTTCATCGGCAGTAAAAAAAGGAAATGAAAATTGTACAGAAAAAGTTGACGCACGTGTTGTTGATATGAATATCAGTTATTCAACGAGTTCTAAAAAAGGAAGAACAGAGATATATGCTCCTGTTTATGAATTTGTATTTGACGGTCAGAAACATATAGTTGCAAGCGATGTTTATTCAAATGTCAACGCTGTGGATACAGGGGATGAAGTTCTGCTTTATGTTGACCCTGATAATGTTGAGAATATATACTGCCCTGAACAGAATAAGAATGTTGAGAAAATAGCAGATATTGTCAAGCTTATAGGCGGTGGTTTAGCTGCATTGTTTGCAGTTCTTGGCATAATATCATTTATAAGAAAAATATTATTTGGATTATAAGAAAAATATTATTTAGAAATAACAGGGAAAAACAGGAAAATGTATGATAATCGGTTGCCCATGATTAGCTCCTATTGCGATTAATCAGGAGCAGCAACAGCTGTAGTCAGTAAGATTATCAGGGAAATGTAGCTGGCGAAGTCTTGATATATTGAATTGTTTATAGAAAAGGGGAATTTTTATGTCAAAGATAATGCCTAAATTAACCTTTGGACAGAAATGTTTTTTGGCTTTTTTAGTTTTATTATCAATGGGTATAACATCTATTATTCCAATTATGTTTTTTAAAAAAGCAGCGGAAATAAATAATCAGATGGAAAAGGAGAAAGAAGCATGCACAGTTTCAATAATAGCGGTTGTAGAGGAAAACTTTATATGGCAACGCTATAATGAAGGTGATAATGCATATTATTACACACCTATCTTCAAATTTAAATACAAAGATGAATATTATCGTGTAAAAAGTAAATACGATTACAATTATGAAAAGTACAAAAAGAATGAAGAAGTGGAAATTATGATAAATCCAGCTGAGCCCACTTGTATTTATGAAACAGAAAGTGAAGAACGGAATGCAGGAGGTATAAAAGCAACGCGAATCTTCGGAGTAGTAATCATAGTAATTACATTTCTTCCTGCTTTAGGTGTAATAAGTGCTTTTAAAAAGTTAAAAAAGACGAAAGAAGAAAATACATATTCTGAACATCGTGACTTAAATAAAAAAAGTGACAAGGGTGTCATTATCGGGGCATTTATTATATGTTTGGGTTTCTTTATTTGTAGTATTGTTGCGGTACGCTCAATTCAGGAGAATAAGGGGAAATGTACAGAGCGTGTAAATGCCATTGTTATGGACTATAAAAGAACAACTTCAGGAACATCAAAAAAAAGGCGTGTTTCGACATATGTGATATATCGTTTTGACTACAATGGCAAAACATATGATGTAGAAAGCAGCAAATATGATCCGGATAAGTTATGGGAAGGTGCGAAGATGGAATTATTAATAGATCCTGACGATCCTTATAATATCTACGTTGAAGTAGATGACAATAGTTCTTTATTTGTAGGATATTTTTGTATCGTACTTTTCGGAATAATAATTTTTGCGATGATATACAATGCTGTAAGAAAAAAATTTAAACGCCCTGTTTTAGTTTCTGATACAGATTACAGCAATGATATGTTTAATAGCTGACATAATTGGGGAAAAACCTTAAAATCTGTATTTGATAATGTGCAGTAAAAAACAAAACATTTTTAATAAATCAAAGGAGTAAATAAAAATGGGAAAATGTATGATAATCGGTTGCGGAGGCGTTGCGTCCGTAGCAATTCACAAGTGCTGTCAGAACAGCGAGGTTTTTGAGGGAATCATGATAGCAAGCCGCACAAAGTCAAAGTGCGACGCTCTCAAGGAAAAACTCCAGCCCACAACAAAAACGGTAATCGAAACAGCACAGGTAAACGCTGATAACGTTGATGAGCTTATTGCTCTTATCGAGGCATACAAGCCCGATGTAGTGCTTAATCTTGCACTTCCTTATCAGGATTTGACAATCATGGACGCTTGCCTTGCTACAAAGACACACTATGTTGATACAGCAAATTACGAGCCCCTTGATACTGCAAAATTTGAGTACAAGTGGCAGTGGGCGTATCGTGAGCGCTTCGAGCAGGCTGGAATTACAGCACTTCTCGGCAGCGGCTTTGACCCGGGTGTAACAGGCGTATTTTCCGCTTATGCTATGAAGCATCACTTTGATGAGATAAACTATATTGATATCCTCGACTGCAACGGCGGCGATCATGGTTATCCTTTCGCAACAAATTTCAATCCCGAAATCAATATTCGTGAAGTATCTGCAAAGGGAAGCTACATAGAGGACGGCAAATGGATTGAAACAGAGCCTATGGAAATCAAGCGTGTATATGACTTCAAGGGTGTTGGCGAAAAGGATATGTATCTTCTTCACCACGAAGAGCTTGAATCCCTTGCGCTGAATATCAAGGGCATAAAGCGTATCCGTTTCTTTATGACATTTGGTCAGAGCTATCTCACACATTTGAAATGCCTTGAAAACGTTGGCATGACATCTATTGAACCAATTATGTACGAGGGCAAGGAAATTGTTCCGTTACAGTTCCTTAAAGCTGTTCTTCCCGACCCTGCGTCACTCGGTCCGAGAACAGTGGGCAAGACAAATATCGGCTGTATTTTCCGCGGTAAAAAAGACGGCAAGGACAAGAATTACTACCTTTATAACATCTGCGACCATCAGGAGTGTTACAAGGAAGTTGGCTCACAGGCTATATCCTACACAACAGGTGTACCTGCAATGATTGGCGCTATGATGATTATGACAGGTCAGTGGAAAAAGGCAGGAGTATACAACATCGAGGAATTTGATCCCGATCCCTTTATGGAAGCACTGAACAAATGGGGGCTTCCTTGGGAGGAGGACTTCAATCCTGTACTTGTTGACTAAGGGGGGATTTGTAGTGACGTTTAACGAAGCACTGAAAAATTACCTTGAACGTGAATGTACAATTACAACCCGTAACGATGAATACGACGGTGTGCTCACGGAAATCGGAGATGGATATATCAAGATAAACGACGGAACATCAGAATGTTTTGTAAATATTTTATCCATTGAATCCGTAACATTTGAAAACCAGTAAACTGATAAAAACACATTGCTTATACGCTATGTGTTGAGATACAGGAAAAAATTAAAAGGAGTTGAGTTTATGCCAATCAAATTCAATAAGATTGTGAAACCGGTAGTGCCTCTTTCAGAGGGAAATCTGACACCTATTTCACAGGGGAATCCTGCGCCAGTGTCAAAGCAGGATAATACGGCAATGGAATCACCTGCTGCAAAGCCCAGCACTTCCATTATGGAGGGACTTCCAACAATGCCGCAGCAGATACAGGAGGAAGTTGTTGAGGAGAAGGTACAGGAGATAATAGCTCCAGACCCCGTTACAGACGCTCTGACAAAGCCTGGCGGCAGACCTATGGGGAACAGCATGGAGGACACGCTGAGAAAGTTCCTCGGCAAGCAGATTCGTGTATATACAGCAGACCATGAATATGTTGTAGGAAAGCTTGAAATCGTAGATGACGGCTGGATAAAAATCTGCAATGCCCGTTCAGCAGGCAGTGATTATTATTTCGATGAGGATATAATCAACACTGCAAATATTGTAAGAGTACGCGCATCTATTATTATAGATAAGAAGCAGTACGTTGACTTTATGAACAGCGATAAATAATGTTATTCAGGGAGTCTTATGACTCCCTGATGTATTGAGAAAAGTGGTGAATTTTATTGGTGAATAATGATTTGTATATTACAACTCCATGTTATATTGTGGATGAGGAAAAGCTTATACATAACCTTGAAATTCTTCAGGGAGTTGAACAGCGTACAGGTGCGAAAATTCTCCTTGCGCAAAAGGCTTTTTCCTGTTATCATGTGTATCCTCTTATAAAAAAATATGTATCAGGAACTGCGGCAAGCGGTCTTTTTGAAGCACGTTTAGGATACGAGGAAATGGGCGGTGAGAATCATGTGTTTTCCGCCGCATATCGTGAAAGTGAAATAGACGAAATTATCTCCTACTGCGGACATATTATATTCAATTCCTTTTCTCAGCTTGACAAATACCGCGGCAGAGTGCTGAAAGCAGAGAAAAAAATCGGATTGCGCATAAACCCCGAATTCTCCACACAGGAGGGACATGAGATATACGACCCCTGTTCGCCTAAATCGAGATTAGGCATAACAAGAAAAAATTTCCGTGACGATGATTTGCAAGGGGTAACAGGACTTCATTTCCACACTCTCTGCGAACAAAATTCCAACGATTTGAAACGTACACTTGATGCAATAGAAGAAAAATTCGGCGATATACTGCCGAAAATGGAATGGATAAACTTCGGCGGCGGTCATCATATAACCCGTGAGGACTATGATATTCCACTCCTTGAAGAATGTATCATGAGAATGAAGAATAAGTACGGTCTTGAAGTATTTCTCGAACCCGGAGAGGCTTTCGCCCTCAATGCAGGCTATCTTGTGACAGAGGTGCTTGACCTTACAGAAAATGATATGCCCCTTGCTATACTCGATACATCAGCGGCTTGTCATATGCCAGATGTCCTTGAAATGCCCTATCGTCCGCCCCTTATGAACTCGGGAGAGGCAGGGGAGAAGCCTTACACCTACCGTCTTGGTTCCCAGACCTGCCTTGCAGGAGATTCTATCGGGGAATACTCCTTTGATGAGCCTCTGAAAATCGGCGACAGGCTGATTTTCTGCGATATGGCGATATATTCCATGGTGAAGAACAATACCTTCAACGGTATGCCTTTACCCTCCATATATCTGAAAAAATTCGACGGCACAATGGAACTTCTCCGTCAATTCGGCTACAATGACTTTAAGGAGCGATTGTAATGACTAATATATATTTTGTCCGTCATGCACAGCCTGATTATAAATTCCCCGACCCTGCCAACCGTCCCCTGACGGCTGAGGGGGAGCGTGACTGCGGAGAAGTTGTTCGTGTTCTCCACGATATAAAGCTGGATTATGCCATTTCAAGCCCATATATCCGCAGTTACAACACAATCAAGGCGGCGGCTGAGGAACACGGTCTTGAGATACATACAGATTACCGCCTCCGTGAGCGCAAAAACGGCAAGGACAGTAACAATATGGAAATGTTTCAGAAGCGTTGGGCTGATATGACATATAGCGAATCAGACGGCGAGTGCCTGAAAGACGTACAGGACAGAAATATCGAGGTAATATCCGTACTTCTTGACGAGCATGAGGGGGAGAATATAATCCTCGGCACACATGGCACAGCTTTAAGCACTATTCTGAATTATTACGATAAATCCTTTGCTTTAGAGGGATTTCTGCGTATTATTAATTTTCTTCCCTATGTGGTAAGAATTGGCTTTGAGGGGCATAAAATGGTTGAGAAAGAGGAGCTTCTCATAATTGAAAAGGTATTTAATGGATAAAAGAGGATAGAAAATGAAAAGTGAAATATTTGAAAAGTATGAAATAATCGACGCTCACGCACATATTTTCCCCGAAAAAATTGCAGAAAAGGCAACTGCAAACGTGGGAAAATTCTATGATTTGCACATGGACGGATGCGGTATGAGCGAAAATCTCATTAAGGGCGGCGATACTATCGGAGTATCTGAATATCTGGTATGCTCCACCGCCACAGTTCCCCAGCAGGTGCGTACTATCAACAGCTTTATTGCGGAAGAATGTGGAAAACACCAGCAGTTTTTCGGATTCGGCACAACGCACCCTTTATCCGAGGATATTGAGGGGGATATTGCGCAGATTAAGGAACTTGGACTTCACGGCGTAAAGCTTCATCCTGATTTTCAGGATTTTGATGCTGATTCTTCCGAAGCTTTCAGGATATACGAGATTATCGAGGGAGAACTGCCCCTGCTTATCCATTGCGGAGACCCGAGATATGACCGTTCTGCACCTGCAAGAATCAGAAAGATATGCGAGAACTTCCCGAAGCTTAAATTGCAGGCGGCGCACATCGGCGGTTATTGCCGTTGGGACGAGGCACAGGAAATGATTACGGGATTTGAAAATCTGCGAATAGATATATGCAGTTCCCTTGCATTTATGTCAGCTGAAAAGGCGGCGGAGAGAATCCGTGAATTCGGCGTTGAGAACAGCTTTTTTGCCTGTGATTTCCCCATGTGGAATCATAAGGAGGAGCTTGACCGATTCCTCTCTCTTGGATTTACTGAGGAAGAAAACAGAATGATTCTGGCTGAGAATTTTAGAAGATTTTATAAATAAAGGTATAAGGGCGAGTATTATTCGCCCTTAATTACATTAATACTATAAAATGAACATATACGCGCATTATATATATATATATAT
>JAFXDK010000046.1 GCA_017521805.1 Ruminococcus sp. | reverse complement strand
TACCTATAACACCTGTAGCACATACAATTACGCCAAGATATACACGAAGTTCCTCATTTTTAAATACAAGAGCAAATTTCTTTATAGCAAGGAAATAGTACAAATTGAAGTTTACACCAAACAGGAGTATAAATATTGCAATCGCCATTTCAATTGCCGGGCTGTTATAATGAGCTATACTGTCATTCCAGAGAGAAAATCCTCCTGTTCCCGCAGATGAGCAAGCGTGAATAATCGCGTCATACAGCGGCATTTTCAGTATAACAAGAACAATTACCTCCGCAAGGGTAAGAGCAATATATATCACGTAGAGTATACGTGCAGAAAAGCTTGATTTTGAAACAAGTCGCCCCACATTTGGTCCTGCACATTCCGCCCTCATCATGTGCATGGTGCGGACATCGTTGCTATTCATTACTGCAAGCACAAACATCAGCACACCCATACCGCCCAGCCAGTGAGTAAAAGCTCGCCAGAACATACACGACCTCGACATATGCTCCACATCACCAAGTATAGTTGAACCGGTTGTAGTGAATCCCGAAACTGTCTCAAACAAAGCGTCAATATAATTCGGTATCTCCCCCGATATCACAAAGGGAAGCGCTCCGATAGCCGACATTGTAATCCACGAAGCCGCAACACTGACAAATCCCTCCATTGAGTATACAGAGCGATTTTTCGGCTTCTTTATCGTGAATATAAAGGATATAACCAACGTAATCAACGCAGGTATGCCAAAAGTTACAGCAACATGACTTTCACTGTAAATAATTCCCACAAGTATGGGCAACAGCATACACAGACCGACAATCCTCAGTATCTGTCCCATAATGTATATTATCATTCTGTAATTCATACGGTTTCTCTGCTCCTTAGTCGAAAATTTCTTTCAGGTCTTCAAAACCGCGGTTTGTGGTAACAACCACAACGCTGTCATTGAGCAAAATACAGTCATCACCCTTAGGGGTAATCAGTTCATTTCCGCGGACAATGCTTGCAATGAGGATTCCGCTTCTCAGTTTCAGCTTTTTAAGCGGCACTCCCAGATATTCCTTTTCCTCGCGTACAACAAATTCCATTGCTTCAAGTCTGTCGTTTACAAGGCGGTAAAGAGTTGTTATGTTGTTACCTGTGGAGTTCTGCTTTGCGCGGACATACTGTAAAATCTGGTCTACCATGATACTTTTCGGAGATATTACGCTGTCAAGATTAAGGGTTTCCGAAAGCTGCATAAGATTCATGCGGTTTACCTTGGTAACAACCTTATTTACGCCATTATTTTTAGCAAGGAGAGACATAAGAATATTTTCCTCGTCAATTCCCGTAAGAGTTACAACAGCGTCAGCATCGTATACACGTTCTTCACGCAGAATATCCTGATTTGTACCGTCGCCGCAGATAATACTTACCTTATCAAGACGCTCGCTGAGTTCAAGACAGCGCTTTTCGTCAATTTCTATAATCTTGACCTTTATACCCATTTCACGCAGATGCTGTGCAAGGTGATATCCAACTCTACCGCCGCCAATAAGTACAGCAGACTTCACACGCTTCTCACGATATGCAGAACTGATACTCTTGAAAAACTTCACCATATTGCTGTGGGAAGCCGTAACATGAATTTTATCTCCCGAATGGAGTACAAAATTTCCGTTAGGTATTATAACATCGTCACCGCGCTGAACCGCACAGATAAGTATATCAAGTCGAAGTCTCTTTGAAAGCTGAGAAAGTGCGATATTTTCAAGAATACTGCCGCTTGTTATGCGTATTTCCGCAAGGTCCACCCTGCCCTTTGCAAAATTATCAATATTTATAGCGTCTGGATAGCGAAGCACCTTTGCTATTTCATTTGCAGAGTTATAATCGGGATTCACCATCATGCTGATTCCCAGTTCCTCACGCATAAATACAAGCTGCTTATCAAATTCGGGATTGCGCACACGGGCTATACAGTGACGGGCTTTCATTTTTTTCGCAATAAGACAAGATAGAATATTGACCTCGTCAGAATCTGTCAGAGCGATAAATATCTTGCACTTATCCACGTCTGCTTCTTCAAGAATAGCAGTTTGTAAACAATTTCCCACAATTCCCTTTACATCGGAATCGTTTATGATTGTCTGAATGCGGCTTTCATTTGTATCTATAATAGTTATGTTATGCTCCTCGCATAATATGCCGGCAAGTGAACTGCCGACTTTTCCGCCGCCTACGATAATAATATCCATATTATCCTCCGTAAATTTCAATTACCATATAATATATACGGTATCAAGATAATTATACTCCTATATTTAACTTTTGTCAATAAGAATATTGTTAATTTTGAAAACAGCTATTAGCTTTAGCCTTTAGCAGTAAAAGCTATATCAAAGGTTAATGGCTTACAAACAAAAACGCCTGATTTCTCTGGCGTTTCAGTCTGTCGAAAAAGTTACAATAATATAATTTTTAAGGGGACGCTCTCTCTTGCAGAGCGTCCCCTCTTTCAAAACAGTCCACAGGACTGTTTTGAAATTCACCCCTTGCAGAGCGCTTGAACGCTACGCAGGGCTTTGCCCTGCACCCACCAGAGACGCTGTCTCTGGACTCTGCTAAAGGG
>JAFXDK010000045.1 GCA_017521805.1 Ruminococcus sp. | reverse complement strand
GAGCTGCTCTTGAACGTGCGGTATATCATGTACAGCATCAGGAACAGGAGGAAGATGAGGATATTGAAGAAGATATGGAAGAAACCGATGACTTTCAGATGACTTTTGAATAGGGGTGATAATTACGAAATACAAGGGCTTTGAAGTGAAGATCACACCGAGCAGACCGTTCCGAGTAAATCGGGACGGTCAATCTGTTCAGTGCGATGGCTTCATGATTGAGATTTATGACAGCAAAGAAAAGAAAAACGCTGTCGACATCATCTATGCAGCAGTCGGCTATGAGCTTCTGGAAAATGACATCCATGAAGCAGAGCAGCTGGCAAAGGATTATATCGACAGCGAGAAACTCGAACTGAGGGAAATGGTGGAGGAATATCGTGGCGATGAATGAGAAACCCAAGTGTTCGCTAATCGGTGCGGACGGAAACATTTTTAATCTGCTTGGTATAGCAAGCAGGACACTCCGTGAAAACGGACTGAAAGAACAGGCACAGGAAATGCAAAGCAGAGTTACAGCCTCCGGAAGTTATTCCGAGGCTTTGAACATTCTTGGTGAGTATGTGGAAATCTGCTCTGCCGAGGAAATGAACGAAGAACCCGACGAGGGCATGAGCATGATGTAAACCGAAACATGGAGGGAAAGAATATGATGATTTCTAAGACAACATTTGTGGCAA
This sequence comes from Ruminococcus sp., assembly GCA_017521805.1. Lineage (GTDB taxonomy): Bacteria > Bacillota > Clostridia > Oscillospirales > Ruminococcaceae > Ruminococcus. The sequence goes on along the minus strand of JAFXDK010000045.1, from coordinate 37,448 downwards.
TTGTTTCTATGCTGATGAAGAACGTAGATGACAAAAAGGAACTGTTGGAATGCAGCGGCGACCTTCCCGATAAATACGTAGAGTGCATCATGGAAGAAACTGAGTTTCAGCAGGATCTGATTACGATGCTCACGGTAATCACCTTCGACCGCTTGGGAGTAATCCGTGATTACCTCTACGAGAGAGATGAGAATGGCGAATACTTTTTTGGGATTTCCAAGGGCAACAAGATTGAGGTCTATCTCTTGACTTCGGCAGAGGATTTGTACGAATACCTTGCTGAGGAAAGTGAGGGATTCAGTTTGATTGCAAGAAAAGAAGCCCTGACCAACTGAGGACGGGGGTACGAAAGTCGTTACCGTTAAGCAAAAAAATAAGCTCCTCAAGCAATGGAATGCTTGAAAAACCTCGTAGAATCGTGATTTGCGGCGGTGATCAATTTCGTCACGTATTGACATATTAGTACCATGATTTTGATTCAAAGGAATTAGGGTGCATTAATATACCCAAATGAAGATAATGCGTTGTTTTCGAGGAAATAGAAAAACGATTACTCAGACGGCAGATTTTTCAGCCCCGTAATACCGCTTTCAGATGCATTACACTGCCCCCAAAAAAGATTACCTTGCTATCGTTTTTTATTGGCATTTTTGTTAAGTGGAAGGTGTATTTTGGATTTTGACGTTCATTTGCGCCATCCGCACATAAAAAGAGCCTGCGAAGTTGAAAAAGGTCTTCACAGGCTCATTATATCACGGTATTTGGCTTTATTAACTGCGTTTAAGACTCATATTTGGTGATTTTTACGAATTTCTTTCATTTTCTTCATAATCCAATTCATTAAACGGCCATCATAATCATCAGCTGCGACAAAACCAAAATGAGGAACAATAGCACATTTACATTCTTTCGTAAGTAGTTTTATTATTCCGTTTTCAACATATATTAAATGAGACCACGAGAGTTTTTCTATTATAGCTTTTGCATTTTCTTCACTGCTAATCATTTTAGATAGTTCATCTACTGTAAATGTTTTCCCCTCGCACAGCTTATTCATCACTATGTATTCATCTTCATTCAAAATAGTCGGTTGCCATTCCTTTTCTTCGGAGTCAATTGATGTCAAATCGGAATCAGAATAGGTGATTTCGGTATATTCCCACCCTTTATAATCATCCATTGCATGTATGCTAAGTAAAGGCGCAAGAGATTCATTAATGAGTTCATCTCCGAAAAACTCAGGAGGCAGGTTATATTGATAGTTTAATCTTGTCCATAATAATTCCAAGAGGAGAAGGATGGGGTTGTGTCTATATGAAGCCATCCAACAGAACCCCTTAACGCCATCTGTATGAATGCTATAAGGCATTCCATTAGTTTTGATCAAAGAATAATCCCCTGCGACTATTAAATTAGGAAATGAAGTCGGACCATAACCATATTTAGGATTGTCAGATGTTGATAAGTGCTGTGTAAGATATTCAATAAATTTTGTTCTGAGTGTATTCTCTTTGGCAAATCCAGAATACCCAAAAATCACTCTTACAGGAAGCAAATCTTCAATAACCAAAGTATGATACAGCATTTGTTCCTGGTAATCAAGACCTGTTATATCATTTAAATCGTTTAAAGGCTTTTTTGCGATTGAGCGAAAAGCATCCTTAATCGAATTCCCTTTTAATTGGCGATAATCATTTGCTTGAGTTCTTATAACACTCTGAAGATTATCATATCCGTCAGACATCTCACTTGAGTGTAGTTTTTTCTTAACTTCAATAACCATAACTACATTATTTATAGGATAAACGTAATCTTCAGTAAATGGTATTTTTTCTCCAACTCCTGTTACTATCATGCAGTCAATCTGATCGCTAAATACTCCATCGGAGTTAGTTATTTTACCAGATACTACACGTAAATCCAATCCGTCAAAAATGGATTTTTCAGCAATGTCTTTCGTAAGTCCTTCATACATGTCACCTATGGTTGAACCGTGTTTTATTTTCAAAAACGGCTCTATTTCACCAACACCCTTATCTCTAATTGCAAGAAGTAACTCGCTTATGTTTTTAATAATATTTGCCAAATCAACGCACTCCCTTGGATAAATCGTTAGCAATAAAAAGGTTTATTAAAAATTAAAATTTAGTGTTCGAATCAACCTATTGTTTTTCATAAGATTATATGAAAGCTGAAATCCGTCAACCACTATGCTACATTAGTATACCATATCATTATATTTATGTCAATACTTGAATAGGAATCAACTTTTGAACAGTTTAATTGGACTGTTGAGAGTTGACTACTATTTTTAACGCAAAATAGCGGGTTTTATAAAAAAGACTGATTGGACACTTTTATGCAAAAAGCCCGAAATCGGGCAACAAAATCAAAAAAAGAAACGACTTCTGAATCCTGCTGATAAGACAGCTGGGTTCTTTTTATATTTGGGTATGACAAAATTTCTGAGTTTATATTGAAAAAGATGGCGAAATGTGGTATAATATAGGTGACAAAACATGAAGAGAGTTCTGCTATTTGTATATATTTAAGGAGGCAATATGGAAGAGCTTGATTTGTATACCGGAAAATTGACATATAAAGGAATAGAGTTTTCCTATGCCTTTGACAAGGAAGAACTGCGACTAATTCCTCCTACCGATAAACGGGATGAAGTTCGCCATACAATACTTATGAAGGAAATCCGTCCTGGCGTTTATACAATGGCTTCTCCCTCAATGGATGAACCATATCTTATTGGCAAATGCAATGAGACTGGCCAAGCAATGGTCTTTCTGGCGAAACAAGGGGCACATATCGGAAGCTATAACGAGGTTTTGTTTGTAGAAGTAGCTGCCTATATTCTTTGCAAAACTGATACTCAGCCTATTTCAAAAATGGTCTTCATATGCGCTGAGCTTGACTGCATCCATCCAGTAACACAGGGATTCAGTTGTACTTATGACCACGAACAGTTCCATTCTCATGGCATCCTTTCTGTTCAAACCGAAGATTTTGATGCTACAACAACAGCGCCACAATTATTTCAGGTGGATGGAAAAGATGTGAGTGTCAGTTTTGGAATTGCAAGATCATTCAGTACAAAGATTGGTCAACCTCCATTAACGCTCCGATCTACAATGTCGTTCCGTTTTGCCCCTACGGAGGATTATTCTTTCATTGTTCGGCTCTGGTTCGTGGCAAAAGAATTTCTGCAATTTATGTGTTATCGAAAAAACGTGTTTCTTCCGACCGCCGATTTATCGACTCCGGCAGATGAGGATAAAACAAGGATTTTTGCCACATTCAATATGCTGGGCGAAACTAGTGAGGAAGAACCAGAAACACTGCAGAAAGGCCGATATATAAAGTTGGCATATCTGTCTGGTGCAGAAGGGCGGATAATGAGTGACATAGCTTTACGAGTGCTCTACACACGACATATTCCAGACACTTATGTTTCAGGGTGTCGCATAAATGCTGCTCGTTTCGTTATGATTACAGCTGCTTTCGAATGGGAGTTCAAACGACTCTATCCCCAAGGAATAACAAAGTCAGACAAAACGCTTGCAATCGAAGCCGCAGCAACTGAGGAAATTCAAAAACTCATAGATAACAGTACTGGCGATCTTAAGGACAAATATAAGTTCCTTCGAAAACTTATTACATCTAATTCTCTTCAGTCTGAAGTTGTTCACATAGGCAACGAACTTGGTGAAATAATTGATCTTTTTGGCAAGAGACTGTATTCGATGAACGACACAGAGCTGCTCTATTCCGAAATGGGGAAACGGTTAGCAGATCAACGGAATAACTATGCGCACGGAAATATGGATATTGATTTCATTGACAAGTCCTTGATTGATCTCGTTTATACAGAACGCATTGTTTATGCAATGCAGCTCAAGCTTTACGGTGTCGAAACAAAAAATATACAGAATGCGATTAACGAGTTGTTTAGGTGCGGTGTGATAATTTGTTAGCGATAAAGAAAGAAGGATTGAATATGCCTATTACGTTTTCTGAACAATTTAATGTTCCGAGTTCTGCGCTGGAAAGTACTGGCGTATTTGATGTGATACTCGATGTTGATACGCGGGTATTTATTGATCCTGCGTTGCTTGAACTCTGCACGGAGCCCGAGTTTGTTGGTGCTCGTTCAAAAGTTGAAGGTTATTTTTCCAACATAATAACGCTATTGCACCATTCTAAACGAAGTGGTGATATGTATTGGAGACGAGCCGATCGTCTTTTAACATTCAGAGAACTATCTGGCACTTGCTTTGGCTATTCTCAAAATGGAACCGGAGGAAATGCTATCGGAGCAGTATTGCGCGATGCTATTTTGAATACAATCAAGGAATTAATGACTGAGGGAGAAACGGACCCGGTTCTGTTCGAACTACTTGGTGTGTTCCAAGAGGGCATTGGCTGTGATCGTGTTAGCGATTTGATAACTTTTATCTTGAGGGAAGAAATCCTGAAATATACACAACGTGTAGTAACGTTAGCGGGCATTCCAAGCATTACAGTCCATTTTGGCCCGCGGCAATATTTAACCTGTAGAAATCCGCATAACAAGAAGCCGTTGCTCCTTCTTCCGTCAACAATTCTCAGCCCGTTACCTATCGCCGACGATTTTGACGATATTGATCGAATTTACCAAGAAAATGAGCGAGTTCGCCAAGAGATCAACGCTTACTTTGGCCTTGGCAAGAAAAATAAACTTCATAAATCACAGATTCTTTCGTTAATGCATAGCAGTCTAAGCTTTCGTTCGGCCTTAGTCACTGCTTATAAAACAATGCCTAAAAATGCCTACGATTTTTCAAGCGATCCCGCTGGAGAGTATGCTTGGCTTGCTGCTGCACGAGAATATGTGTCTGAATACCCTTTGGCTTTAACTGGCCTACCGCTTGAAACAATAGACGATGTTCTTTCTATTGCCAGAGTAATATGTGATCAATTCAAAAGCCTCGTTGAAGATAACGGATTGTCGAAATTATTGTATGATTCCACTGGAGTGCCTAAACACGAATCTGCGGCACAACTTTTATTCTTTGGCATTGCTGACTCGTACTGCGATGCGAATAATATCGACCTCACAAAAGAGGGAAACAACGGTCGAGGTCCAGTTGATTTCAAGCTCTCATGTGGGTCAAATGATAAGGTTGTTGTAGAAACAAAGTTGACGTCAAATTCTCAGTTGCGGCATGGAATTGAAATTCAGTTACCCATATACATGAGGCAAGAAAAGACCAAACAAGCCATCTACCTAATCATAGACAACGGTCATCCCAAAGCATTAGAGAATTTCATCAGCTTTTATAATGGTTTAGATCAAGAAATCAAGAGGAAAATTTCCTATTTGATTGTTGATGCAACGCCTAAACTTTCGGCAAGCAAAGCGTAGATAACATACTGCTAATTTTGTATGCATTAACTCTCACTATCATATATGTAAAAGAAATAAGCGTAAATATTAAATCCTAATTTATAAAACTAAGTATATCGCATTGTCGTTTTCATGTCATCTATTTTGTACAAGACAGCCAATGAAGGCGCTGTAAAAAAAGTGAAACCAAAAGTCCGAGTGAGCCATGGAAATGGTCTACTCGGACTTTTGGTTTCACTTTTTTTACAGCGCCTTTTTCAATAGTTCTGTTCTAAAACAAAGAAACGATATAATATACTAAACCATAAAGAAAAGCCGCAGTACATCCGTAGAGTATTACAGGACCTGCAATGCTGAAAATCTTTGTGCCTACTCCCAGCACAAGTCCCTCTGATTGCGCTTCAACGGCAGAGGAGCTTACGGAATTTGCAAATCCCGTGATTGGTACGAGGGTACCTGCCCCTGCATGCTTGGCAATCCGCTCGTACCAGCCGAGACCTGTTAGAAGCGCGCTTGTGCAGACAAGTATTACAGATGTCCATGTTCCTGCATTTTCAGGTGAAAATCCAATATTCTGAAAAGCAGAAAGTATAAGCTGACCTATAACGCAGATTCCTCCGCCTATTACAAAAGCATATGTTGTATTTACTGCTGTATTTGACCGAGGTGCAGCGTTATCTGCCATTTTTTTGTATGCCTGTGGTGTAATGTTCATAAAATTCATCTCCTTTAAAGTTATAATGCCCCGATTATGCATTTATATTTGTTTATTAAAAAAAATTTTCTGTTTTATGTTGACTTATTCGCAAAAATAGGGTACAATTATAATGATAAATTATGTGATTATGGAGAATTGATTTGATAAACAAGAAAAAAATAATTGCTGTATTCATAGGTGCTGTTATGAGTATTATAACTGTCTGCGCTTCTGCATTTTTTGCTACGGCTCAGCCAAATAAGAAAAAGTATGAGATTTTCGGTGTGGACGTTTCAAATTATCAGGGAGTTATCAACTGGAAAACCATTGAAAATCAGAATGTGGATTTTGCATTTATAAAGGCTACCGAGGGCAGCGGTTATATTGACAGATTTGTCAGCAGGAATCTTGAAAATATTGCAGAGACTGATATTTTATGCTCCTGCTATCATTTTTTCAGTTTTGACAGCGCAGGAGAAACTCAGGCGGAGAATTTTATAAATACTGTAGATAAGGATAAAATTCAGCTTCCGCCTGTTGTTGATATTGAGTATTACGGCGATAAATCCGCAAATAAGCCTACTTTTGAAGAAACAGAGGCGATTCTTGCTCCGCTGCTGGAAAATCTGGAAAAGCATTATGGTGTAAAACCTATAATATACACAACAATTCCCGTGTATTACAGATATGTCAAGGAGAATTTTTCCGATTATCCTCTCTGGATTCGCTGTACACAATTTGAGCCCGATTTTCTTGAATGGCAGTTCTGGCAGTACAGCGATAAAGGACAGCTTGATGGCTATTACGGCGAAGAGCCATGCATTGATTTTAACGTGTTCCGAGGAACAAAAGAAGAACTTGAACAACTTATAATTGAGGAATGATATTTTGATACTGAGACTTAAATCAACTACAAAGGATTATATATGGGGCGGTAATCGTCTGCGCAATGAATTCGGCAAGAAAAGCAATTCTCTGCGCCTTGCGGAAAGCTGGGAGCTAAGCTGTCACTCCGACGGTATGAGTGTAATTGACGGCGGCGATTATGACGGAATGACTTTAGCGGAATTTTTGCACAAATTTCCCGAAACAGCCGGTGAGAAGTGCGGCGGAAAATTCCCTATACTTGTAAAACTTATTGACGCTGAAGATAATCTGTCTGTGCAGGTGCACCCCGATAATGAATATGCTGAAAAATACGAGGGAGACAGCGGCAAAACGGAAATGTGGTATATAATTGACTGCGATAAGGATTCATCGATTATTTACGGCTTCAAAGAGGAACTTACAAAAGATGAGTTCAAGGCGGCTATTGCGAATAATTCGTTGCTTGACAAGGTGAATGTTGTCCCCGTGAAAAATGGAGACGTTTTTCTTATTCAGGCAGGAACGCTCCACGCTATAGGAAAAGGCTGTCTTATTGCGGAAATACAGCAAAGCTCAAATGTAACCTATCGTGTGTATGACTACGACAGGCGGGACGACAGCGGAAATCCTCGTGAGCTTCACATTGAAAAGGCTCTTGATGTCACAGACCGCAATGCTATGGCTATTCCTGTTCAGCGACACAAAAACAGCAAAGATAATCAAGATTGCGAACTTATAAGCTGTGAATATTTCCGCGTCTGTAAAGAGGATATCAGCGGTACAGGAAATGAGCATATTTCTGAAGATTCCTTTGCACATATCCTTGTTACAGAGGGCATTGGAGAGGTTATTTCCGACGAAGATAACCTGAATATTGCCAAAGGTGAGAGCTATTTTGTCACTGCAGGCACAAAGTGGCATATAAAAGGTAATTGCAGTATAATATATACTGTTGTATAAAAATGGAGGTTTTAAAATGAAATACTATGTAGGAATTGACTTAGGCGGAACAAATATTGTTGCAGGTGTTGTTGACGATAATTACAAAATCGTTGCAAAGGCAAGCACAAAGACGAATTGTCCCCGTCCCGAAAAAGAAATTGCCGATGATATGGCAAAAATGGCTTTGCAGGCTGTTGAAAATGCAGGTCTTACAATCGAGCAGATTGAATGGGTTGGAATTGGTACTCCCGGTATTGCAAACAGCTCCACAGGTATTATCGAGTATTCCAATAACCTTGGATTCAAGAATACTCCTATGGTTGAGTATATCCGCGAGACTATCGACAAGCCTGTATTTATCGAGAACGACGCAAATGCTGCTGCATATGGTGAGTTTGTAGCAGGTGCTGCTAAAGGTGCAAAAAACGCTGTATGTATTACTCTCGGTACAGGCGTTGGCGGCGGTATCATCGTTGACGGCAAGATTTACGCAGGTTCAAACTTTGCAGGTGCAGAAATCGGACATACTGTTATTGAGGTTGACGGTGCGCAGTGCTCCTGCGGACGTAAGGGCTGCTTCGAGGCTTATTCCTCGGCTACAGGTCTTATCCGCATGACAAAGGAGGCTATTGCAGAGCATCCCGACAGCGTTATGGCTAAGCTTGGCGAGAAAAATGGCAAAGTAACAGCGCGTACATCTTTTGATTCCATGAGAGAGGGTGACGAATACGCAAAGGTTGTTGTTGATAAGTACATAAAGTATCTTGCGGCAGGTATTACAAATACAATCAATATCTTCCAGCCTGATGTTCTCTGCATTGGCGGCGGCGTGTGCAACGAGGGCGATGCTCTGCTTCTTCCCATGAAGGCTATTGTTGAAAAGGAAGTTTATACCCGTGATTCAGAAAAGAATACAAAGATAGTTATTGCTGAGCTTGGCAACGATGCAGGTATCATCGGTGCGGCTTTCCTCGGCAGAGCTAATGGTTGATTAATGTTATAAGTAAGGCGGAGGATTTCATTTCTCCGCCTTTTTGTGAGTTTATTCAAGAAATTTGTCGATAAATCTTGCAATATTATTGCTTTTGTTGTATAATGTTAGTAGAGGTGGTTTTATGAGTTTTGGAGAAAAGATTTGGAAAAGTTTATTTTCCTCTGATGTGTATATCTTGATTTCGGCTTTCTTGACCGTACTATGTTTATTGCTGGTTCGGTATTATAATAAAAAAACAAAAAAAGAAATAAATATATTTGAACATGAAAAAAATATTAGTTATACAACCCATATTTACAATTGGCTGACAGCAAGTTATACCTTGTTTATAACAGCAATTTCAATTTTTCCATTGTTAGGTATGTTCGGAACAGTTAAGGCTTTGCTGGAACTTGATTTGTCAAATATAAACAATGCGAAAAATAATTTCTTTGATGCATTGACTTCTACAACTTGGGGTATAATTTTTTCCATTAGCTTTAAAATAGTAAACGCCTTTATTTCCACATCTGTTGAAAACAATATTCAGAAACTCGCAAACCTGATAAAGAAATTTGAGGATAGCGGAATATCCTTAAAAGACTCAAAAAATGAAAACAAAAGACGCAGGGCAGTAAAATGAAAGTAAGAGAAATAATTCTTGATTTTACATCGTTACTTGATGTAATTATGATAATTCTTTTTTTCTTTATTCTGTTTAGTACATTTGAAATTGAAACGGCAACAAATGAAGCGAATCAGACAAAAATCGAATACGAAGCAAAATTAGAAGAAGCTGAGGAAGAACGAAAAAAATATGAAATAGAAAGAGACAGGCTTTTAAATCTTGATAAAAATGCTGCGAAAAATCAAGAAGCACTTTCAGCGTATAATGATAATCAGGTTTTGTCAATAAATCTTGTTGAAAAAATTGACGATGAAGGGCTGTATATCAATGTTTTAAGAGGTAATGAAAAATTATTGGAGATGAAGTATGAGAGTACACTGAATTTTAACAAGCAGATAGCTGATATTATAGAATCTTCAAATTATAAATCTGACGATGTAATTATCTGCAATTTGATTTATAATGGTGATAATATTGGTTCTGCTGAAGCAGTCGAAAAAATTGAAAAAGCTGTAAATAAAATGCAAAATGAATATAAAAATTTTTATTTTGCTACAATTAACGTTTCAAAATAAAGGGAGCTTAATTATATGAAAAAAGATAATGGTCGAAAAGGTAAAAGAAGTGGAAAAGTATTTGCTGGTACTGGTATTACTGCGGCTGCGGCGGCAGTGGCTTTATTCTTATCACAGAAAGGCTGTGATTTTGGAATAGGAACAGGCAAAGACGGTATTACAGGAAATGAAACAGAAGTTTCTGAGCAAACAGATTTTGAGAAAGAGACAAATACAGTTGCTGAAACTGAAATTGCCACAACAGTAGTGACAGAACCAGAAAAAATTAAAGTTGAAGTTACAATAGACGGCAGAGATTACATATATAATAATAAAAAAATGCAGTTAGAAGAATTAATGACAGAAATAAGTAAAAATGATACATCTGCTGAAATATATATTTCTTGCGAAAGCACTGCAACGGTAAATGCAAGGGATAATTTTGAAGAAGCACTTGAATCAAGTGGATTTAAAAATATCATATTCAAGTAATTTTATATGGCGGAGGAAATCCTCCGCTGAGTTTGTTGGAAAAATGAATTTCGTTCCGAAATTGCGGACTGCCAAATGCAGCCCCTACGCAAAACGACATAAAATAATTACGCATTACGAATTAAGAATTACGCATTTTTCTTAATTCCCAATTCATAATTCTTAATTATCAAAAACTGTCCGTCACCGACGTACAAGCGTATTCACTAAAAAAACAATTTCAGTGATTTTATTTTCTGTATTTCTGCCAATTGATTTTTGTCATAATTTGGGATATAATAAGTATGATAGAAAAATAACAATTATGTAAAGGCAGGTATTTCCTATGGCTAATAAAGTTGTAAAATTCGGCGGCAGTTCACTTGCAGATGCTAACCAGTTCCGCAAGGTTGCCGATATTATAAAATCAGATGATAAGCGCAGATACGTTGTTCCCTCTGCTCCCGGAAAGCGTTTTTCTGATGATATTAAAGTTACAGATATGCTCTACAAGTGCTGTGAGCTTGCAGGCAGCGGAGTTGATTTCACAGAAGATTTTCAGATTATCAAAGACCGCTACAATGGCATTATTTCCGACCTTGGCGTTGATATAAGCCTTGATGCAGATTTTGATATTATTGTAAATGAGCTCAAATCCCGTCCTGCTAAGGACTATGCCGCAAGCCGCGGTGAGTACCTCAACGGTAAAGTTTTAGCCGCATATCTCGGTTTTAATTTCGTAGATGCCGCTGATGTTATCATATTTGATACAAAGGGACAGCTTCTCCTTGACGAGACAGTAAAGGCTGTAAGAGCACAGCTGAAAGACCTTGACAACGCTGTTATCCCCGGCTTCTACGGCAAGACAACAGAGGGTGTTATCAAGACATTTTCAAGAGGCGGTTCAGATGTAACAGGCTCTATTATTGCAAACGCTGTAAATGCTGAGATTTACGAGAACTGGACAGATGTTTCAGGTTTCCTTGTAGCAGACCCCAGAATCGTTGAAAATCCTGAGGCTATCGAGACAATTACTTACCGTGAGCTTCGTGAGCTTGCATATATGGGTGCATCTGTTCTCCACGAGGACGCTATTTTCCCTGTTCGTTCCGCAGGTATACCAATCAATATCCGCAACACAAACAGACCTGAGGACGCAGGTACAATGATTGTTTCCAACGACTATGACTTCAGCCGTGAAAGCCTTGGACACACAATCACAGGTATTGCTGGTAAAAAGGGATTCAGCACAATCAATATCGAAAAGGCTATGATGAATAATGAGCTTGGTTTCGGTATGAAGGTTCTGAATGTGCTCTATCAGAACGGCATTTCCTTTGAGCATATGCCTTCGGGAATCGACACAATGAGCATTACTGTTGACAGTGCAAAGCTGGAGCCTGTTCGTGAAAAGGTGCTTGCTGAAATCCGCCGTGAGGTTAATCCCGACCACCTTGAAATTGAGGATAATATCGCAATTCTCGCTGTTGTGGGCAGACGTATGAAGAATACTCGTGGTACTGTTGCAAGAGTATTCGCTGCTATGGCTCATGCAAGAATCAATGTTAAGCTTATCGATCAGGGTTCTTCCGAGCTTAATGTAATCATCGGTGTAAGTGAAAGCGACCTCCCCGAAGCTATCAGACGTATCTACGATATGTTTATTAATTCTGAAAAATAAATATTATTACTATTCCGCACAGATTTTTGAATTTGTGCGGAATTTTTATATAAAAACAAAAAGATTGACAAAATTACAATTATATGTTAAAATAAATGTAGCATATGAATATAATAAGTATGAGAGGGGTTTTTACTATGAAAATGAGAAATATAACATCAATTCTGCTTGCAGGATTATTGGCGGCTTCTGCTGTTTCTTTTACCGAAGTTATTCCCTGCAAAAATTTTATGGCTTCTGCCTTATCAGTGCCGATAGACTATACAGACGCTACAAGCGGAGAATTTGGCGAAAATTTAACATGGTCTATTGACAGTGAGGGAATACTCACTATCGACGGCGAGGGAAATATGGACTCCGACGGTATTGTTTACGTTGGAGGAGCACCATGGGACTATCATTATAATAATATTAAAAAGATAATAATCGGTGATAAAGTAGGAACTCTGGTTTATAGTTTTATTACCGGCTACCCGAATCTTACTGCCATAGAAGTGGGAGAAGATAACAAGTATCATTCAAGTGATAAGGGTATTTTATACAACAAGGATAAATCCCTTTTAATTAACTGTCCCGAAAAGAACAGTATAAAAGAATACACTATTCCTGACAGCGTTAAAACTATCGACGAGAGAGCCTTTTATTTCTGCCAAAACCTTGAAGAAGTAACTATTCCTGACAGAGTAACCGAAATAGGCTATCAAGCTTTTTATTACTGTCAGAATTTAACTTCTGTAGATTTTCCTGAAAATCTTGAAATATTGGGAATTGAAGCCTTTCATAACACGCCTTGGTTTGGCACGCAAAATTCCGTTGTATATGAAAACGGCGTATTGATTAACGGTACAAAAATTTCAGATGAAAAAGAACTTCCCGAGGGAATCAGAGTTATCGGCGGCGAAGCATTTTCAAGCAACACAAAACTCACTGAATTAACTATTCCTGAAACAGTTACACATATCAATGAAGGTATATTTTTCCAGAATGAAACATTACGAAGCGTAACGATTCCTGATAATGTAATCTATTTAGGTGAGAGTGCATTTTTACAATGCTTCGGGTTAAAAGAAGTAACAATCGGTAATGGTATTACAGAAATTAAAGAAATGACATTCCGTTTATGCGAATCTCTCACTAAAGTGAAAATAGGAGAAAATGTAAAGAGAATTGAAGATGAAGCGTTCTGGGGTTGTTATGAACTGACATCTATAGATATACCTGAAAATGTGGAGTTTATCGGAGAGGACGTTTTTGATGTGAACTCTTTATGGGAGCCGCCGCTTGAAACAATCACAATAAGAAATCCTGAATGTGAACTTTCAGAATATTCCATTCCCGAAAAAACAGTAATTTACGGCTACAGGGGCTCGACGGCACAGGAATATGCTGAAAAGTATAACAGAGCATTTATAGCTCTGGACGGAGAAAAAACACCATTAGCACCTACACTCCTCGGCGACGCAAACTGTGACGGAAAGGTTTCAATTGCCGACGCTACGGCTATTTTCCAGAGCCTTGGCAATCCTGATAAATACGGATTATCGGAGCAGGGTGCTGCAAATGCCGATATTGCTGATACAGGCAACGGAGTAACTCCTGAGGACGCTGTTACGATCCAGAGAATTGACGCAAAGCTTGAATAAACAAACAAATGCCGATATCATCGCGATATCGGCATTTTTGTAAATTAAACAATTAAAATAAGAAAAGCAATGCACCATGCTAAGAATAATACACCAAAGATTATTGATAATACACGTGCTGATTCCCTGCCTTTTTTCATTATCACAAAACCTGAAATTGCTAAAAACAACATTCCCGCAAAAAGTATAAGCTTTGTTACAATTTTTGATTTATAGCCAGTGTCCAGATAATTTGTTCCTACGGGATAGGTAAGCCCGTCCACCTGTGAAACATTGCTGCTGATTGCATTTCTTGTTTCTGAATCGGTTATGGATTTTGCCAATGCTGTAATATCCAGACCGCCTGCCTTGCGAGCCATTTTATCTACACCGAAATTATCATCAAGCCATTTTTTGGGTGCTTTTATTATGTACGCCTCAGCAGTATCCTCGTTGATGCCAATATAGTAATGGTCAGTTCCCATTGGAATCAATCCGCTGATTGAATGTTCAACTTCAAGAACTTCTGTTGCCATATCGATATTTACAGTGTGCAAATCTTCTTTGTTTGTCATATCAAAAATTGCTGTAGCTATAAGATATACTGCAATTCCGAGTACCATTAATACTCCTAAAAATAATTTAAAACCTCTGCTCATGTTTAAAACTCCTTATATGTATTTTTCTGGGATGCAATATCCTAAATTAAGCAGTGTACGGGCATAACTGTTGTCAAGAAGCCGTTCTTCCGATTCCTGTCTTAATCGTTCGAATTTTTCTGCTTTTTTGCCTGTTGCAATGGAAATAATCTCAATAAGTCCCCAAAGGGCGAATACAATGCCCATTATTGTGAATGCCGTGGGCATAAGCCACGGGAGACTGTCAGATGTGTTCAGATGACATCTGCTGAATAAATATAATCCTCTCCAGATGATAAGTCCGCCAACTGCAATCAGAACAAGATACGACGGAATACTGAACGTATCAGCGGGAATCCCCTCAGCCGCAATTTCGTGGCAGCGAGGGTCGAGATATTCCGTTCCGCACTTTTTGCATTTTTTCAGCGGACTTTTGTATTTTCGTGATGTGGGATTGTAAGTAAGCAGTTTCTTTTCACAATGACTGCATTTTAATGTAATGTATTCCATAATACCACCTGTTTTTGTCGAAAAATCTAAAGGGAACCTTTAAATTTATTCTTGAAATTACAGGCGGAGATTATCCGCCCATAATAATCAACATATCTTATCTAATCTTCGCACCGCAGGGAATACTGTCATCAAGGAACAGCACCTTTACACCGTTGGGAGTATCAGAAGCGCAAATCATACCGCAGCTTTCAACTCCGCGAAGCTTTACAGGCTTGAGATTTGCCACAAGCTGAATTTTCTTTCCAACAAGCTCCTCAGGAGTGTAGTATTCAGCAATTCCCGAAACAACCTGTCTGCCGCCCATGCCGTCATCAAGCTGTAAGCAGAGAAGCTTATCGGACTTCTTTACCTTTTCAGCAGAGAGGATTTTAGCGCATCTCAACTCAACCTTAGCAAAATCCTCAATTGTGATTTCCTCTGCAAGTTCAATTTTTTCAGCAGGAGCTTTGCCCTTTTCTTCAGCGGAAAGGTTAGCCTGTGCAGTCTCCATATTCTTCTGAATAATTGAGTTAAGTTCCTCGATTTCCTTGTCAACGTCAATTCTTGGGAACAGGATTGCACCCTTGCATACTGTTACATTTTCGGGGAGAACACCGAACACGGACAGCTTATCATAAACCACATCAGCCTCAGTTGCGCCAATCTGCTTCCATACCTCAGGCATAGTTGCAGGCATAAATGGGCTAAGGAGAGTTGAAATAATTCTGATACCGTCAAGGAGATTGTACAGAACAGTTGCAAGTCTGCCCTTTGCGGATTCGTCCTTGCCAAGCTTCCAAGGCTCAGTTTCGTCAATATATTTATTAGCGCGGTCAACAGCCTTGAAGATTTCTTCAAGAGCCTGTTTAATCTTAGTTTCGTCCATAGCAGCCTCAACAGCTGATACAGCACCGAGAACAACATTCTTGAAATCATCGTCGATAGCGTCAGCCTGACGGTCAGAAGGGATAGTTCCGCCGAAATACTTGTCAGCCATAGCAACAGTACGTGAAACAAGGTTTCCGAAGCCGTTAGCAAGGTCGGAATTGATACGGTTAATCATAATCTCGTTGGAGAAAAGGCTGTCAGCACCGAGAGCCATTTCACGCAGAATATGGTATCTGATAGCGTCACAGCCGTAACGCTCGCCCAGTACAAATGGGTCAACTACGTTGCCGAGAGATTTGGACATCTTTACGCTTTCGCCGCCCTTGCTCTGCATTGTGATGTAGCCGTGAACTGCAAGATGCTTAGGAAGGGGCAGGTCAAGCGCCATAAGCATTGCAGGCCAGATAATAGCGTGGAATCGCATAATATCCTTTGCAACCATATGAACATCAGCGCTCCAGTATTTTTCGAAATCATCATACTTGTCGTTCATATAGCCGAGAGCTGTGATGTAGTTGGAAAGTGCGTCAATCCATACATAAACAACGTGCTTGTCGTCAAATGAAACGGGAACGCCCCATTTGAAAGTTGTACGTGATACGCAGAGATCCTCCAGACCGGGCTTGATGAAGTTGTTTACAAGCTCAATTGCTCTTGTCTTTGGGCGGAGGTAGTCAGTTTCAAGGAGAAGTTTCTCAATACGCTCTGCAAAGGGTGACATCTTGAAGAAGTATGCTTCCTCCTTGGCAAATTTTACAGGTCTGTGACACTCGGGGCAGCAGCCGTTTTCGTCAAGCTGTGAATCTGTCCAGAAGCTTTCGCAAGGAGTGCAGTATTTTCCCGAATATTCGCCCTTATAGATGTATCCCTTATCGTAGAGTGCTTTGAATATCTTCTGCACGGATTCTACGTGATAATCGTCGGTTGTACGGATATATCTGTCGTAGGAAATATTCATATACTGCCAGAGGTTCTTGAATTTGTCAACGATAACATCAACGTATTCCTTTGGTGTAACGCCCTGTTCAGCGGCTTTCTGCTCAATTTTCAGACCATGCTCATCTGTACCTGTGAGGAACATTACATCATATCCCTGCATTCGCTTGAAACGTGCAATAGAGTCGCATGCTACTGTTGTGTAGCTGTGACCGATATGTGGATTACCCGAGGGGTAATAAATAGGTGTGGTAATGTAAAAAGTTTTCTTTGACATAATAATCGCTCCAATTCGGATGTATTTGCTGACGAATGAAATCAGCATATTTATTATACCACATAATTCCTATTTTGTCACGTATTTTCTGAAAAAATTTCAAAAAATAGCCGCGCATAAAAATATGCACGGCATTTCGCTTAATTATTTTCATTCAAACAGTATTCGTTGAATAATTCAAGTGTAGCTTCAAATCGACTTTCATTAGTGGGACAGCCTGCAACGATGATTATATAATTTCTTGCATTGACATAAAACTCAGATATCAGGCAATTTCCGGCAAGTACCGTTGAGCCCGTCTTAGTACCTATAGCGTAAGGACAATAGTAATCGCTTTCTTCGTGAAGAAGCATGTTTGAATTTGTCCAGTCAAAGCTTTCTCCAGTTTTTGCTGTAACATTTTTTTTCGGAGTTGCAGTGATTTCCTGTATCTCCTTGATTTTCACGGCATATTTCGTCAGTTTTATCAAATCATGAATTGTTGTAAGCTGTTGGTAGTGATCCCAACCGTCAGGGGTTGCAAAATGGGTATTTGTCATTTCAAGTTCATTTGCAAGCTGATTCATAAGTCCGCAGAAATGCTCAATAGCCTCAGAATCGGTCATAGAATCGTTTCCTGATTCAATCCTTGCCGTGTTTACAGCTATTGTATAAGCCGCGTCATTACCCGAAGAAAGAAGCAGACCTGTCAGCAGGTCGTACAGAGTAAACTTCTGATTCGGCAGTATATTGCACATGCTGGAATATGGCTGTACATAGCCCAATTCGGAGCCTACTGTCAATATATCGTCAGGCTTCATATATTTAAGGGCAATGCAGGCTGTCATAAGCTTTGTCATACTTGCAGGGGCAATGGAATCGTGGATATTATCTGCAAAAATCGGGGTATCGCCGTTTAACGCACATACTGCCGCGGCTGTATATAGTTTTATCTGCGGTTCTGTGGGAGATTCTGTAATGTTTTTTGTTGTAGTTGTGGTTA
The DNA here is from genome assembly GCA_017521805.1 of Ruminococcus sp. Lineage (GTDB taxonomy): Bacteria > Bacillota > Clostridia > Oscillospirales > Ruminococcaceae > Ruminococcus. The sequence goes on along the minus strand of JAFXDK010000045.1, from coordinate 19,405 downwards.
TTCGTGTTTGTGTTGTTGTATGTTTTGTTGCTGTTGATTTTGTTGTATATATTGTGGTTGTTGTTTGGGTTGTTGTCACAATTTCCTTTTCGGCGAACATGCCGCTTTTTTCACTTTTTTTATCTTTTCCGCAGGATGTCATCAGAAATACTGAGCATATCATCACGGTAATATATATCAAAAGTTTTCTCATTAAAACAACTCCTGAAAATTCTAATTATTCATACGAATTCTTGCCTATTATATAGTATACACGAAATTCATCCGAAAGTCAATTATAACATATTTATATAAATGCAGCGCAGCCCTTTCAAAAAGCTTAGCCGCAAAAGAGTTATTATTATCGCTCCTGCAAAGAACGTTGTAATATTTAATTCATTCACAGATTATTTGCATTTTAAAAATACCGTAATTGTTGCAATATTGGCGAAAATATGCTATAATCAGCATATATGATTGTTTTCGCAGAGTGTCTGCGAATTGAAAAGGAATGTAATTAATGAAAAGGAAAATAGCTGTTATTTTTTCAGCACTTCTTCTTGCCTGTGTAGCAACATTCAGCAGGAAACTTATCAATTCTCCCTCGGAAACTTCCGATAAAAATATTCCCGAGGAAACAAAAACGACTGATGATGTAACAGTTACAGAAGCTGTTACTGAAAAAGAAACTGTTACAGTGCCTCCAACAGAACCTCCTACAGAGCATATAAGTCCTGTTGAGACAGTTACTGCTGAACTGGGAATACAGCAGAACATAAATGTTTATATAGGCATGGAGCATGGCAGTAATACGGTAAATATTCCTCTTGCGGATTTTATTCGTGAGGGTGACAGAATTAAGTCCTTTATTTTTACAATTTATTCCTCTGACGGTTATGATATTGGACAGTTCAAGGGCGGCTGCGGTGTCGATGTAAGCGAAGGCTGTCCCGATGCCAACAGCGAAAACTGGTATCAGACTCCCGATTTTTACGCACCTACAGAGGGTACATACGGCGAAATCACGTGGAATGTTCCCGATGATGTTTCCGATTACATAACCCCTGAGGGAAATGTTATGTTCGGCTACTGGTGGGGCGGTGCTTCTGGTTTGCGTGTGGAAAATGTTGTGTGCAATATTACCCGTACAGCCGATATCCCGTGTGATGATACGGTTACAATTGATGTAAACAAGTCTGTCAACTACAGTGATGAGGACAACACAATACGTATCCCTACGGATTCGCTTCCAAAAGGGGCTGTTCCGCAGGCTGTGACGTATAATATCAGCGCGGCAGATGGATTCGGAAAGTTTACAGGAGGATTCGGTTACAATTCTTCAAAGGGCGAATATCAGTCAGTTGATATTGCGGAATTTACAGATGATTCCTCAATTTCTCTGACATGGATTCTTGAATCTCAGGCAAAAAATTATGCGGCAGAGGACGGTGAGCTCGTGTTGGGCTATTGGTGGAGTGAGCAGTCAGATGCAACTCTTGATTCAGTTACAATAAAATATAGTCTCGGCGGCTCAACAGCGGCAGTAACTCCCGATAAAACGGAGAATAAGCCGCCAAAGGCAGAGCAGACAGAATCCTATGGTTTCCGCAGTTCCGCCGAAATTGTAGATGATATAAAGGTGGGCTGGAATCTCGGAAACAGCCTTGAGTGTTACAATACTAATAAAACAGGGCTTGATACAGAAACAGGCTGGGGAAATCCCAGAACTACGGAGGCTCTTATAAAATCCGTAAAGGATGCAGGCTTCAACGCTATCCGTGTTCCTGTAACATGGGGCGAACATATGGACGGCGATACTATCCAGACGGAGTGGCTTGACCGTGTAAAAGAAGTCGTTGATTATATATACGATAACGATATGTACGTTATAATCAATATGCACCACGATGATTATATCTGGTTCAATCCCACAGAAGCGGAATACGCCGGTGATAGTGTCAAATTCAAGAAGATATGGGAGCAGGTTGCGGCATATTTTGCAGATTACGGCGACAGGCTTATTTTCGAGGGTATGAACGAGGCAAGAACTATCGGCAGTGCTAATGAATGGATGGGCGGAACTGCGGCAGAACGTGCGATTGTAAACCGTTATGTTCAGGATTTTGTTGATACAGTCCGTGCAAGCGGCGGCAAAAACAACGAAAGATCTCTTATTATTTCCGCGTACGGCGCTTGTGCCGAAGAAGTTGCCATGAATGACGTTATTGTTCCGAATGACAGAAATCTTATTGTTTCAATACATTACTATGCGCCATGGCGGTTTGCTTCGGGAGAAATAACCACTTTCGGACAGGCTGAAAAATCGGAGCTTGATACTAAATTTGATTCAATGAAGAAGAAATTCATTGACAAGGGAACTCCGCTTATTATTGCTGAATTTGGCTGTGTGGGAATTGCAGATGATTCCACACGGAGCGAATATTACAATTATTATATTTCATCGGCGAAAAAGCGCGGTATCAGATGCTTTGTATGGGATAACAACATAGCAAGAGGAGATGACGGCTATGGAATCCTCAACAGAACGTCAATGAAATGGAATGATACGCTTCTGGAGGGTATAATTTCCGGAGCGAAATAAACAAAAAGGATTCCAAGGTATGCTTTGGAATCCTTTTTGTTATTTCACCATAATTTCACGCTGTTCGCATATATCGCCTTTTAATTTATAGTTTACAGAAAGCGTCATATCCTCGTCGGTTATGCTTTCTGTAATATCCCTCTCAATAATTTCGCAATTTTCAAAAAAATTTTTTTCGTAAAGATACACCTTTTCCATTAATTCAGCCCTTAGCGTATCCTCGTCAAGCTGTTTTTCAGTACGTGACATTTCGCTGTATTCTGTGGATTTCAGACTTATGGGAAGCTTTTTACCGAAAATATAAAGCGGTTTTTCCGTCAACTCATTTTTTGAGTATTCATAATGATTTTTTCCGAAATACAGCGGAATTTCAAGGCTGAACAGTTTCAGCTTGCGCCGTTTGTCTTTTTTTCCTGTAGACAAAAGACGTTCTTTTGTGAATTCTCCGTTAAACTCAACGGTTTCATTGTATATGCCTATTATTTCGCCCATTGCATGATGAAGTGTAATATTTCCGTTAATGTCAGATGTTACACCATTTATCAGCATATCTCCGGCAAGCACATAATCACCTATAATATGCATAAGCTGTCCGTCCAGAACTGTTGTGCTGACGATTTCAGCGTCTCGTGCCGCTACAACGTTGCAGGGGATGCGCTCGATAAGCATATCGGGCTTTTCCACAATTTCCGTGACCTCAACTACAAGGCGGTGTCCTGTGCGGTGCATACCAACCCACGCGATTTTGTCAATCATAAGACGAAGCTGATTTTCGCTCCATACATAGTTAATCTGTCCGAATTGCGTACCCTCTTCAATTCCGATTTCTGAAAGTGCCGACATAATAACAGTATCGCTGACGGTGGTATTTCCCTGAATTTCTATGGTAACAACAACACTTGAAAAGTAGAGCGACGCACCAAGAATCAGGATTATTCCAAGTATAATGCCGAATCTGCCCCGTCTGCGTATAATTTCATTTGAAATGGTGTCATATTCGAAATATGTCAGTTTTATATCAGTTTCATTGGCAATTTCACGTACATCGTCAAGATCGGTGCGGTATATTTCTGCTGACAGCGTGCCATTTTTGACATATTGGCGAAAAATGGCGATTCTTTTCGAGTGCAGGTGATTTATAAAACCGTAGAGATTTTTTCCCTGAGCGTTAATTTTTACACAGCCTCGTATCTGATTTTTCATCTGCTTCTCCTTTCTTCAAGTTCAACTCGGGAAATTTTGCCGCGAATTACAATGCCTCCTGTTTTGTAATCGTATGCCCGAAGCTCGCTTCCCCATATATTTACAAGTATTCTGCCGCAGGAAAGAGACATGAGGACATCGCTGCATTCTTCAATTCTTCGGCAATTTTCAAGTATAAGCTCGCGATTTCCGCTTATGTGGATTCCCACATCCATAAACAAAGCCGACTGTGTTTTCTCTGTTAATTTATCAAACATATTTTACCTCCGCATAATCATTTACTTTTAATAATATGATTATGCAGGTGATGTTATGAAAAACGCAAAAAAAATACTCACAGTTGTTTTTTCTGTGAGCTTCTGTTTGTTCTGTCTGTGTTTTCCTCCAGATGTGAAATTGGCGGCGGCTGTGGGAATAAATCGCTGTATCACAATACTTATTCCCTCTCTGTATGCCATGATGACTGCATCTGTACTGCTTATGAAATGCGGCGTATTATCAACAGCAGGACGGTATATATCCCCGATAACACGGCGGATTTTCGGCATGAACGGAGAAGTTGGAGCTGTATTTCTCTTTTCAGTTATTTCGGGCTATCCCGTTGGTGCAAAAATAATATACTCAATGTATACGGAGGGCAGACTGCCGAAAAAAACAGCGGAGCTAATGGCAGGACTTTGCTTCGGGGCAGGGGCGGCATTTATCTTCGGCTGTGCAGCCTCTACAGCGGAAATCGGAGGACTTATCCTTGTTTCAAATCTGTCTGCGGAATTGATTATGGCGATTATTTTATCGCCATATTTCAGAAAGAATCCCATAGAAGAAAAATTCCGAAAAACAACTGTTTCTGGGGATGCGCTGACAGATTCCGTAGCATCTGCGGGAAAATCTCTGAGGGATATGTGCTTTTGTGTTATAATATTTTCGGTATTCTCGAAAATGCTGGAGAAATCGGGGATAATTGGAAAGATTGCGGATATTTTTCACCTTGACGAGAACATTTTTTCTGCAGTTCTGGATATTACCGCAATATCTGAAATATCTGTGAATATTCCAACAGCGGCGGCGCTTATTTCGTTTGGGGGAGTATGCGTGTTTTTTCAGATTTCGGCTATATTCCGTGGAAAACTGTCTGTTTTTCCTCTTGTGGCAATACGGATTGCAGCGGCGGTTTTAAGCTATGGAATTTGCCGTATACTTCAGCCGATATTCATATCGGGGGATGTCACAGCAGTGTTTGCCGCGTCAGGCTGTATGCACCGTGAAGCGTCGCCTGTGCCGTCGGTAATGCTGATTATAATGACAGGGGCGGTTATTGCGGAATCGGCGAAAATAAAGGGCATGATAAAAGCCGACAGCGAATAACTGTCGGCTTTAAGTATCGTTATTACCAGTTAATTACAGAATGACTGTGAATGTAGAATTCCTCCTGACTGGGCTGCCATGCCTTTTCCTTTGGCGGAAAAAGCTTGTCGAATTCCGCAACTGCTTCGGTATCGCCGCAGGGCTCATCGGCATTATTGGGGTGATAGAACCATTTTCTTCCGTCCAGTGCGTCATCGCTGAGAACCTTTACAAGCAATGCGGCAGGGAACACATCTCCCTCAAAGCATACATTATACTTTTTACAGCTTTTGTAGCCGCGAGCAACGTAATTATCAGGATTGCCGAAATTAATAACGGTATCATATCCCATAGCCTTTACAATATCAAAAGTATGCTCCAGAAGTGCCTTACTCAGTCCCATACGCTGATAATCAGGATGTATGCAAAGCGGTCCCATAGTAAGAACGGGCTTTTCTGTGCCGTTTTCATCTGCGAGGCTGGATTTCGTATACATGATACAGCCGATTATTTTACCGTCAAGCTCAATCACATGAGCAAGCTCGGGAATAAACGACTCATGCTCTCGCATCACATGGATAAAGTAATGCTCGTCACAGCCCGGATTACTCAGATTCCAGAACGCTTCACGGGCAAGGTTTTCAACTTCATAATAGTCTTTTTCTGTTTCCAAACGGATAATATAGTCATTTTTATTCATTGTTTTTCCTCCTGAAATGTGTTGACTGAACACGGGAGGCTTGTGTGAGATAGATATTCGCAAACCTCCCGTTTACGCTGCTATCTCCTTTTTAGTTGTGTTTTTCAAACAAACTCTCCTTAAATATATTTATGAAGCAACATTTTCCGCTTCATTGAGTTTATTATAGCATGATTTATAATTGCTGTCAAGTGATTTTTTATGTATGTATTTGCATCGTCCACTTGCGTGGGATTTTGTGCTATTGCTCCACCAATTATACCTTGCCAAAAAGACGAAAGCAGAAAGGAAAAGAAAAACGCAGTAATGCTGTCGCATTTCAAGTTTTTCTGACGCAGAGAAATTTTCTTTATGCCGAGTATTTGATGGCAAGGTTTAGTTGGGTGAGCAATATTATAGTACAAATTTCAAAAGTAAATTTTAAAACTTATAATTTCTCTTGCAATGCTCATCAAAGTATGATATAATATAAATACAATTTAACAGACGGGAGCTTGTGTTACAGGCTGAGAGGGAGGTATAACCTCCGACCGATAACCTGATTTGGATAATGCCAACGTAGGGACGACTGTAAAGCGCTGACGCTTGCACGTCGGTGCATTTTTTATGCATGAACTTCGGAAGCTGTCCTTTTCGGCAGCTTCTTTTTTATTTCCGTCTGTTAATTTGAATTAAAATTACGGAGGAAAGTTATGTACAAAACTCAAATGGAAGCCGCAAAAAAAGGAATTATCACAAAGGAAATGGAAGCGGTTGCGGCTAAAGAATACCGCACATCAGAAGAAATCCGTGACCTTGTGGCAAAAGGTCAGGTCGCAATTTGTGCAAACAGACTGCACAAATGCATTGAACCAAATGGCGTAGGCTCAATGCTCCGCACCAAAATCAATGTAAATCTCGGTGTATCTCGTGACTGCAAGGATTATGACATTGAAATGGAAAAGGTTATGGCGGCGGTAAATATGGGCGCTGAGGCAATTATGGATTTGTCCTCTCACGGCAATACTCAGCCTTTCAGACAAAAACTGATTGCAGAGTGTCCTGCTATGATTGGAACTGTTCCCGTTTATGACAGCGTAATTCACTATCAGCGCGACCTTGCAACACTGACAGCTAAGGATTTCATTGATGTAGTACGTCTGCACGCAGAGGACGGCGTGGATTTTGTAACGCTTCACTGCGGAATTACACGCAAGACCATTGAGCAAATCAAGCAGCACAAGCGTAAAATGAACATTGTATCCCGTGGCGGATCTCTTGTATTCGCATGGATGAGCATGACAGGCAATGAAAATCCCTTTTATGAATATTACGATGAGATTCTCGACATCTGCCGTGAGTATGATGTGACTATTTCCCTTGGCGATGCCTGCCGTCCCGGCTGTCTTGCTGACGCAAGCGATGTGTGTCAGATTGAAGAATTGGTGCGCCTTGGCGAGCTTACAAAAAGGGCATGGGAAAAAGATGTACAGGTTATGATTGAGGGTCCTGGACATATGCCCCTTGACCAGATTGAAGCAAATATGAAGCTCCAGCAGACAATTTGCATGGGTGCGCCATTCTATGTCCTCGGTCCTCTTGTAACCGATATTGCTCCAGGTTATGACCATATAACTTCTGCAATCGGCGGTGCAGTTGCGGCAGCTTCGGGTGCGGCATTCCTCTGCTATGTAACACCTGCCGAACACCTTGCTCTCCCCAATGTTGACGATGTAAAGCAGGGTATCATTGCTTCTAAAATTGCCGCCCATGCCGCTGATATTGCAAAACATATTCCTCACGCAAGGGATATTGACGACAAAATGGCTGATGCACGCAGAACTTTCGATTGGGATATGCAGTGGGAATGTGCTATTGCCCCTGATACTGCAAAGGCTATCCGTGACAGCAGAAAGCCTGAAATTGAGGAAAGCTGTTCAATGTGCGGTAAATTCTGTGCCGTAAGAAGTATGAATAAGGCACTCGAGGGCGAATATATCGACATTCTGTGAGGTGCTGAGATGATTAAAGTAAATGGTGAAAACGTTGAAAATATTGCAGGGAAAAATGTTGCTGAATATCTAACTGAAAGCGGCTATGATATAAAGCGTGTTGCAGTTGAGCTGAACGGTGATATTCTGCCGAAATCCCAGTATTCAGATACAATTTTAAAAGAGGACGACTGCGTTGAAATTGTAAGCTTTGTGGGAGGCGGCTGATATGACAAATAATGACTGGTACAATGCCCTTGAAATGCGGCACGGGGCAGAATTACAACAAAAATTCTCATCAGCCTGTGTTGCGGTATGCGGTCTTGGAGGCCTCGGCTCAAATACGGCTATATCTCTTGCAAGGGCAGGAGTGGGGACATTGCATCTCATAGATTTTGACAAGGTGGATATTTCAAATCTGCATCGTCAGCAATATGCAGTTTCACAGCTTGGAATGTATAAGACAGATGCTTTGAAACAAACGCTTTCTGAAATTTCTCCTTACTGCAATATCTTAACCTACACATTAAAGCTTACAGAGGATAATCTGTCAATATTATCCCATTGCGATGTAATCTGCGAATGTTTCGACAATGCCGAAAGCAAGGCAATGCTTGTAAATGGAATATCCGAGCTTTATCCCGTAAAATATATAGTTGCGGCTTCGGGAATGTCGGGACTTCATACAGGGAACACAATACAGACAAAAAGGCTCGGCAAAAGGCTATATATCTGCGGTGACGGTACAAGTGATGTTGCTGATGACGGTACGCTGTTCGCTCCCCGTGTAATGCTTTGTGCCGCACATCAGGCAAATACAGTTCTGCGAATTTTATCAGGAAAATTTGAAATATAGAAAGGATTTTATTATGGAAGATAAACTTATTTTAGGCGGACACGAATTTAATTCACGCTTTATTCTCGGTTCGGGAAAATATTCTCTGAATCTGATTGAGTCGGCTGTCCGTGACGCAGGTGCCGAAATTATTACTCTTGCGGTACGCCGTGCCAACACTAAGGAACATGAAAATATCCTCGACTACATACCAAAAGGAGTAACTCTTCTCCCGAACACATCGGGTGCAAGAACTGCAGAAGAAGCTGTCAGAATTGCAAGGCTTGCCCGTGAAATCGGGTGCGGTGATTTCGTAAAAATTGAAATTATGCGCGATACGAAATATCTACTCCCTGATAATAATGAAACCATAAAGGCTACTGAAATTCTTGCAAAAGAGGGCTTTGTTGTATTGCCGTATATGTACCCCGATCTGTATGCGGCAAGAGATTTGGTAAATGCAGGTGCGGCGGCTGTCATGCCACTTGCGGCTCCTATCGGCTCCAATAAGGGACTTGCCACAAGAGAGTTTATTCAGATACTTGTGGACGAAATTGACCTGCCCGTCATTGTTGACGCAGGCATCGGCAGACCGTCACAGGCTTGTGAGGCTATGGAAATGGGAGCAGCTGCAATTATGGCGAATACGGCACTTGCTACGGCAGGAGATTTGCCGCTTATGGCAAGCGCTTTTAAAAATGCCGTTGAAGCAGGCAGAAAGGCGTATCTTTCAGGACTTGGACGTGTTCTCACAAGAGGAGCTTCCGCATCTGACCCATTAACAGGCTTTTTAAGAGATTGAGGTGACACATGGACAACAGATTTTTTGTAGACGGGAAGCATCTTTCTCCATCTGCTCTGGAAAAGAAACATAAGCTTGAAACTGAGCCTGCAAGCCGTACAAATCACATGGAATATATGCAGGGTATGGAGCAGATACAGTCAGATATTATGGAAAAAGTGCTGTCAGAAATGGATATCTATGATTATTCAAAATATAATGCAAAAGACGTAAAAGCGGCACTTGAACATGAAACATGCACAATTGAAGATTTTAAGGCACTTTTATCCCCTGCTGCAGAGCCTTTTTTAGAAAAAATGGCACAGCGTGCAAGGCTTGAAACTTCAAAGCATTTCGGCAATACGGTGTATATGTTTACGCCGCTGTATATTGCAAATTACTGCGAGAATTACTGCGTATACTGCGGATTCAACTGCTACAATGACATCAGCCGTATGAAACTGAATATGGAACAGATTGAAAAAGAAATGAAGATAATTGCCGACAGCGGAATGGAAGAAATACTGATTTTAACAGGCGAAAGCCGCAGTCAGAGCAATATTGAATACATAGGTGAGGCTTGCAAGCTTGCGAGAAAATATTTCCGCATGGTAGGTCTTGAAATTTATCCAGTAAATACTGATGAATACAAATATCTGCATCAATGCGGTGCGGATTATGTTACGGTATTTCAAGAAACCTATGACAGCGACCGTTATTCCGAACTGCATCTGCTTGGTCACAAGCGTATTTATCCATATCGTTTTGAGGCACAGGAACGTGCGCTTATGGGCGGTATGCGCGGTGTTGCATTCTCAGCGCTTTTAGGTCTTTCGGATTTCAGAAAAGATGCTCTTGCAAGCGCATTGCATGTTTATTATTTACAGCGTAAATATCCTCATGCTGAAATGTCGCTGTCTTGTCCAAGACTTCGCCCGATTATCAACAATGATAAAATTAATCCTCTTGATGTTCATGAAACACAGCTTTGCCAGATTATATGTGCATATAGAATTTTTCTGCCCTTTGTAGGAATTACCGTTTCATCAAGGGAAAGTGAAAGTTTCCGCAACGGCATAGTAAAAATTGCCGCAACAAAGGTTTCAGCAGGTGTTTCCACAGGTATCGGTGATCACGAAAGCAAGTACAATGGCAAAGAATCTGACGGCACAGAGGGCGATGAACAGTTTGAAATCAACGACGAACGTTCCCTTGATGTGATGTACAAGGACATCGAAAACGAGGGATTACAGCCAGTACTCAACGATTATATTTATATGTGAGGTAGTTATGAAACAGCTTGATACAACAATGTATTTTATAACAGACAGCACGAATTACAGCGAGGAGGAATTTCTCTATCGTGTTGAAGAAGCCTGCAAGGGTGGTGTAACCCTTGTACAGATTCGTGAAAAAGACAGAACGACAAGGGAATATCTCTCCCTTGCCGAAAAGGTACACGAAATCACAAAGAGGTACGATATCCCCCTTATCATCGATGACAGAGTTGATATTGCTTTAGCTATAAATGCAGAGGGTGTTCATGTGGGACAGTCTGATATGCCTGTAAGCATTGCAAGAAAGCTTATGGGCAATGATAAAATCGTAGGCGCTACGGCAAAAACTGTTCCGCAGGCTCTTGAAGCCTATGAGCAGGGCGCGGATTATCTCGGAGTAGGTGCAATTTATCCTACAACTACAAAGGTGAAAACTGTACTGACTTCCGTTGATACGCTGAAAGATATTGTCAAGGCTGTACCAATTAAAGTCAATGCTATAGGTGGCTTAAACAAAGATAGTATCCATATTCTCAAAAACAGCGGAATCGACGGTATATGTGCGGTTTCTGCAATTATGAAAGCGGATAATCCCTGTAATGCCGCTAAAGAATTAAGGGAGGCTTTTAATGCATTACAACAAAATTAAAACCGCCCTTACAATCGCAGGAAGCGATTCAAGCGGCGGCGCAGGAATTCAGGCAGATTTGAAAACAATGCTTGCAAACGGCGTTTACGGAATGAGTGCGATTACAGCACTTACCGCACAAAATACAATGGGAGTTACAGCAATTTCGGAAGTTTCACCCGAATTTCTCAGACAGCAGCTTGACGCGGTTTTTACGGATATTTTTCCCGATGCTGTTAAAATCGGTATGACCGCAAATGTGGAGCTTATTGAGGTGATTGCTGAACGGCTCAGCTTTTACAAGGCAAAAAATATCGTGCTTGACCCTGTTATGATTGCAACAAGCGGAGCAAGGCTGATATCTGAAAATGCGGTAGCTGTGCTGAAAGAAAAATTATTACCAATTGCAATAGTTGTTACACCGAATATTCCTGAAGCGGAAGTACTATCTGGAATAAAAATCACAACCAAAGCAGATATGGAGAAAGCCGCAGGATATATCAATAAATCCTACGGCTGTGCGTTACTTCTCAAAGGCGGTCACAGTATCAGTGACGCTGATGATTTGCTTTATGAAAATGGCGAAATAACTTGGTTTAAAAGTGCTCGTATTGACAACCCAAACACTCATGGCACAGGCTGTACGCTTTCAAGTGCAATTGCTTCAAATCTTGCCCAAGGATATGATTTAAAGCAGTCGGTAAGGCTTGCCAAGGAATATATTTCAGGTGCGTTGTCTGCTATGCTTGATTTAGGGAAGGGTAGCGGTCCACTCAACCATGATTTTATATTAAAAAAAATATAACGAAATAATCATATGTGTTGCGTATATCCAAATCATAAACAAAGAGAAATCCCCGAAAAGTCGGGGATTTTGGACAATCTGACGGCAGTCTCATTTACAGAAACTGCCGCATTTTTTATTTGTTTGCAACGAAATACTTAAATGAACCCTTGCCGCCTGTAGAAATATAAGCATAATAAGCAAGGGCAACAGAAGCGTCGGAAGCATCAACAACGTCATCATCTGTCAGCTTTGCGGCTTCAAACTGTGCCGCTGATACTGAAATATCCTTACCTGTGGAAACCAAAGCGTACTGCTGGAGTATAATAGAAGCATCTGAGGAATCAATCAATCCGTCCTCTGTTATGTCACCGAGACAATAGCTGCCTGCAACCTTTTTGTACTGCTCCAGAGCATATGCAGGATAATTTTTAAGGCTGTCGAAAGTCATTTTAAGAAGTCCACCGTCCTCTCGCTTTTCGCCGAGAACATTGAGGATATTAACAGCTATTGCAGTATGGCCTGCCTGTGTGGGATGTATATCAAGATTTTTCCCACCCTGAGCCTTGGTGAAATACCAGCCATAGCTTTGCTTATTACTGTCTGTTGAAGATATATCTGTAAGAACATCAGCAATTTCGATACCATCAACTTCCTTCAACTGCTCCGAAAACCTTCTTGTAATATTACTGAAATAAGTTTTAAAAGTTGAGTATGCTGTAAAATATGTTGCAGAAACAGATTCTTTCAGATTTGCCTCGTACTCTGAGCTGAACTGCAAGGGATTATAAACAGTCTGGACAATAACTCTCGCTTGGGGATTCGCTGCTTTGATTTCATCTCTCATAGCCTTTATATTAGGAATTACCGTCTTGGCAATAACCTGAACGTAAGCAGAACCATTATTATTCTCATCGGTATATGTAATGTTCTGATATATACTGCTAAGCTCGTTATTAAGAACAAGAGAATTAACAAAGTTACCTGCAAATGCCTTTAAAGCGTCAATATCAACAAATTCACTGAGAGTATCAAAATTTTTATTCTCGGGAAGGTCATCTATTGTTTTACCCTCTGCAAGCAAATTATTAGCAGCTGCAAATTCTATCAAAGATGATGCAGCATAACCTATCATGTCATTTCCACCGATAGAAATAATTACAACATCGCTTTCTGCAAGCTGAGATTTCTGTTCTGCACTGAATCCGCGGAGCAGAGCAAGAGCCTCTGTGGAATCATAGCCTGACACCGCATAGTTGTAAACATTTCCGCCGAGATAATCAGCAATAAGCTGACCATAGTTGTACTGATTTTCAGTAAGTCCGTAACCTGACGCAATACTGTCACCGAGTACCATTATGTCCACATTATCGCCATAGCTTTCAGCAGATGCAGAAACAGCAGAGAAAGAAGATGCTGCAAGAGCAGAAGCAAGCATAACAGATATATGTTTTTTTATTTTCATATTTTTTCCTCCAGATTTGAGTATATATTGGGAACCTCTATTTATACACATATTATAAACTATTTTATTATTAATGTCAAGTATCAGAAATATTTTACATAGCTATTTTTTCTGTGCAATTCCAACAAAATATATACAAAATAATTGTAAGGTGCATTTTTTGACTACTATTGACAATTTCTGCTTATTATGGTAAAATTAATTTGTCGGGATTATCCCAAATTTTATATTAAGGAGGAAAGTATATGATTGCTTTCAAAAAGTATGTAGCTGAGTTTATCGGTACTCTCGTGCTTGTTACTCTCGGCTGCGGAACAGCTATGCTTGTAGGTTGCAATGCCGCACAAGGAGGCGGATATATCCTCACAGCTTTAGCTTTCGGTCTTGTAATTGTTGGTATGGCTTACTGCGTAGGCAATATTTCAGGATGCCATATCAATCCTGCTGTTTCACTGGGTGTTCTTCTCAGCGGCGGTATGAAATTCAGCGATTTTATCGGCTACATTATCGCTCAATGCGCAGGTGCATTTGCAGGCTCTGGTCTGCTTGCCGCTATCTTCTCCCTTGGCAATGTTAAGGATATGACAGGCGGTTTTGGTTCAAATGGACTTGGCGGCGTTGGCGATAACGCTCTTGCAGGTCTTATTGTCGAGTTTGTTCTCACATTCATTTTCGTTATGACAATTCTCGGTGTTACTTCCAAAAAGGCAGGTCACGGCTCTTTCGGCGGACTTGTTATCGGCCTTACATTGACACTGGTTCATATCCTCGGAATCGGTCTTACAGGTACATCTGTAAACCCTGCAAGAAGCATCGGACCTGCTATTGTTGCTGCAATTGACGGCAATACAGACCCAATTTCATGCGTATGGGTATTCATTGCAGGACCCCTCCTCGGCGCAGCGGCTGCAGCAGGTGTTTATACATACCTTTCAAAAGAGCCCGAAAAGCCAGCAAAGGTTGACGCTAAAAACAACAACAAGCCTACAAAGAAAAAGTAATTTTTTCAAAAAACAAGCTCTCCTGTTTTGAACGGGAGAGCTTTTTTCTAATCATATCATTCCAGCTGCTTTGAAAGAAAACGCACAGCCGCTGTAATAAGGCTTTTCTGCAAATCGGAAGCCTCTGTATGCTCCTCAGATGTCATAAACGCTACAGCTCCCGAAACATCGCCGTTACTTATTATCGGCAATGCCGCAATTGCAGTTCGCTCCAGATTCTCAGCAGGATAAAAGTTGTTGCTGCTTCCGTCGGGACAAAAATACTGTCCGCGATTCTCCATAATTCCCTCAAGCTGTGCTGAGGGCTTACAGTCTACCGCCTCTTTTTTGGGAATTCCCGCTGACGCTACAACATGGTCCTTGTCAAATATAATAACAGGACATCCTGCTGTCTTGTACATAACCTCGGCTACATTTGAAGCATTTTCGCTCATTTCGCTGATTGCCGAATATTTCTTGAAAATAACCTCGCCGTCGCTGTTTGTATAAATTTCCAGCGGATCTCCCTCGCGGATTCGCATTGTGCGTCGAATCTCCTTAGGAATAACCACACGTCCAAGGTCATCTATTCTTCTTACAATTCCTGTTGCTTTCATAATTAACCTCCGCAATATAAATTTGCTTGCGGTGTTATTATTTGACTCTTTGGCTGATTTATACCAAAAACGAATATCCAAATTTTTCTGAAATTATAATTTTAAGGGCATCTCTAAAAACCCATTTGGTTAAAGAAAAAAGCAGATAGGTATGGCAGCTGCAAGGAAACCTTCCGCAGGCGTGCTGCCGCACTCCAAGGGAGGTTGACGCAGTAGATGTCGTGCATAGCTGCTTTTTCTCAAAAGGGTTTTTTAGAGATGCCCTTAAGTTTACCTTATGGGCAATACCTTGCAGAGAATCGGGTAAAGACACAGAGCGTGTCGGTTATCAATATATGAAACAGCAGATTCTCCGCAAGGGCGATACTCTCGTTATCAAGGAACTTGACAGACTTAGCAGAAATAAGTCCGACATTAAACATGAACTCGAACATTTCAAGGCTATGGGTACTGTTCTGTCTGAAGTTCACCAACGACAATCTACCTTTGTGTACCATCATCCGTACAAGTCACAATGGTGATACGGTCATCGCCGAAATCATCCAGAACCCATGTTTCACTTGGCTCGACAATGAAATTTTTTGTAACTGTGTATGTATACTTTGTTCTCTGCTCATCATTGTCAATCAGATACATTTCCATACCAATCTTGATACGCTTCATCTCATTGAAAATCTCTGCATAAATGGTGCTGTTGTGTCCTGCAATACAGTAATTTCCTGAACCGACTGCACCTGTGCCCGGAAAATGTCCTGCCGCCTTTGACAGCACCTCATGTTCAGTACCGTCCATAACGGGAGCCTTAATGTCAAGGTCGGGTATCTCAAATACAACGCACTCATTCAGAAGCCGCTGTTTTTCAATCTCACGGCTGATACGTTTCCAGCCAAATACGCCAAGCACAGAAATACCAAGGAGCATTGCAATAAAACCTGTAATAAAGAGGATTTTTTTCTTTTTCGTCTTCATCGTACCACCGTCCTTTGTTTATATTATAGCAAATTTTACTTCATATTGCAACTAAAGGAGCGCCCGCAGACGCTCCTTTATTGATGTTATCGAGGATTATTCCTCATCTCTTTTTCTGCTCTTTGCCATTGCATAGATACCGAAAATCATAATTACAGCAGCTGCAAGCATAATGTATTGCTCCACCAATTATACCTTGCCAAAAAGACGAAAGCAGAAAGGAAATTTATCAAGGAAGAAAAACGCAGTAATGCTGTCGCATTTCAAGTTTTTCTGACGCAGAGAAATTTTCTTTATGCCGAGTATTTGATGGCAAGGTTTAGTTGGGGGAGCAATAGTTATAAATCACGCTGTAACCTGTCTGAGGGAGATTTACTTCGCCGCCATTAGATTCAGTATCCACACCTGTGAATGGATTAATGTTGTAAATATCCAGAACATTACCTTCAGCATCTGTCAGAGTAATCACTGCGCTGCTGTCAGCTGTGTACTCGATTTCTGCATTTTCGGGAGTTACGCCTGTCTTTTCCGCATAATCCTTCACTGCCCAATCACAAAGCTCATCATCGGATGCAATGTGAGTCGGAGTAGTTGTTGTGGTACTTGAAGTTGTTGTTTCTGTAGTTGTAGATGTACTTGTACTTGAAGTTGTAGTTTCAGTAGTTGTGGATGTACTTGTGCTTGATGTGGTTGTTTCAGTCGTTGTGGAAGTGGTTGTACTGGATGTGGTTGTAGTTGTGGTGGTAGTAGTTGTAGTGGTTGTAGTGGTAGTTGTCGTAGTAGTTGTCTGTGCTTCTACAACTGCTGTGCCTGTTACTACCTCATAGTTGTCTGCATCATCGGGAGTGAACTGCCATTCCAGCTCGTTTTCGCCCTCAACCAAACCGTTTACAAGCTCTGTCATCCATTCAATGATACCGCTGATTTTGCTTTCGTAACCAATTTCGGGAAGTGCATCTCCTACAAAGTATTCGTCCTCAGAAATAATAGAAGCTACTTCCGGAGTTGCCTTTGCTATGGTCCAGTTTGCTGTCTTAGTGCCGTAGAAATCAATTAAACCTTCGATAGTCAGAGTGTAATTTCCTGCATCGGTACCTCTATTGCCTGAAATCTTGCAATGAACAGAAGGCAGGCGGATTCCGTCATAGTATACAGTAATAATCTGTTTTTGTTCCTCGCCATTGTAAGTCAGAGCGTCGCCAAAAACAATTTCCGCATTGGCAATGTCGTATATCTGCCCTTTGCAATTTACTGTGAAAATCGCTGTTTCGCCGTTGCCAAGGGTATATGTATATGTGATATCCTCTGCCGTGTCAATAATGCTCAGGATTGTCCCGTTTACTGTTCCATTGTTCCATTCTGAAACCTTTGTTATGTCAAAGCCTTCGGGCATAGTGGAAAGGTCAAATTTGCCTTCAATAAATTCAATTGTAAAAATGTTTTCTTCGCAGTTCAGATTGATTAATGCCGTGTTATTGCTCACATCAAGACTTGTCAGCAAGTTACCAGAACAAGACAGAACCTGCAGTGCCGTATTATTGCTCACATTCAGACTCGTCAAGTCATTGCTGTCACACTCCAGTGCAGTCAGTGCCATGTTATTACTAACATCAAGACATGTAAGCTGGTTGAATAAGCAGACCAGATCGTTCAGTGCCGTATTCTTGCTCACATCAAGAAATTTCAGCTGATTGGCGGAACAGTCCAAATAGGCAAGTTCTGTGAAATATTCCACACCTGTGAGGTCCTCGATGCCCATAACGGAAACATTGATAAATTCTATCGCTGCAATCTCCTCCGCAGTCAGAACATCGTCATCTGTTGTGTCAAAATTCTCGTTCACATAGTCACGGAAAGTTTCATCGGTGAAGTTTTTCTCATTAATTTCGATATATTCCACGTTTGTGACTGTGATTTCACCGGAAACTGCAAAACCATTTGCATCTAAATTACCGATATCCGCAGTCCATATAAAATTATTCTCTGCAAGAGAGGATGTATCAAATTCGCCGTCAAATGTCCATGTAACTGGAAGCTCATTTGTGCCGTCCTCTGATTCAATCTCAATCGTTGTGGGAAGTATTGCAATGATGTCCTCTGCATTAGTAAAATATCCTGTCAGCGTCATATCCTCGGGCGGTGTCATTGCTGTGATTTTCGCCTTTGCAATCTCAGCTGTTACGCTTACCTTGGGGCTGTCAATGTGATTTTCATCTCCCTTTACATAGTACCAGACATTGTATATGCCTACATTGACCGCTGTCGGAATATCTGTATTGTAATCGCCGTCCTCGGAGAGTGCATAAAGCATTGTGCCGCCCTTTGCTGTGCCTGCTGTAATCAACTCCTGTGCCTCACCATTGTAAATCATGGTATTGCCGATAGGTGCAGTCAAAACGGATGCTTCTGCTTTTTCAATCACATACTCTCCGCTGACGCTCACTTCGCCCAATGTCATAATAACTTCGTAGGTGCCTGCATTTGTGGGGAAATTGTTTTCTTCGCCGTCAATTGTAATCACAGGAAGTTCCCCTGCATAGGTGGTATCGCTGCAAATAAAATGAGGTACTGCCATAGGGCTGTCGCCGTAGGCTGCAGTGGGAATGTTAAGAGTGAAGCTCACTTCTACGCTGTCACAAATGCAAACATGAGTAATGGTGTCTGTGGTTTCATCTGCGGTATAAACATAGCTGTGAATCTCGCTTGCATTTTCCACATAACCGCACTGGTGAATCTTGGTATGTGTACCGTCACCGTTGTCTGAGTAGGTGTAAACATCGCTAACATGGTTACTGAGATCAAGCTCACCATAGCTTTCGCCGCAGATTTCACAGACTGCCTGATCGGTGCAGGTTGCTTCACCGCCAAAGTGGCTTGATAAATCATTGCATATCCAGTTGGTATTTCCGCTGCTCCATGTATATGACTTTTCGCCAATCTTCACGTTGCCGCTCTTAGGAGCATTTTGAATGGCAAAGCTTGCAGGAATAAGAATAGTTCCCTTATTGCTAACATTACCGATGAAGGTAATATCTTCCGCTGCCAAATTGCTGAGATTCAGGTTTATGCCCTGATTTACTGAAAAGAGGGGCAAGACTGCCTTTCTTACACCACTTTTCCAAGAAAAATATAAGGGCATCTCTAAAAACCCCTGTACAAAAACGGGGAAATATGATATAATATAGATATGAAAGTAAGACAGAAAAGCTTCTTTGATGAAGAAAATAGAATGGAAAAGATAAGTAAAATAGGCGATCCTTTAGAGATGCTG
>JAFXDK010000044.1 GCA_017521805.1 Ruminococcus sp. | reverse complement strand
GATAATAGGATCACCCCCGCGTGTGCGGGGAAAAGGCAAGGTATGGCAGGCGATAAAACCGCCAAAGAGGATCACCCCCGCGTGTGCGGGGAAAAGCAAAAACAACTGAGATTATGGAGATTAAACCTAGGATCACCCCCGCGTGTGCGGGGAAAAGACTATGTCACCCTCGAAAATTTTGGTCTTGTTAGGATCACCCCCGCGTGTGCGGGGAAAAGCTGGGATTCAGGCGACGAAACGCCTATCTACTAGGATCACCCCCGCGTGTGCGGGGAAAAGTTCCTGCCCCTCGTCAAGATGCGCAACATGGGAGGATCACCCCCGCGTGTGCGGGGAAAAGCCCTTGCAAGAGCTGCACTAAACGTCAGTTGCAGGATCACCCCCGCGTGTGCGGGGAAAAGTGACTTTGTTGTGTGTTAATAAATATTTTATTAGGATCACCCCCGCGTGTGCGGGGAAAAGTTCTCGCAAAAAATTCTTCAAGCGTGTAGCCTGGGATCACCCCCGCGTGTGCGGGGAAAAGACTAAAAGATCCTCAAAAAATAGCCAATCGAAGCCGGCGAAATCCTATAAATTATTTAGTTTGAAATATATTTCGTTTATAATTTTACATTTTCCACTTATGCTATTATCAACCGAAACAATTCCGAAATGATTCACAAGGATATCGTATGAAATACAGTCCAAATTTTTCAGTTTTCTTTCCGCTACAAAGCATAAATCCCTGTATTTCAATTCAGATAAATCATATTCGTTTTTTGCAAAAAAATCCTCACAAATATCAACGCTGTCATCATCACTGCATATGTACACTGTTTTTAATCCCACAAATTCCAAAAGTGATTTAAGCTGACGTTTTATATATTCTTTGTTACAACTCTGATTTTCACCTATTGAAAATTCAAATTTCTCAGTAAAACTATTGGCTGTATAACTATGGACTGCTATTGTAGAAATATAACTCTCGCCCGATGAATTTTCTGCTGTATCAAACGCCATTACCATGTAGGTATCGGGCGGAGCAAATCGGCGGCGTTTCTGTGCCATTCTTCTTTTGGCAGCATTACTGAATCCACTTTGAAGCTTGGGTTCATCGCTATAGCTGACAGCAAGAGGACGCTTCATCAACTTTATTCCGTCAAGATCAATTGGTTTCCATGTTGTATTATGAATGTAAAAATCCATATGTTGTTCGTTATTAGTCGAAAAAACCATTGTCGCCTGTCCGTCGCCGATATTATCGCATATGCGTTTCCATAAGGCATCTCTTACTCTTGCACTGACCTGTCCCACATATACTCCTGTATTAATTTCAAGAAGCCATTTAGACAAGTCACCTCTAAGCTTCGGCGGACATTTAGTCATACTCACAACTATCATTTGTAATCTCCGCCTTTGCCGTAGGATTTACCGTATTCCACAATATCTTCACGATTATCCCATAAAGCTATTTTTGTTTCGGAATTATCGCTGTCATCAAGCAGATACTTTATATCCTTTACCATTCGTTCAAGAATACGAGTTTTAGAAAATATATCCCTAACCTGTCTTCTTACAACATTTGGCAGGTCAGGAACATTTTCACCTGCAAGCCGGAATGCAAGGGGGATTGTTATTTCCGCCTTATACAAGTCAGCAATATCGTACGCAAAGGAAAATTCATGCCCAACGTGTATAAACCCAAGTCCTGCTGAACATCCAAGCGCTGTTATTACTGCTGTTGCAAGTCCGTAAAGACATACATTTCCTGCTGAAAGAGCCTGATTTACAGGGCTTCCGCTGGAAAAATCCTCAGTATCATATTCTCTGCCATACCATTCAACATTATTCAGCTTAGCCTGTTCACGATAGATTTTACGCATTCTTGCACCTTCACGGCCACGAAGCTGCTGTAAAGTCAGTCCCGATACATCTTCATCGATAAAACGCATTTCATACATTTTACGAACTACAGCAAGGTGAGAACGGGTATTTGAAACAAGTCTTGCCTGTTTTGCAAGCAATGATGTATGGGAATTCAATGCACGTCCATGAGCATAGTAGCGTACACCTTGCTCCCCTACCCATATTACACTTATACCCGTATCACCTATCAGTTCCATTGCACGATGAGAAATTTCTGTCCCCGGACCAAGAAGCAGAACAGTTATGGCAGCAGCCGGAATATGTATGACACCTTCCATATCCTTTACTGTAACAGCACCGTCCTCACGGCTTATTTTGCAATGCTCCAGATATATAAATGTCATTCTATCGCTTATAGTCGGCAATTCATTAAGAACCGGCTTTTCCATTCCATTTTGTATGCTCATTATCTCAGCCCTGCAATTGTAAGCAGTCCCATACCAAAAGCTTTTTCTCTGCCAATGCCTTCGGTAAGTGCTTTTCTGAATAAGTCTGCATCCGTTACAGTAAGACTGCCCTCATAAGTTACTGCTAACATCCTCACTTTATTTTTCTCAGCCTTGTTCTTTCTGAAAATATACCATTGAGAACCTGTAACAAGCCATTCACCCTCAGAAAGTGTAAATCCATATTTCTGAGATTGTTTTAAAAGCCATTCTTCCTGATGTGTTGTTGTTATATGAGCAAGTACCTTTCCCCTGCCCTCAGATTTACTGCATTTCTGTACTGTAGGATTGGCACGAAGTCTGAACTGCCATTTGCTGCCTGTTGTTACTCTTTCAAGAAGATTATCATAGCATTTCGATTCATAAATATTACAACCGGCAAATTGATTTGCCACATCTGAAAAATCAAGCTGAGAATGACTTAATATTAACAGATACTTTTCACCGCCAAGGGTATCAATTCTCCATAATTTTCGTGTTCTTTCATCTTTTTCACATTTTTCGCATTTTTCAATTGCTCCATGAATAAGATTAGGTGCAGCAAGTGATTTGATTGTTTCACGTAAAGTTGTGTTCAATTTTATTCTTGATAAATACATTCTGCACCTCACAATTCTGCCATTGGGTCATGTTCTGTTACTACTGTTTCATTATCCGATTTCATATAGAATATTTCTTCTTTCTTTTTTCGATAACTATGTTTTCTGTGAAGTTGAGAGAATGACACAGGAACATCCTGAATTATACTTCCGTCAGTATATGATTCATAAACTATGCGACAATAATTTTCATTAATATTCACATAATTATTTGCATTTTTTAACGTATCAACAAGTTCAGATTCTTCAATTCCCAGAAATACAGGCAATGTGGGAGGGCATGAACGTCTGCCAAGAAACAAGGGATATACCGGATTTTTTACAGCTTTTTCAATTTCTTGAAGTAATTCCGTATCATCTGTTTCCAATGCTGCAATAAATTCAGCGTCAGAAAGATAATATCTTTCGGTCAGATGACTGTCATCGAGCTTATCATTCTTCATTTGACGAACCATATGAAAATCCTTTATAAGCTTTCCCTCTCTGCAAACACTTACACCAAAACGAAGCTTTGCAAGCCTTTCAAGTCCTGTATCGTCACAGCGCTTTATGCCCATTGCTGCTGCTATCATTCCAATAACACCGCTTTTGGTTGGTTCACGCTCAGTAGTACGTATATTGAATTTTGAACTGCTGCCCCACGCCTGCAAAGGAGCAGCAAGCCGCAGTAAAAGCGTAGCCATTTTTATACCTCGTCAAGCTTAGCACTTACTGCTTTTTCAAGCTCTGTAAGAAGTTCTGTCAATGGATATACTTCTACAGATTCGCCGAAACAGCTGTCAATACTTAATTCTACATCAGGTCTTGCAGTAAAACGAGTATAAATATCAGACGAATAATCTGAAAGAGCCTTTTTTGAAGCTTCAACATAACCGTTTTCGCTTCTCTTGACGGGCTTTTCAAATGCACCGCAAAGATTTACAGGCTGGTCGCTGCGGAGTGTGATATATACAGTATCAGGGAATGTACGGTTAGCAAAGGTATTAATCTTTCCAGTAGGCATAGAACGAATAAACGCCTGTCCGAATTTTTTGACAGTTTCAGCAACATTTTCTTTACCAAGTGTATCACAAAGCTCTGTTGCATTTACAGTTGCATATCTGTAAAGGGTAGAAGAATTGAACTCAACTGTGCCAAGATGACCTGCTCCTGCATTATCCTCAGTCTGCAAATCATCAACAGCTGTAAAATAATCATACTCGTTCTGTACTGCGTGAGTTGAAATTGCATGAGCCACCTGTGAAGCAGCATCATAATTCAGTGTGGGATCACTTGCTGCCATTCTGCCGAATAATGCAATATCCACAGAACACAAACCGTCTGATTTCAAAGCTGATTTATATTTCTTTAAATCCTTTTCGCCAGATATATACAAATTAGCAAAAGCTTCTATTTGTTTAGCACCAATAAAGAATAAAGCTTTTGTCTGCTTCTTGTCATCAAACTCAAACCATTTTTTATTGTTAATCTTAGTTTCTAATACTTTTCTAATATCCTCATTTACTGTATCAAAATCCATATCGGGGGCAAGATTTAAAACTTTTCTTGTAATTTTCTCTGTCATATATTTAGTACGTACACCTAAATCTTGTTCCTCAAATAGCTTTTTAAACTCCTCTCTCATCGCATGTTTCCAAGCTTGCGATGAAACTCTTGCTCTTACAGCTCCACCGTAAATAGCAGTCTTAGGACTTCCTGTGTCATCTCTGTTGACGCAGCTGGGCGGTACTGTCTGTAATACGTGAAAATCAATAAATAAACTCATAATTATTCTTCTCCTTTTTCATAATAGAAATCCTGGCCCCATTTAAGCTGGACTTTTTTACGTAAATCGTCTGATTGGAATCTGTATATATCCTCCGCAAGCTTCACATAATCAAGCTTAATTTTATTAGCACTCATAAGCTGAATAAGGCAGCGGAGATGATGTGCAAGTTCAGGCATATCCTTTGCGGTAATAATAGGTCCAAAGCGTCTTAAAACTCTTTCTCTTTCCTCATCACTATTATCTTTCATCAGCTGTGATGCAGCTTTACCAAGGCTCTCTTCTGATTTATTTACGCTTTCGCTATTGCCCTGCTGATGAAGTGCATACATCGTAAGAGAAAGATAAATTGCCCATTCGCCCCATGTTACTTCGCCGTTCTTGCTCAAGAAACATTTAGGTATTCCGTTGAGAAACTCTCCCCACAATTCAGGTAATTCTCCCGGAACTTTACCTACACCCCGTCTGAGATTTGCAAGCCTTGCCCTTCCGCCTGATGTGTTTATGATTTTTTCAAGATGTCCGATTTGTCTTGCTGCATATTCACGTAATTCATTCATTTTTATCACTCCTTTCGTAAATTTTATTTACATTGCTGTAAAATACATTTTTTGCTTTTGGCGCTGAATATATTTCATTCTTTTTTTCGCCTTTTATAACATGTCCGATAAGCGCACATTCGGCTGTGTTTTCCATAAGCTCATCGGCATAATCAGCGGCTATTTTTCTTGCTTCATCCTGCCATTTCTTGATGATGTCATATCTGCTTTGTCCCATTGCGTCAGGATTAATGCTCAACAACCATTTACGGAACGGCATATCAAGTCGATAGTATAGCTGTTCTTTTACCTTGTCTGGTAATTCTGTAAATATTTTATTCTTCGGACTGTTGTCCCCACCCGATGCTACATATAAGTTCTGAGCTAATTTTCCAATTTCATACGCAAGACTTTCACAATGCTGGATTTCGGTTTCGATATCGCTTCTCCAGTCTGCTCCAATATCTGAAAGTATTTCTGAATGCATTGATAAAGAATCAGAAAAATAATTAATAATTTTATGGGCGCTTGAAGTATCATATTCAACAGCTACAATTGCTGTTTTTAAAAAATCTGATTTTTTTATCAATCCTTTTCCATATAAATAGTTTTTATACCACTCT
>JAFXDK010000043.1 GCA_017521805.1 Ruminococcus sp. | reverse complement strand
TTTGCCGATAATACGGCAAAAATACAGCGAATAACCATACATATATGCCGCTATTTCAGCATTTTTACTGATTTAGCGGCTCTTGTTTTTTCTGTACCCATTGATTTTTGTTTTTTATGGGGTTATTAGAGGTGCCCTTAAAATAGTATGAAAAATCCCGATAAGCAACAGCCTATCGGGATAATTATTTATGTATCAGTTGAAATATTTCGCCCAATCAAATGGTTTATCAGCACTTTCATTAATAGCATCAAGCAATTCCAGAAGTGTATCTGCGGTAATCGGCTTTGAATAATGATATCCCTGCAAGCTTCCGATATTGTTATAATCCTTCATACAAACACGGATTTCATCATTCTCGATTCCCTCAGCACAAACATCAGCAGAAAAAGCACCTGCAAGGTCGGAAATAAACTGAACAGAACTCTTATCAGCCTTATCAATCTTAATGTTTTTTACAAATTCCCTGTCAATTTTTACTATATCAACAGGAACAGAACGCAGGAATCCAAGAGTTGAATAGCCTGTGCAGAAATCATCAACAGCGATTTTAATGCCGTTTTCTCTAAAAACAGTAAACATATTCCTCAGCAATTCAATATTCAACAACTGACATCTTTCCGTAATTTCAAGGCAGAGCTGTGATTTGGGAAATCCTGTTTCATCAATGATTTCAAACAAGTCGTCGATAAAACCATTTTTTTCAAGCTGAGAATAGGAAAGATTGACGCTGACTGAAATATCGGGATTCTTTTCGCGGAATTTTTTTCCGTCCTCCATAGCCTGTCGCAGAATCCATTTTCCAAGCTCAGGAAAAAGAGTGTCCTGCTCAAGAACTTCAATAAACTCACTGGGATATATAGCACCGTATTCGTCATTTTTCCAACGTATAAGTGCCTCAACACCATTTATCTTTTCAGTATGTGAATCGATAATCGGCTGATAGCAGAGGTAAAATCCATTGCATCCCTCAGCAATACTGTTGCGAATTACATTTATACGCTTGATTCTGTCGGTATTGTCAAATTTGTCAACATCATCAAAAACCACAAATCCGCCGCATCTTTTATTTTTTGAATGATAATATGCAGCTCTTAGACAGGAATAATAAGTTTCCGCTGAGATATCAAAATTGTCTACAGAAATTGCTCCGCCATTAAGTGAAAGCACAACTCTTTGCTCGTCAACAAAAAATTTCTTGCGCAGATATCCGTTAAGCTTTTCGTAAATCTCTTCCGCATCCTTATAGGAGAGAAGACTTGTAATAATAGCAAATCTTGTTCCGTTCATTCTGTAGATTTTGCAGTCATCAGGGAAAAATTCATAAATCTTCCTTGCAAAATTCTGAATAGTATTATCACCGAATGAATATCCATAAAAATCATTGATATTCGAGAAAGAAGAAAGACCGACCATTATTAATATACTTTCATGATTTGAAAACAACATTCCCTTTAAATCATCAAGGAAACCATAAAGAGTTCTGTGGCCGGTGATTGCATCAACATAATTTACAGTTCTGTGATTTCTGATAATTCCGCAGAAATAATCAGGCTCACCTTTTTCGTTGTGAATTACAGCACCTTTACAAGTGCATTTACAGTATGAACCGTCGGCTGCTTTAGCACGATACATTAAATTGTGATTTTGGGATGTACCATTGAATATGTCGTTAATATTTTTGTCGTAGTTTGATTTGTCATCGGGATGGATATGTTCAGCCCAGATAAGTCCTGCATGGAGCATATATTCATCAGGAAGCCCGAAATACTCCACAGCTGATTTAGACCAGCGGGACATATTGGTTTTCATATCACAGACGTAGACATAAGCGCCTTCTGCTATTATAGAAACAGCATCAAATAAAGCGTTTAATTTTTTGTATTTGTCTGACACAAAATCACCACCATTTCTTATAGAATGACAAATAGTTATTCATCTTTTATACAATAACTTCTAGGAAATTATTCTATTACATTATAATTATACCACTATATTCAAATTAAATCAATCTGCAAAGTAACTAATATAATGTTAGATGATTTGTGCAATTACACTACGATTTTATTAACAGAATATTCATAATTTGTATGCTTTGTAATTATCTGTATTTGTAAACAGTTGCTGCTTCAAATCCGTCAAGGAGTGCAGTCATGCTGTCAAATGCCATACCTGTACCTTTAGCAACACAGTTTACCGCATCTTTGGCAATATTGCAGTTAATTCCGAGGGTACGCTTAATAAGCTGAGTAAGACCGCCGAGAAGTGCGCCACCGCCTGTTAAGAGGAGGCCGTTATCATAAATATCACCTACAAGTTCAGGAGGAGCGTCCTCCAGAACCTTGCGAATAGCTTCCATAATTAGAAATGTCTCATCTTCAATAGCCTGATACAGCTCAATTTCACTAAGCTGTATTTGTGCAGGGAGACCTTTTGCAAGACTTCTGCCCTTAACAGTATATGTAACCTCATCCGTAGGATCATAGAGGTTACAGAGCTCAATTTTCACCTTTTCCGCAGTGCGTTCACCAATGAGCAGTTTATACTTATTTTGCATATATCGCACAATTGCGTTATCAATAGAATTTCCCGCATTTTTAATTGTATGTGATGTTACAACACCATTCATCGAAACAATTGCAACATCAGTAGTACCGCCGCCGATATCAACAATCATATGTCCTTTTGCCTTAGTGATGTTCACACCAGCGCCAATCATAGCGGCGATAGGCTCCTGAATGAGATAAACCTGACGAGAACCTGCACTTTTAGCAGCCTCAACAACTGCACGGCTTTGAATATCTGTTATAAAAGAGGGGACACAGATAATAATTCTGGGTTTAATAAGCTGACGACCTGTAACCTTGAGAATAAATTCTCGTATCATACTGTGAGCAAGGTCATCATCTGAAATAACACCGTTGCTTACCGGACGAGCAACACATATGTAATCAGGATTCTTTCCAATCATTTCATAAGCTTCTTTACCTACAGCAAGAACACGCTCTGTTCGTGTATTATAGGCGATAACTGAGGGCTCGCTGAGAATAACGCCCTTTTTGCCCATAGTCATAACAATATTTGATGTTCCAAGGTCTATTCCGATATCTGTATTTGCCATAGTTCTTCCTTTCTGTTTGACAGCATATGTTTAAGGCAGGTATAGCGACCTGTCCTTCTGTTATTGTCTACCATTTTATTTATATATTCCTCTGCACCAATGAGGATAAGAAGTTTTTTTGCTCGTGTAACAGCAGTATACAGCAGATTTCTGTAGCACAGCTTTTCAAAAACGCCCATAACAGGCATAATAACGGCTTCAAATTCACAGCCCTGACTTTTATGTACAGTTATTGCATAAGCAAGATCAACCTGAACAAGCATATCAAAAGGATATGTAGCAAGTCTGCCGTCAAAATTTATAACTGCGGTTTGTGAAGCGGGAGTGATACTGATGATTTTTCCAATATCGCCGTTGAAAATACCTGTACCCTGTTCGTTGCCTTTTTTCCAGAGTATATCATAGTTATTCCGTGTCTGCATAACCTTATCCCCAACGCGATAGGTATAAACAAAGCCCTTGTGCTCTGTTTTATCCTTCTCGGGCGGATTAAGCTTGTCCTGCAAAACCTTGTTAAGTTCTACAGTACCAACTGTTCCTTTGCGTGACGGAGTAATTATCTGTATATCGTCCATAGAGGAATATTTGTAAGCATTAGGCAAACGACGTTTTGTAAGATCTACAACAAGATCAACAGCGGTATTGAAATCGCTTCTTTTAAAGAAGAAAAAATCGCTGTCCTTACGCGTAATATCCGGATATTCGCCAGATACAATCTTGTGGGCGTTCATGACAATTGAGCTTTGCTGAGCCTGTCGGAAAATCTCTGTCAGTTCCACAACAGGAACAGCTTCGCTTGCAATGATATCTTTCAGCAGATTTCCTGCTCCAACCGAGGGCAACTGGTGAAAGTCGCCAACCATAATAAGACGGCAGCCAAGTCTGAGTGCTCTGAGAAGCTTTTCAAAGAGAATACTGTCAACCATTGACATTTCGTCAATAATAATAACATCACAATCAAGGGGATTATTCTCATTATGGGCGAAAACCTGTCTATCGGAGCTATCGAAAACAACTTCAAGCAGTCGGTGAATAGTCTTTGCCTCCCTGCCTGTCAAATCTGACATACGTTTTGCTGCTCTGCCAGTAGGTGCGGCAAGAAAAACTTTGTCTCCACGCTTTTCAAATATAGAAATTATGGCGTTAAGAGTAGTAGTTTTACCTGTACCAGGCCCTCCTGTAAGAACCATAAGTCCCCGTGAAACAGCCGTAGTAATAGCTTGACGCTGTTTTTCTTCATATTTTATATTTTTTTCCGATTCTTCAGCATCTATAAGAGAATCGTAACTGAAATCTTCTGGTGAAATAAAATCCCGTATCACATTGATTCGGTCAGCAATGAACTGCTCAGCATAGTAATAGTCAGGAAGATATACAAATTCTTTGTCTTCAATAATATAATTAAAAAGTTCATTGTCATCCAATGCTGTGTTATAGGATTTATAGAAATCCCTTTCGGAAATATCTATTCTCTCTGAGACCACCTTTTGCAGATGTTCAATCAGCATACATGTATGCCCTCTGTCAGCAAAAGCTCTCAGAATACACTGAATAGCGGCAATAACTCTCTTATCAGAATTATATGGGATATCCAGCTCTTTTGCTACAGAATCCGCACGATTAAAGTCCACATCTATACCTTCCGAGCAGAGTATATAGGGATTGATTTTTATAAGTTCCATAGAATTGCCGCCGAATCGCCGGAATGTGCTCATAGCGAACTTTGGCTTTATATTAAACTGGGAAAGGAATGATGTAACAGCTCTTAGGGAAAAAAGCTTTTTAGCCTCTTCTGCAATTTCGTCGCATTTTTTTCGGGAGATTCCCTTTATCTCACTGAGACGATATGGATTATTTTCGATAATATCCAGAGTTGATGCGCCAAAAATATTTACAATTTTTCTTGCAAGTCCCGGACCTATGCCCTTTATTGCTCCCGATGCAAGATATTTTTCGATATTCACAGCACTTTCAGGGAGCTTACGCTCGCAATATTCTGCTCTGAACTGAGTGCCATATTTTCTGGAAGTTTCGTAATTACCTTCAAGAATAAGTATTTCGCCCTCCTCTATGTCTCCGAGATTGCCGAAAACAGGTATCAACTCGCCACCTGCATCAAGGTCGAGAACGATATATCCATTTGATTCATTTTTAAAAAGTATATTTTCAACCGAACCCTCGATGTGAAGAAATTCTCCTGCCATTTGATAATTCCTTTCATTTCTGAACCTTCAAAACCTTACTTATCTATTATACTATATTTTTTTGAAAAAAGCAAATGTTTCAGCAAAAAAATTATGCATAAGATAATCTTAAGAAAATCGCTATTTTTCATCAGTTTGGGAGAAGGTTTCTGATAAATGTTTTTTAAGCTCCTGTTGATGAATAAATACCGCATCGGGATTATTTTCAACAAAACGCTCACATAGAGTACGTTGATATTCATTTGCTGAATAATCTACAAGAATAACATTTCCTCTGCCACAGGATTTTTGCATAAGGTAATCCAAGCGATTTTCAAAGAGGTTATCGTCGCAGAATACAGGCAGAATTGTAACGTATGGCGGTGCATTGTGATTTGGCAGTGTGAAAAGAAGAGTAATAATTTCAATTATAGCCATAACAGTAAGTATAACTGCTGCGGAGATTAAAAATTCAAGCATAAAAAGCTCCTTTCGGCAATACATTGCTATCGCATAATATGCCGAAAGGGAGAAAAGTGTTATTACACTGATTTCATAGCTTTTATCTTCTTGATTTTCAGAAGCACAGCAAAAATAGTTATCTGTACTGCAAAAGTCATAGTCCAAGAAATTATATAGGATAAATAAAGCGTTTCAAGAGAGTGATATTCAGGGATTCTGAATACTGTGTAAATCCATAACACACGAAATCCGCATACGCCTGCAACAGTTATTATCATTGGCAGTATACTGCTTCCAAGTCCGCGGAGAAGTCCTGTTGAAACATCCATGATTCCACACATACAGTAAGGAACACAGATATAAAGAAGTCGCACAACACCATATTCTATTGCTTCTTTAGAGTCAGAAATATAAATAGACAGAAGGGGACGACTGAAAACATAAGCAGAAACGCCCATTAGAAGTCCAACAGTAAAAACAAATCCTAATGATATGAAAGCTGTTTTCTTAACACGGTCAAATTTTTTTGCACCATGATTCTGCCCAGTGAAATTTAATGCAGACTGGCTTACTGAGTTCATAGCAGTATATACAAATCCTTCGATATTTCCAGCAGCGGCATTTCCCGACATTGCAACTGAACCAAATGAATTTACTGATGACTGAATGAGGACATTGGAAATCGAAAACAATGAACCTTGAATACCCGCAGGAAAACCAATTCGAAGGATTTTCAAAAACTGGCGAGCATATATATGCATTTCTTTCAATACAAGCTTGCATGAATCATTTCGTTTCATAAGCGTTCTGATAATAAGAACGGCTGATAATGTCTGTGAAATTGCTGTAGCAAGTGCGACTCCTGCAACGTTCATTTTGAATACAATTACAAAAAAAAGATTTAGTACAACATTTACAATACCTGCAACTGTCAGGTGTATGAGTGGAGAGCGTGTATCACCTGCGGCCCTAAGAATTGCCGCACCAAAGTTATACAGCATACTTGAAGTGATTCCACAGAAATATATTTTCATGTATACTGTAGAAAGCTTTAAAGCGTTTTCAGGTGTATCCATAAGTTTGAGAATGAATTCTGCTCCTGAAACTCCAACAACGGTCAGAATAATTCCGCATATAAATGCAAGGGGAATAGAAGTACGGACAATACGCTGAACTTCATCGTCTTTGCCTGCACCGATTGCATGAGCAACAGAAACACCTGCTCCTACTGAAAAACCAATAAAAAGATTAGTTATGAGATTTATTACGGGACCGGTTGCACCTACAGCTCCAACGGAGATACTACCGCAATATTGTCCGACTACAACCAAATCCGCTGCATTGAAAAGCAGCTGAAGAATACCGGTTAAAATTATTGGAATAGTATAGAGAACTATTTGTTTCAACATCGGTCCTTGTGTCATATCAGCAGTTTTGCTGTTCATGTTCAAAAGCCCCCTTATGTACAAACTCAACAAATGAGTGTATCAAAATTTGTAGTTTCTTACAATTACTATTTATATTGTACTCCTTTAAATTTTATTTGTAAAGACTTATAGAGATATTCTATCTTTTGCTCATTTTTATGCTAATATATAATAATTTTTATGTAGATTTTTTCATTTCAGCACGCTATTGCTTTTTTCTGCTGATTCTGATATAATGTATATATTGAAACGAATTTAAGGGAGGTCAACTATGAGTTATAGTCATCACGAAAAAGAATTGAAACAGCTTCTTGCAAAGGAACAACGCTTTCTTGCTAAAAGACGTAATAAAAAGGAGTCAGCAATAAACAGACTGCTTGCAGATAAAGTCCCTGATAAGCTTCAAAGCACAATAAACATGGCATTTTCAAAAGCTTTTTCTTTGATATTCGACAAAGGTACGCCAATTATTGAAATGACATACAAGAAAGATGAGCTTGAAAAGGATTTTCAGATTGACTTATACTCTGCAAGAATTCGTGGAACAAGAAAATCCCTGAAAAAGCTGTCAAACAAAGCGGATATTGCCGGTGGGGTAAATCTTGCAGTTTCCGGAGCATCAGGTATCGGCATGGGACTTCTTGGAATGGGACTTCCTGATATTCCCGTATTTACGGGCATGATTCTTCGCTGTGTATATGAAATAGCTATACATTATGGTTTTGAATATGAAACAGAGGAAGAAAAATATTTTATTCTTTTACTTATTGAGGGAGCCGTTTCTCATGGTTCTCATCTTGAAGAGGTGAATAAAAAGATAGATGATTTTATCCGCGACCCTAAGCTACCAGTAAATTACAGAAGAAATCAGCAGATAATCAATACAAGCTGTACGCTTTCAAAAGAGCTGCTCTATATGAAGTTTCTTCAGGGAGTTCCTATTGTCGGAGCTGTTGGCGGTGCTTATGATATTATGTATATGAACAATACATCTCAATATTGTCGCATAAAGTACAAAAAACGATTTTTAATAAATTACAGCAAGGAAGTATCCATTTTGTAATATTTTATTTGTTAAATATAAAAAATTCATAAATTGTCAAAAAAAACACTTGCAAATTATGAAGAAAAAGGGTATAATAGATATGGACTTGTGGAATCTTATTTCGTGCAAGTCCGTATTACCTATTATTCGGAGTGTGTATATGGATAAGAACAGAAATGTTCATCACAAAAAGAAAAAAAAATTAAAACCGAAAGTTCGTTTTAAATTCGGTGTCGTTGTGATGATTTTTATATTCTCGCTGGCTATCTGTTTCTTGATTTTTATGTTTAAATCTAATACTGACGATACATTTTTACAGACTGAACTTGGCAGTTCCGCTGATGAAACAACAGACAGCGACAAATACAATGATTCGGAACAGGATATAATAGCTGATAATACAGAATCTTCTGCAATTACTGAATCGGGAATTACAAATCCGGTTCCTCAATCTGAAACAGCAGATGAATCATATTTTTCTGGCTGCTGTCTCTTAACTGACAGCACACTTGCAGGAATGAAAGGCACTGGCTTTTCTGATGACAGCGTTTTCGGTGGTAATAAAATTAATGTCGGAGATGTCATGACTGCTAAGGTTGAAAGCAGTTTCGGTACTCTTTCACCATACGAAATAATCAAGCAGAAAAAGCCTTCTATTCTTTATCTCATGTTCGGAAAAGAACTTGATTCTGTTTCTGCTGATGCTATAATTACTTCCTATACAAATCTCATAAGCAGCATCAAATCAGCTGTACCTGATGTGGAAATCTATGTTATGCAGTATCCTCCTGTATTATACGATTCAGATACTTTGACAAATGAAATGGTAAACGATTACAATAATCGTCTCCTTATGATGTGTGACTCACTTGAAATTTATTGTATTGATACAAATACTGCACTTAAATCTGAATCAGGTAAATTGAACGAAAGTTACTGGTCTTACGAGACACTTTCACTTTCTCAGAACGGCTATGACAAATTAAAAGAGTATATTCTTACTCACGTTGTTTCATAAAATCCGTCATATACGTAAATATTGCTTTGCTAAGCGGACTACAATATATTGTGGTCCGCTTTATACAGATATACATAATGTGCATATAACGAAATATAGCCAATTCATAAAATAACAAACAGTTT
The DNA here is from genome assembly GCA_017521805.1 of Ruminococcus sp. Lineage (GTDB taxonomy): Bacteria > Bacillota > Clostridia > Oscillospirales > Ruminococcaceae > Ruminococcus. The sequence goes on along the minus strand of JAFXDK010000043.1, from coordinate 7,841 downwards.
TGCGGTTAGAATGCATAAAATCGTATTTTAAATCAGTTTATCCATTGTTTAAAAATAACAATTGACAAATAGACTGATTTGGATTATACTTATATATAGACTAAACAGAGGAGATACAATATATTGTGTTGGAGGTAAGGTAATATGATAATTCACATTATTAAAAGGGACAGGCGTAAAGTTCCCTTTAATGTAGAGAAAATCGCAAATGCTATTTTCAAAGCGGCTCAATCCTGCGGTGGTACGGATATGACAACTGCCATGGAAGTAGCTGCGGAAGTCTGCAGACTTTACGAAGAAAAAAACGGCAATAAAATTCCCTCTGTTGAGGAGATACAGGATCTTGTTGAAAAGGTGCTTATCGAAAAAGGTCACGCAAAAACAGCTAAGGCATATATTCTTTACAGATACGAGAGAACACGCTCCAGAGAGATGAAAACAAACCTCATGTGCGTGCTCAATGAACTTACTTTCAGCGATGCCAAAGACAGCGATATCAAGCGTGAAAATGCCAATATCGACGGTGATACAGCTATGGGTACAATGCTGAAATACGGCTCCGTTTCAGCTAAGGAATATTATGGAATGTATGTTCTTGACCCGAAACATTCAAAGGCTCACCGTAACGGAGATATACATATTCACGACCTTGATTTTTATACTCTTACTACTACCTGCACTCAGATTGATTTGAAAAAACTTTTTTCAAAGGGATTTTCAACTGGACATGGTTTTCTCAGACAGCCTAATGATATTTCAAGCTATTCTGCCCTCGCCTGTATAGCAATTCAATCAAACCAGAACGATCAGCACGGCGGACAAAGTGTTCCTACATTTGATTATGCTATGGCTGACGGTATCAAAAAGACATACGCTGCTAAATACATTCAAAATGTTGGCAGAGCATTGGAGCTTATTGGCGGTGTTGAGAACGGCATTGAGATTGGTAAAAAGATTAAGGCTGATATGCTTGAAAAATATAATCTGATTCCAAATCTTGCAGGTGATAATGGCTATCTTGAAAAAGAAGCAGAACTTCTTCTGGAGTATACGGACAAGGATACAACAGAAAGGATTCAGCAGTTTTCAAAGAAAAATGCCGAAAATGAAACTGACCGTGCCGCTTATCAAGCTATGGAAGCACTTATCCATAACCTTAATACAATGAATAGTCGTGCAGGTGCCCAGACTCCGTTCAGTTCCATAAATTACGGTACTGACACATCTCCAGAGGGACGTATGGTAATAAAAAACGTTCTTCTTGCTCAGGAGGCAGGTCTCGGAAATGGCGAAACTCCTATTTTCCCGATTCATATTTTCAAAATTAAGGACGGTATAAATTATAATCCCACTGATCCTAACTATGATTTATTTAAGCTTGCGTGCAGAGTTTCTGCAAAGAGACTTTTCCCGAATTTCGCATTTATAGACGCACCCTTTAACCTCCAGTACTATAAAGAAGGACATCCCGATTCCGAAATTGCATACATGGGGTGTCGTACAAGAGTTATAGGCAATAACTACGATAAAGATAAGGAAATTGTCACAGGCAGAGGAAACCTCAGCTTTACATCAATAAATCTGCCTCGTCTTGCAATCAAGGCAAATCACAATGTAGGACTTTTCTTTGATATGCTTGAAGAAATGATGGATCTTGCTATCGACCAGCTTATGCACCGTTATCATATTCAGGCACAGAAGCGTGTCAGAAATTATCCTTTCTTAATGGGACAGGGTATCTGGATTGATTCTGATAAACTTAATCCTGATGATACAGTTGGTGAGGTTCTGAAGCATGGTACCCTTTCTGTAGGATTTATAGGACTTGCAGAGACGCTTAAAGCACTTATAGGCAGTCATCACGGCGAAAGCGATGATGCTCGTGAACTTGGACTTGAAATTATTACGGCTATGAGAAATCGTCTTGATGAGGAATCAAAGCGTACAGGGCTTAATTTCTCACTTCTTGCTACTCCTGCCGAGGGACTTTCAGGCAGATTTGTCCGCATGGATGCTAAGAAATACGGAATAATCGAGGGTGTTACAGATCGCGATTATTATACAAATTCATTCCATGTTCCCGTATATTATCCTATCAGCGCATACGAAAAAGTTAAAATTGAAGCTCCGTATCATGAATTAACAAATGCAGGTCATATCAGCTATATTGAGCTTGACGGTGACCCGTTGGAAAATCTTTCAGCGTTTGAGAAGATCGTACGCTGTATGAAAGAATCAGGAATTGGTTATGGTGCTATCAATCACCCTGTTGACCGTGACCCATGCTGTGGATATACAGGAATTATTGGTGAAGTATGTCCCTGCTGCGGCAGAAGTGAGCATAATGCAGCCGTTGCTTTTGATAGAATCAGACGTATTACAGGCTATCTCGTAGGCACTCTCGACCGCTTCAACAATGGCAAGCGTGCTGAAGAACACGACAGAGTAAAGCATACAGTTTAAAATATACCGCACGGAGCTTTTGTTTCGTGCGGCATTTTGCAGGAGATATGATATGATGTTGAGAATTGCAGGAACTGTCAACGATTCCATTGTTGACGGTACAGGTATAAGATTTACAATATTCACACAGGGCTGTCCGCATCACTGCGTTGGATGTCATAATCCCGAAACCCATGATTTCAACGGCGGAAAAGATATAGATACTGATGAGCTCATTGAAAAAATCAAAAAAAATCCTCTTCTTGACGGTGTAACATTCAGTGGGGGAGAGCCTTTTATACAGGCTGAAATCCTTGCAGCTCTCGGAAAAAAAATTAAGGCTCTGGGGCTTAATATTGTAACATATACAGGATATACCTTTGAGGAACTTTATGAAAATCGTGATAAAAATGGCTGGGATAAATTACTTGAAGTTACAGATTATCTTATAGACGGAAAATTTAAGATAGACAAAAAGGATTGGACTGCAAAATTCCGCGGAAGCAGTAATCAGCGGTATCTGGATTGTCAGGAAAGCATAAGGCAGGGCAAAGCGGTAGAAATTGAACCATAACCCCATAAATTAACGCTTGCATTTTATATAGAAATGTAGTATAATAAATATATCAAATGGCAATTGTGCCGGAATGGAGTAATTTATGTCAGAAATGAACGAGTACACACCTGAGCTTTTCGAGCTTATCGACGGCGAAGGAAACAAAAAGAATTTTGAGCTTATCGATGCAGCGGAACTTAACGGCGAACAGTATTTCGCTATGATTCCAGCAATCGAGGATGAAGATTTCCTCAATAGCGATTGCGAACTTGTTATTCTCAAGTCCATTTTCGAGGACGGCGAGGAAATTCTTGCTTCAATCGACGATGATGAAGAATTTGTTGAAGTATCCGATTTCTTCCTTAAAAGAATGGAAGAAGCAATGGAAGAATTTGACGAAGATGACGAATAAAATGGTTAATCCCTCCGCTTTAAACGGAGGGACTTTTTATTAGTTACTTTGAATTACCAATTTCCTTAAAAGAATTAAATCAAAGACATCAAGCTGGTTATCATTGCATAAATCACTGTTTTTCATATTTACAGATTGACTTTCACCAAGAAGCCATTTGCTTAAAGTTACAAGGTCGGCTGTTGAAACTGTTCCGTCGGAATTAACATCACCTTGCATTTCTTCAATCATTCTCTCCCATTTTATATCTGAAATAGTAACCGTATGCGCTCCAACAGATGAGGCACTGCCGATATTTCCAAGCTGGAATTTGATATCTGCAGACATATCAGAAGAAAATGTCATATCGTATGTGTAGTATTGTTTTTTCGTGGTAAGCAGCAATTTTTCGTCAAGATATCGTTCATAGGATTGGTCTTCAATTGTAATAATAGCATCACGTTCGGCTGTAGAACTAATTCCAAACGATAGACGATAGCTTTCACCTGCCTTTACTTTCCGTACAGGAAGGATTCCCATAACTCCGTATTCCAGAGCACCTACATTTTCAATTGCAACCTCTGAAAAGCCGTCTTTATTTGTAAGTTCAGCGGCAGCACCCTCAATATAAGAGTTGAGAGTAGCTGATTTAATCGGGGTAGGGGAGAAATCAGAGGCTGTGTTCTCGTATACTCTCACATAGTCAATCTGAAATTGCTTTTCACCATTTGCAAAGATTGACGGGTCACCGTGTATGCCGTTTACACCGTCAAATTGACCGCCAACAGCAAGATTAAGGATAATATAAAAATTCTGATCAAAAGGAGCAGGATACGGACGGTTTACAGAATACCATTCTGTTTGTTCGCTGTAGAGGATATCATCAACATACCAGCGGATATAATCCTTATCCCATTCAATAGCATATGTATGCCAGTTTTCTGTAGAATCCCCGCTTTCAAATAAAAAATCATTTGTGAGATAAGTGTTGTTCGGCCATACATCACCAAAATGTATTGTGCCGCATATTTTTTCGGGAGTACTGCCCCAGCCCTCCATGATGTCAATTTCTCCGGATGCCGCCCAGCCGCCGTAGAGACTATTCTCAGGAAGCATCCATATTGCAGGCCAGAGCGACTTACCTGAATCACATCTGGAACGAACTTCGATTCGTCCGCCACAGGTGGAAAATTTGTGTTGAGTACTTATCCTTGCCGATGTATATTCGTAGTTGCCTTGTACAGCGTCAGTATAGTTTTCATATCGAGCAGAAATTGTGAGTATACCGTCTTCTACCGATGCATTTTTATCAGTATAGAATTGCTGTTCATTGTTGCCCCAACCATTAGTAATATAGTTTCCGTTTTCATCAAGCTTCCAGTTTCCAAGCTCATATGACCAGTTTGTCATATTAAGAGAATCATTCTCAAATTCATCACTCCATATAAGCTTGTAGGAATCGGCTATAGCTTCAACAGATGTGGCAAATAATGCTGAAACTGCGGAAATTGCACAACAGGCCGCAGATAGTAATGATGTAAATTTTTTGAAAAACATAAAATCCTCCATACAAATGGTATTATATGCTAATTATACACCAATTTTAACCAAAAAGCAATAGTTTAACACAGAAACGGGCAGTATTAATGAAATGCTGCCCGTTTGTAATTATTGATTTATAAGCAATTCTCTGAGAATTATAAGATCAAACACATCAATTATACTATCTTCATAGAGATCTGCAATCTTGCACTTAGTAGCTGTAAGGCTTTCTGCACCAAGCAAGTGTCTCTGGAGAAGTACTATATCTGCAACGTTAACCTTTCCGTCCTCGTTTAAATCACCCACAGGGGATAGGGGAGCGGGGAGGGGTGTTGTAGTTACAGTGGTAGTAATTGTCGTTGTACTGGTGGTAATTGTAGTTGTTGTGGGTGTAAGACTTTCGAGAGAAACAGGCTCAAAAATCCAGTTCTGGCATTTTTCACCATTGAGCTCCCATTGCTGAACATTAGCACCGCTTTCCACTGAGCCCCAAGCAATTTCAACTGCAGATTTTTCACCGCTGATTCTTGTAATAATCCTGTATGAATCATCATGATTCTTAGCAAACTTAAACTGCTGATTGATACCGCCATTACTTTGATAGATGTCAATATTTGTGCCATTATCGGCTTTTTTTGCTTCTACATCAAGCATATATGTATCATTAAGGGCAGAGGCAATGAAGTAATAACCGTCTCCTGCATCTATGAGCTTCCAGACATCATGCACAGAATTTTCAGTTGTGCCCCACTGCTGAACATTTGCGCCATTCTGAGCGGCAGCGCCTTCAACCTGCATATAAAATCCTGAATTCACATTTTTGAATCTGTAGAGAGAACCGTTTTCAAAGGTTTCATATTCAGGTACGGGTGGTTTCATTTCACCCTCAGGCAACGCCGTATGACCTGCACTGGGCATACCGCTTGCGGAATATCTGAGATACATCATTTCCTTGTTGGAGGACTTACAGCCGCTATATGTGATACAATAATTTTTTGCCTGATCTGCTGTAAGAGCTACATATATATAATTTGAAGCAGGTCTCCATGTACAAATCTTTGCCGATCCCTCAATAGTAAGGCGACGGCAGTTTACACCTTTAGAGCCTGAATCAGCAAATGAACCTGGGTGAGTTACCTCATTCCAGTCGCAGACAACATTTCCGTTTGTAGATGCACCATCATAGTAGCAATTTTCAGCAAAAAGCTTGCAATCAGAATGAACTGTATAAGCCATACTGAAATTATAGACATAGTTATTGAGAGAGTGGAAATATCCGTAACGCATAAGTCCGGGGGCTCTTGTCAGAGTATCAGTGAATTTGTTGCTGATAAGTGACATTCTCGGGAAATTATTTTTATTTTTGTAGGAATCCTCGGTATCATCGGGATAACCGAGAATCAAGCCATATTCATGAAGACCGAACGAACAATCAGAAACTGTGCAATAATCTGCATCGTAACAGCAGGCAAGAAATTTATCCCAATCAGGAACATTTTCTCCTTGAGTATTTACAGCTGAATGACCGACAAATGTAACATGATCAACCCAGAGATTCTGACCTGAGCCAAAATAGATAACGATTGAATCGTTTCCGTTGGATTTAGCATCATGCTTCATTTCAAAATTTCTTATAATTATATTGTCTCCAACACCTTTATTTGAAGAAGTACAGAACTGAATATTATTGAGAGTGTGTTTTCCGTAACTTCCTACAATTGTTTTATTGCTGCGGACGTAAATTCGTCCGTCAGGGCAATAGTAATGATTCTGGGAATCCATAGAAAGATTTGTCACACTGATGTTTTCCTTAACAATAATAGTGTACGGAGCATCAGATTCGGCATATTTTTTCAAATCAGCAAAAGTTGTAACCTCCACAACCTCTCCGAATAAGCCACCTATATCTGAAGCTTTAATGTTTTTAGTATTATCATCAAAACAATAACCCGCAAATCCCTGCAATCCGTCGGCATTTAGAAGCCACAGCTGAGAATCGGCACCTGTGTATTTCTGCAATGACATACCATTTGTACCCTGAGTTAAAGCGAGGTCAGGATCAGAATAATTGACAATTTTATAATAAAGGCCGTTTCCAATTCTATCTTGCTTTACAGGTATGACAAACCAGTGTTGACACTGGTGAGATTCACTGCCAAACATTATAACCTCATTATCCACTGAAACATTGTAATTATTTGGTGTAATTAATCGTCCTGATTGACCGTTAGTGATTTTAAAGAACGTGCCTACCGTGTTGGCACCAACACGGTCAAAGCGCCATGTAGCCGCATGATTGCCGCCAAGGGACTTTACAGAAATTCCAGAACCATCAGTTACACCGTTTTCTGTGAGGACCATTGAATTATCCTTAGTGGCGATATTCATAAATTGTGCAGGATAATCTACAGATGCTGCAAAAGATGTCATTGCAGAATCATATTTAAAAAAATAATCTGAACTGCATATTACAGTAATACACATTATAAGAGCTGTAAGTATTGTCAAAAGTCTTTTCCTCATTATAATTCCTCCAATTTTACAATATTATTATATATTAATTATACAAAAATATTTTTCATTTTACAATGGGATATAATATTTTGTTGAGAAAATTATTGTTTATCAAAATATAATTATATGCAGAATAATCTTTATTTATTTATTACGAAAACATTTTCGTGCATATATCTAATATATGTCTCTCCTGTTGAAAACCCGTCATTAATTGCACCAAACTTGTATTTGGCGCAATATATAAAAAACACTAAAAGGCGCTGTAAAAAAAGTGAAACCAAAAGTCCGAGTGAGCCATGTAAATGGTCTACTCGGACTTTTTTAAAATGTAAAAAGTGAAAAAGTGCAAAACTGTTGAAAACAGGGTATAACGAACACACCGGCAGAAAAATA
>JAFXDK010000042.1 GCA_017521805.1 Ruminococcus sp. | reverse complement strand
TTCATCAGAACAAATATTATCGCGCTAATGTGCATTTTCCAAAGCCCAAAATGTCAGCGGCGACACGCCGCCTCCCTTTTTCCCCTACGGTTTTCCTCTCTGGGCTCTCCTTTCCCTTTCCCCTTTTTCCCTCCCTTTGCCAACTTTTGATGAAAGGGATTGATATACAAGAAAAGGCATGCCTTTTTATACGTATCAAATAGTCTTTTCAAATGTTTTTCATTTTATTTCTATATCATATACATTTATAAAAAAAATCTTCAAACATAACGTTTTAGATGTTACTGCGTACTACACGAAATAACGTAAAATAGTCAATTTGTAGGGGCGTCTTTGGCAGTCCGCATTCAAAAATACCTTTTCTACAGACTGATGGGACGCTGTTCCAAAACCTGCGTGATGCCCGCGGAGACTCTCCGCCTAAAGGGCTTCGCCCTTTAGAATCCCATTTTATTTATAGTTTATCGACAAGCAGAGGCGGCAAAAATGCCGCCTCAGATTTTATAAAACAGATATTTTACGTTGTACGATGTAGGGCCACGGCGTGCCGTGACCGCAATTTCGGAACGAAATTCAGGTTTATCAACAATCTCAAGCGGATATTTTCATCCGCTTTTTTTATATTTCCATTATCATTTTGTCATATAAATGTTTTACCTGTGACCAATCGGTATTTGTTTCTTTTTCAGAATACAGTGTCTCCACTTTCTCAGCAAATATTTCTTTGCGTGATTCATTTTCTTTGCCAAGCCTGTCAATATCCACAAATACGCCTTTTATACCGTTTTTCTGAACATCAGCTACCTGTTTATCCATATCACATGCAAAAGATTCAAAAAAACGGGATACCTCCGAAACAAAATCATTATATTTCATTTCATATAATCCTTTTGGATTCTTCCATATACTGCTGCCGTCTTTTAATGAATAGTCACTTTCCCAATATATTTTTATATTGTCACCGCATCTGAAACAGCCAATAAGAGGTCCTCCTATAAGATGTCCAGAATCAAATGTCCGCTCATAAAACCATTTATCCAGAGGTTCATATAAAACATCGAAGAAATAGTCATATTCTTCATCTGACTTTTCGACGTACTGCAAATTCCATTTACGGATATTTTCCGAAAAAGTCTCCACGGAATTATACAGGAATTCGGGAAGTGATTCTGAAACATATGGAAGAATATCTGAAAAATCTTCTAAAAATCGTGAAAGCTGATAATCATTATATTTTATCGGAATACCAAATTCTTTCATAGCTTCTTCCGAATGTTCGTATATTACAGAATCACCAACATCTATCCATAGCAAGCTATCCGTCAAACCGAACCAATGCAGAACATTTTCAATTTCTCCCCATGGCTCAATTTCTTGCGGTTTCTTTAGCTGATAATTTATTTTGAACATATTTTTTTCCTTTAATTATTAAATTGCTTGCGGATAATATCCGCATCCTACATCTTATTTTTAAAAAATGTGCGGCAAATTTACCGCACATTTTAGTTTAATTCTGAATTCTTAATTCATAATTCTTAATTTAAACTCATTCCGCGTCGCCGAATGTTCTTGCCGCTTTCAGCATAATTGCACATTCAAGGCGCTTCTTTTCAAGCTCGCAGGAAATCTTGTGTGCTGAACGCACATCGCCCATATACTGATAATTATTGGCGTTACAGCCGCCGCTGCAATAGAACTTTGCCCAGCACTTGCGGCACTCAGGCTTGGAGTAAACGTGGCAGTTTGCAAAATCCGCTTTCATCTCCTGATTGAAAGTGCCCTCGTCGATATTGCCCATTTTGTACTCTTCCATGCCTACAAACTGGTGGCAGGGGTAAATATCACCGTCGGGAGTGATTGCAACATAGTCGTTACCGCAGCCGCATCCTCTCAGACGCTTGATTGCGCATGGTCCTTGGTCAAGGTCTATCATAAAATGGAAGAAATTGAACTTTCCGCCCTTTTTCTCGTTTTCAAGAATACGGTTTGCAAGATTCTCATACTCCTTGAATACTGCGTGGAGCTCCTTTTCGGTAAGAGCGTATTCGTCTCCCTCGCCTACAACAGGCTCAACTGAAATCTGGTCAAAACCTGCTTCATACAGCGCAAATACGTCGTTGGAGAAATCAAGATTTTTATTAGTGAATGTACCTCTTACGTAGTACTCCTTGTCGCCTCTGCCCTCCACAAGCTTCTTATACTTTGGAAGAATCATGTCGTAACAGCCCTGTCCGTTTGGAAGTACGCGGAAATAATCGTTGATTTCCTTACGTCCGTCAATGGAAAGAACGACGTTTGACATCTCTTTGTTGATAAACTCAATCTTGTCATCGTCAAGGAGAAGTCCGTTTGTTGTGATTGTAAAGCGGAATTTCTTGTTGTATTCAGCCTCGCGGGAACGGGCATACTCCACAATCTGCTTTACTACCTTGAAATTCATCAGAGGCTCGCCGCCGAAGAAATCAAGCTCCAGATTTGTACGGTCTCCGGAATTTTCAAGGAGAAAGTCGATAGCGTGCTTTCCTGTTTCCAGCGTCATAAGCTTGCGTCCCTGTCCGAAATCGCCTGTTGAAGCAAAGCAATATTTGCATCTCAGCTGACAGTCGTGGGCGATATTCAGGCACATTGCCTTTACGGGTGAAGCTACGGAATACTTGGCATACTTCTCGTAATCGTCCTCGGAAAAGAGGATTTTTTCGTTGTAAAGCTCCACAATTTCATCATAGCAGGATTCGATATCCTCCACGGAATACACCTTTGAAAGCTTGTCCACAACTTTCTCAGGACATTTTTCTTCAAAAGGCGGCTCAATATTGTCAAGCAGGTCATATGTAAGTTCATCAACGATATGAACGCCGCCGCTGTTGACATCAAGAACTATATTAAATCCATTTAATTTATACTTATGTATCATACAAACACACTCCTCTAAGTAAAAAAACAGGGCAGCATAACACTGCCCTTAAAGATTTCTGAAAAATCTTCTTATCTCTCGCACTTCTGGTTAGCAACAGTGCATGAAGTCTTGCAAGCTGACTGGCATGAAGCCTGGCACTTGCCGCAGCCGCCCTTCTGAGCAGACTCCTTAAGATTAGCCTTGTTCATTGTCTTGATATGTTTCATTACAGAAACCCCCTTTTTTTCGAAAATAGCTTGTATTTATTATAGCATATCTGCAACTATTTTTCAATAGTTTTTTTTCGCAATCGCAATTTTTGGCATTTCAGACAATTTATGACAAAAAATATTGTTGAAATGTAACGCGCAAGTATGCGGATTAATAATTATATCTGTAAAAAACATAACGAAATATTTTATTTAGGGGACGCTCTCTCTTACAGAGCGTCCCCTCTTCCCAAACAGTCCACAGGACTGTTTGGGAATTCACCCCTTGCAGAGCGCTTGAACGCATCGCAGAGCTTTGCTCTGCATGGGACGCTGTCCCATACCCTGCCAGAGACTCTGTCTCTGGACTCTGCCAAAGGGCAATGCCCTTTGGAATCCCATTCAATAACTTTTAATTACTTACTCGTCAAGCTCAATCAGCTTTTCAAAGTTTTCGTCGATTTTTCCCTTTAATTCGTCTATTTCGCGGCATTTTGCGTTCATAAGCTCATAATCAGAATAAACTTCCTCATGGGTGATTTCCTCGCTGAGAGCGTCGATTTTAGCCTGAAATTCATCAATTTCCTTTTCCAGACGGCGCATTTCATTCTTACGTGCGGCATCGGCGCTTCTCTGCTGTTTATTACGGTATGTCTTAGCCTGCTTCTCCTTTGCGGCTTCTGCGGCTTTTGCAAATTTTTCCGCATCTGCGGCGCGTTTTTCCTCTGCTTGCTCGGCACGTAAAACATCCAGATATTTCTCGAATCCATAGTTGTGCTCACGGTATGAACCGTCAGTCAGTTCAATAAGTCTGTCAGCGATTTTGCTGAGAAGATAGCGGTCATGAGATACAAATATAATAGTTCCTGTGTACTCCTCCAGAGCCGTTTCTATAGCCTCTTTAGAGCTTAAATCAAGGTGGTTTGTAGGCTCGTCAAGGATAAGCACATTGCCGTGTTCCTGCATCATAATGGCGAAACAGAGCTTTGCACGCTCGCCGCCGCTGATTACTCCAGTTTCCTTGAATACATTCTCTCCAACAAAGCGAACCTGCGCTAAAAGATTGCGGACTTCCAAATCAGAAAGTGAGGGATATCGGTTGTGGAGCTCCTCCATAACCGTCAGTTCGCGGTTGAGATTGGTGCTCTCCTGCTCAAAGTAGGATATCTTGATATTTGTATTCCAGCGGACTGTTCCCTCGTGAGGATGAAGTCCCTGTATAATTTTCAGCAGAGTTGATTTTCCTATGCCGTTATCGCCGATAATACCGATTTTTTCGCCTCTGCGGACATCAAAGCTTACACTGTCAACCAGCGTCTTGCGGTTTGCACCCTCTCCTACGGAGATATCTGTATTCTTGACTTTCAGCACGTCAAGAGGCGGCTCAACAGCATATGTGAACTTGATTTTAGCATGCTTTTCCTCGTGGAAAGGCTTCTCGATACGCTCAATTTTTTCAAGCTGCTTTCTGCGGCTCTGTGCCATTTTCGTGGTGGAGGCGCGAACAAGATTTCTTGCCACATAGTCCTCCATTTTTGCAATCTGCTTCTGCTGCTGTTCGTACTCTTTTTCGCGGCGGGCGGTGTTTTCCTCGCGCTGACGGACAAAGGCGGAATAATTACCCTTGTAGCGTGTGAGAATGCCCCTCTCGATTTCACATACAGAAGTACAGAGTCTGTCCAGAAAATATCTGTCATGGCTGACGATGAGAACAGCTCCGCGGTAACTGCGGAGATAATCTTCAAGCCACATAATCGTTTTGAAGTCGAGGTGGTTGGTCGGCTCGTCAAGGATAAGCAGATTCGGCTCCTCAAGGAGCAGTTTTGCAATACAAAGACGGGTTTTCTCGCCGCCGCTGAATCCCGATACGGTGCGGTTAAGCTGTTCACCTGAAAATCCCATACCGTTGAGGACGGTGCGGATTTTAACATCAGTATTATAACCGTCGTTGGCTTCAATCCACGAGGAAAGCTGCTGATATTCGTCGGCGGAGGAGTTATCACCCAGCTCGATTTCAAGCTCAATGTCGCGGAGGCGTTCAATTGCCTTATGTATTGGCTCAAAAACCTTATTCATTTCCTCCATAACAGTATTTTCGGAATCCAGACCGCCCATTTGCTCCAGATAACCTATTGTCGTTTTTGCGGCAAATGAGATAATACCGTCTTTTTCGCTGAAACGGTCAGGCTCTACTGAACCTGTCAGGATTTTCAGCAAGGTGGACTTGCCGCAGCCATTGTTGCCCACAAGTCCGATTTTGTCATTTTCGTCAACGGTCAATGAGACGTTGCTCAGTATTTGCTTTCCGTTATAGAATTTATTTATATTATTCAGGCTGACAAGCATAATATCTTCCTTTACACATTAGTACTATTATGATACCATATTTTTATTTTCCTGTCAACTGCGGTGAAAAGCCTTTAGCTTATAATATGCAACTCCTTTAATAGTTCGTAAATTATTGAAAAATGAAAAACTCCCCGAATTAACGGGGAGCTCAGTTTGCAGAAAAAGCTATAATGAGATAATTTTCTAGAGGACGCTCTCTCTTGCAGAGCGCTTAAACGCTACGCAGGGCTTTGCCCTTTAGAATCCCTTTTTATTTATAGTTTTTCGACAAGCTTAACCTTCTGAATTAACGGAGAGCCTTTCAAAAAGGGTACTGTGGGAACCTCTAAAAACCTCCCTCACGACTGAATTTCTATGACAAACATCATTTACTGCGTTGGCAAACCTTGCAATACATCAAGTATTACTACGGTTTGTCGCCTTGTAACTGATATTTGTCATATACGAAATTCCGCTCGTGTTCCGGTTTTTAGAGAGCCCCTTATGAAAATGGGTTGGAATTTTTACTTTTCAGGGAGAGTTTCAAGAAGCCCTGCATCATATCTCTTTATTGCAATTGCATCAGCTGATGTGATACCATCGCCGTTGCCTGATACATCGCCATTCTTTGCGCCCTGTTCGGATAAGCCGTATTTATCGTAGTTACCTATGCTCTGGAGAATTGCTGTAGCATCTGCGATTGTTACCTTACCGTCGCAGTTTGCGTCGCCTGCAAGTATATCTGTTGGAGTGTCGGCAGGGGTTGTAGTGGTTGTTGTAGTTGGTTCTGTCGTTGTGGTAGTAGTTGTAGTTATGGCTTCGTCCTCCTTAACGAGAACAGCATAATTCATAACGTTGTAGGAAGTTGTATTTGTACCAAGCGAAACAAGTTCTCCTGCCTTAACTGATTTTTCGTAGATATCGAAAATTACATCATTGCTGCTTGCCGCCTGCTCCGATGTCTTTGTCCAGCCATTGAGCCACTCGGGAATTGCTCCCATAGATTCCTCAACTCGTGTATCAAGAAGTACATATGCCTTGATATCCTTAGCCGCTGTGAATTCAGCAAGCTCATTTGCGCTGTTCTTGGAATCGCAGGCTGTCTGTATCATTTCAGCTCCTGTAAGTGAAGCAGGGAGCTGTGTATAGGTAAAGTCTCTGTCTCCGTAGATGAGAGAGCCTACTGCCGCATTTCCTGTGATTTTCCAGTCAGCATTATTTTCCATATCCTTGACAGCAAGCTCTTTTACAAGACTGCCGCTGATTGTATTATATTTAATTTCCAGAATCCACTTCTGGTCGTCACTGTCGTTACATTCCCATTCAATGACATTTGCACCTGCTTCCGTTGAAGCGCCGTTTACGCCGATACCGCTTGCGTCCTTTGTAACCTTTGTACAGATAGCGTAAGTACCGTCGCCGTTGTCAACAAGCTTGAAAAGCTGTGCGTCACTGTTTGTGTTGCCCCAGATACCGATATTTGTGCCGTTTTCGGTTTTAGCTGAATCTACATCAAGCAGGAATGTCTTTCCGTCGCCTAATTCGGAATAGATGTAGTAGTATCCGCCTGCGGCTGATTCCGCAAATGTCCATACAGTTGCACCTGTTGTGCCCTGCTGAACGTTTGCGCCGTTTTCTGCCTTTGAATCAGCTACTTCAAGATACATACCGCTTTTTACGTTCTTTATCTTATAATTGTATCCTGTGTTGATTACAGCGCCTGTCTTGGAGGTGTTGACTGTGATTCCCTCTGTGTTGACCGTATCAGTGGGTCTTGCGGGCAGGTCGTAGCCTGTGCCGAGGAAAAAGCTTGTGTGCGGAGGCTGATTATATGCGGTATTCTGTGAGGATACCTGCATACGATACTGAGCATCGTGCATGAGGGTTGTTATACGGTATTCAGTATCATAAGGTGTACAGTAAATTCTTACTGAGTTGTTATCGGCAGCTCTTACGATAAGCTCCTCACGCCAGTCGCCGAAGATATCAGCTGAAAGACAGGGATTTGCTTTTGTGGAGTTATTTGTAATAAATCCTGTAGTTGTAAGAAGAGTATCGATTTTGCCGCTTGCGTTCATCTTTGAAATTGTGGCAGGCTTAGCATCGCCGCCGTCAAGGTACTCTCTTTCAAGGTCACCGTCCCAGTAGATAAAGAAATTCTGTGCGCCCTTTGTGGAGGATACCTGTCCTCCCTTTACGTTGATAGTACCGTTTGTGTATGGTCCCCAGTATTCCGAACCGGGATTTGCGGCAGTTACGTTAGCCGCACCGCATCGTCCTGTATCTTTTGTACCGTTTTCGTGGTAGATTGTTTTACCTGTTGCGGCTTCAATAATGCTTACGCCCCAGCCTGATTTCTGTTCTTCGTGGCAGACAAAAAGCTCCAGACCTGCTCTGTCAGGTTCGAAATCGGAAAGGTGCATAGCGTCACCGTGTCCTAAATCGGTACACCATAAAACCTTACCGTTGTCATCAATACATGTTGCACCTGTGATGATTTCCTGTCTGCCGTCACCGTCAACATCCGCAGGCATACTGTTGTGATTTCCGT
Organism: Ruminococcus sp.; assembly: GCA_017521805.1. Classification (GTDB taxonomy): domain Bacteria; phylum Bacillota; class Clostridia; order Oscillospirales; family Ruminococcaceae; genus Ruminococcus. Next base: position 116,565 of record JAFXDK010000042.1, on the reverse strand, counting down.
CGCCGTAGCCCACTGCAGAACTGTTGAAGCCAGTATCAAATGCCCATTTCTTTACAAGCTTCTTGTTTTCCACACCATAGCAGGTGGCTGTCATTCGTGTATAATATCCACGTCCTGTGATAACGCAGGGGTGAACGCCGTCAACATACGCAACAGAACCCCAGAATCTGTCAACTCGGTTTCCGTAGTTATCGCCCCATGTACTTTTTGATACTTCGCCTCGTGCAGGCTCATAATCAACTGTATCAAGAGCTGCACCTGTTGCGCCGTCAAAGAGTGTGTAATACTCAGGTCCGCTGAGTATGTATCCGTCGGAATTGCGGTAATCCTTAGAGCCGTCGCCGATAACCTTTCCTGTGCCGTCCTTTGTTCCGTCGGCAGTTTTACAGGTCATTTCCGCCTTTCCGTCAAGGTCGAAATCGGCTACGTAGAACTGTGTATAATGCGCACCTGCACGGATATTGACGCCTAAATCAATTCTCCATACTCTTGTGCCGTCCAGTCTTACGCAGTCGATGAATACATTTCCTGTATTTCCGCCCTTTGAGTTATCCTGAGAGTTGCTGGGGTCCCACTTTACGAAAAGCTCATACTGACCGTCACCGTCGATATCTCCAACGGACATATCATTGGGGCTGTAAGTACATCCCGAACCAGTTGGCGGTGACATGGGAATATCGAAATATGCGTTGTTTGAGGTAAAACGGCAATCTTCCGAGCCTTTCAGAGTACCGTCTGATGAGAGGGTATCAACACGATATTTTGAAGAAGCACTTCCCTGAGCGTCGAGGTAGCAGGTCGCCTTTCCTGCTTCGCTTGTATAAATCAGCGTATTGTCACGATAGAGTTTGTATACTGCGTTATCGTCATCGTTTGCGAGATAGCGCCAGCTTACAAGCATACCGTTTCCTGTGTTCACTGCTGTTATACCCCTGTCGAGATATTCAAGCATAACGTTGGAAGCGGCATCAGCTCTTAGGGTAAAATCAGCTGCGGGTACAACAACTGAGGATGCTGCTGTAACAGCGAGAGCTGCCGCTGCCGAAATCATACGTTTGAAATTTTTCTTCATAAGAATCTCCTCCGTTCAATGTTCTGGTTAAACCGTTAAATCTGACGAAATACTGCACTGCGGTGTATAAGCCGCTATTCCGTATGAATATACGGATTTCCCCTGACATTGCCCTGTGACACGTGATGCGAGCGTCACTCCTGACAATAATCATTATACACAATAAGCAGGCTTAATACAATCAATTATAATATCCAAATAAAAAGATTATATTATTTTCCCTTCGAGATATGCATTTTTGTCTTGCATTCGACTGCTTAATATGATATAATAATACATAGTGCAGAATTGAAATATTACCATACTAATATTATAACATTAAAATATGAATATTTCAATGATTTTTTGTGCCAGATTACTAACCAAATGAGCCATTTCTAAAAAGGCGGTGAAATTATGAAAAAACGTCTCCTTATAGGAGTTATTATAACAGAATGTCCCGTAGATTTTCAGGCGGAAATTTTAAATGGAATCATTTCTCAGGCTTATAAAACAAACAGCGATACAGCTGTACTTGCTCCGCTTCATAACTTTTATCAACAAACGCCTCACAAAGAAGCTTCAAAGGAAATTTTCAAGCTTATACTTTCAGACCGTTTTGACGGCTTTCTCTATCACCGCAACACATTTTACGACGACAATATAAGAAATACAATTGATAATCTGCTAATCCGTTCAGGTAAGCCTGTTATGCTCCTTGACAGTGAAGAACACAAGCTGTTTGAATCCACGGCAATTGACGATTGTACGGCATTTGAGCAGATAACAGACCACCTTATAGAAGTTCACGGATTCAGAAAAATATACTGTCTTACGGGACCGAGGAAAATTCTCGTTTCTGAAGAACGTCTTCGCGGATTTAAAAATTCTATGAAAAACCATGGCATAAGCCTTGAGAAAAACAGCTGTTTATACGGCGATTTCTGGAAATCTGCCGCTGAGGAGCTTGCTGCAGGTATTGTAAAAGGCGATATTGAACGCCCAGAAGCCGTTGTATGCGGAAATGACATCTCCGCAATTGCCCTTACGGAAACACTTATAAAGGGCGGTATAAGTGTTCCTGATGATATTGCTGTAACAGGTTATGACGCTTCCGACGAGGGAAAGCGAAATATTCCACAGATTTCAAGCTACCGCAGACCTAATTTTCAGCTTGGTGCAGAGGCTTTCCGCCGTATCTACCGCATGATTACAGGTAGAATCTGCCACAAAGTCCGTGACAAAAGCGGAAATTTTATGCCGTCCAGAAGCTGCGGCTGTAATCCTCCTCCATACAAGCCGGATAACAGAACTCAGCGTATGCTTCGCGCCTACGACTACGATATTCTCCACAGGGATATGCTTTTTGATATTACAAATACTTCAAGTCCTGAGGAATTTGCAGACCGCCTTGACAATTACACATATTACATATACAAAATGAAACGGCTGAGAATATGCCTTACAAAAAAATATACTCAATGCCACAGCGGAAATGTCGGTGACAGGCTGGATTTTGATATAGGCGATGAAATGAAAATTATCCTTGCCAAAAATGAGGTTCACCGAAATTATTCCGAAAAGGAATATTTTTCCTCATACGATATTCTGCCTGTGTACAACGAGGAAAGACGGTATCCCGTTTCGTATTATATTACCCCTCTGAACTTCAACGGGAATTTCTTCGGATATTCCGCCGTATCATTTGGAAAAAATCCCCTGACATTCAGTGAGCTGTATACACATTGGATAAATTACATAAACGTTGCTCTTGAACAGGTGCGGATAAAATCAATCCTTGACCACACTGCCGAAAAAGCTGAATATGCACTGCTATACGACAATACTACAGGTCTTCTCAACAGGGCAGGTGTAAAAAAAGCCTTTGAGGAACGGCTGGAGGATATAAAGAAAATCAGCGCGGAAGCCGATTTTATCCGTATTCAGCTTTCGGGGCTCAATGACCCATGCTATCAGGGAGACGATGACAAATGTGGAAAAGTCACCTCTGCCTTTGCAAAGCTTATCGGCAGCTGTGTAAAATCAGATGAAATCTATGGTTTATGGTCGGTATACTCCTTTGCGGTTATTACTCCCCACAAAAACCGATATGAAGAAATATTTTGTCAGCTTTCTGAAAAGATCAGCAATTCCTGCTTTTCAGAGGAGCAAAACTGTAACATCAATTTTTCTATTGGCGTTGATACTCAGCCTCTAAATTCGGGAGTATCTCCCGGAACAAGTCTCCATAAAGCAACTCTCAACCGCGTATACAGCTATACAGTATCGGAAACAACTGAAAATCCGCAGTATGAAAAACTATTTCAGCTTCGGGGCAGAATTATGAAAAATCCCGAATTGCCTTGGAATGTCAACGAAATTGCCGCAGAGCTTTATCTCAGCAAAAGCTATCTGCAAAAGATGTATAAACAGTATTTCGGAAAAAGCATTATTGTAGATATGATTGATTTCCGTCTTGCCAGAGCAAAGGAGCTTTTGTCAACCTCGGATATGACGGTCACGGATATATCCAAAGAATGTGGGTATTCCTCCTACAACTATTTTGTGCGGCAATTCAAAGCTGCTGAGGGTATGTCGCCTACGGAATACAGGGAAAAATAACGAAAGGACGCTTCACATAGCGTCCTTTTTTAGTATAAATATTTTTCCGCTGTAAGACGGCATATCCATTGTCAGCTTTCCGTCACGGATATTTACTTCAATTTCCTGTGATTTCCCACCGAATTGCTCCCAATCAGAATCAATAAGCAGCTCAGTGTTGGAATATTCCCCGATTTTTACGGTATAATCCAATTTTTCCCAATCCGAAAAATTGAATACAGCAAGAATATCAGAATTACTGCTCTTTCGGAAAAAGGCATATATACAATCCTCTGTGGAATCGCAGTCCGCCCACTGGAAATTATCTCTTTCAAAATCCCTGTGAAGTGCATCATATTGCAAATAAATTCGATTTATAGCCTTTATAAAACCATTGAAGCTGTGGTGTACAGGATATTCCAGCAAATCCCAGTCCTGCTGACGTTTTTCGTCCCATTCCCTGAGCTGTCCTATCTCATTACCCATAAAATTCAGCTTTTTTCCCGGATGTGCTATCATATACAGATACAGCGACCTTGCCTGCGGAAATTTTTCCTCATAGCCGCCGTTCATCTTCTGAACTATAGCCGTCTTACCGTGTACGACTTCATCATGAGAAAAGGGGAGTATAAAACGCTCATTATAAAAATATGCCATGGAAAAGGTAAGCTTGTGGTAATCCTTTGTGCGATACATGGGAGATGTCTGAAAATATTCCAGCGTATCGTGCATCCAGCCCATATCCCACTTGTAATCAAAGCCTAAACCGCCTTTTTCTACTGATTCAGTAATTTTCGGATACGCTGTGGAATCCTCCGCCGCAATTATGGCTGTGGGATGTCTTTTTTTCAATTCGCTGTTCATATTCCGCAGAAATTCAATAGCACGGGTATTTATTCCCCGTTTTTCGTCCCCTTGCCAATATATAAGATTGCGTACAGCGTCAACGCGGATTCCGTCAAAATGATACACATCAAGCCAGTAATTCGCCGCAGACTGCAAAAATGACCGTACCTCCCCTTTTGCATGGTTGAAGTTGCGGCTGCCCCACTCGTTATATCCTATGTCATCGGAGGAATATTCAAACAGCGGTGTACCGTCATATTTTGCAAGGGCATAGTCGTTTACAGCAAAATGAACAGGTACAAAGTCAATTATTACGCCGATTCCGTTCATGTGGCATTTGTCTATAAGCTCCATAAGCTGTACAGCTGTGCCGTAACGTGAGGTAGGGGAGAAAAATCCCGTTATCTGATATCCCCATGATTCATCGCAGGGGTGCTCGCTCAAAGGCATGATTTCAATATAGTTATAGACGTTTTCCTTAATGTGGGATATTAGTTTATCAGCTATTTCAGCGTAATTGTACCACTCACAGCTGCTATTTTCAGTTTTTTTCCATGAGCCAAGGTGAATTTCATATATATTCAGCGGCCTGTCATGGCAATCTGTACGTTTTTTAAGCCATTCGCTGTCGCTGAAATTATACTCCATATTGCGAATAACGGAACAAGTGTTGGGGCGAAGCTCACAGCCGAAGCCGCAAGGGTCGCAGTGGTCGAGATATTTTCCATTTTTGTCGTATATGCGAAACTTGTATCGCATTCCCGACTTTGCTTCAGAGACAAAAATTTCGTAAAATCTGCCGTCGTTCACAGGATTCATAGGGATTTCCTGCCAATCTGAAAAATCTCCCACAAGAGAAACTTTTAAAGCATTCGGCGCATAAGTTCTGAAAATTGTACCCTCTGCGGTACTATGAGCGCCCAGATATTCATATATATCAAAGGAATTTCCATTATAAAAATTAGAAATATCCACAAAAACATCTCCTTTTTCACACAATACACAACATTGTACACATAATTATAGCATGTGAAAATTCCAATGTCAACAAGCATTTCACAAGGTTAGATTTTGGTTGGTTAAATGTTTAGGGAAATTTACGTATTTTTTAATAAAAAACTATCAAAATATAATAAAAAACTATTGACTTTTGACTAATAATATACTATAATAATTATAAGGTATTAAGTACAACTTCAGTTATACAAATTCTATTATTTAATGAAAAGGGTAGAATTGTAAAAAAAGAAAAAAATAAGAGAAATTAATGAGGTGAAAAAAATGGATTTGAGAATTACAAAAACAAGAGCTGCCGTAAAAAAAGCATTCCTCGAAGTAAGAGAACAAAAGCCACTTGAAAAAATTACTATCAAGGAGCTTTCAACAGCTGCAAATATCAACAAAGCGACTTTCTATTTACACTATCGTGATATTTACGACCTCTCGGAAAAGCTGGAACGTGAATTAATCTGCGAGTGTCTCAAAAGTGTACCGAATACCTATGATATTTTCGAAAATGTAAGCGAATTTGTGCGTGTGCTAAGCAACTCAATTATTGCCAATGAAGAAATGATAAAAATTCTTTTTGAGGGTTCGCGCAGCAATAGTTTCGCTGAAATTTTTATCGACGAATTATATAAGGTAATTGCTGAGAGTTTTCCTGAATACGAGCCCACAATCGAGGACAGAATGAAAATGACTTTCCTTGTTGAAGGTTCATACCACACATATTTCAGATATTCCGAACAGGGAATCAACAAGGTACTTGAACTGCTTGAAGATCTCTCCTCAGGAACAATTGTTGCTATAAGAAAAAAATAAATAAAACCTCCCTAATTGAATTAAACGCAGTCTTTTCAGACTGCGTTTAATTTTTTATATTGGTAATTTCTAAAAATAAATTTGTTGCCACTAGTATTTTTGAATCAGCTATAATTCTGCGCTATTCGATAATCAACCGCTTCTGTGAATGGGTCATATATTATATCTTCATTTTCGCTATCTGCTATAAGGTAAGAATTTTTATAAAATAATGGTATGAATCTGTAGCTTTGTATTATATACTGCTCAGCTTCGGAATATTTTTCCACAAGTCCGTCTGCTGTTTCACAGCTTATAATTGCTTCTGTCAGGCTTCCCTCAGACAGATATCCCTTGCAGACAGTACTGTTTTCAAACTCACGTATAACAGAACTTCCAGCCGCAATTTTACCTTTAAGCGCATACAATGCTATAGTATAATCTCCATTTTCAATACGACTGTTGAATTCCTCTGCTGATACGTCCTCAATCCCCACATGAAATCCGAAAATTTCCTGCCATTTCTGCGTTACTATGTGAAGATATGAGGAATCCACTGTTTCCGCATTCACAAGCATTTTTATTTCTCCAAGAGATGAAAAATTCTTATTGCTTTTTGCTGTCTCATAGCTTTCAGCTGCCTGTTTACTGTCATAATTGCAGAATGGCTTATCGGAAACCAGTTCTCTGTAGCTTCTGCCGTGTACCATAACAGCAGGAGGTATTATACCACTTGCCGCTAATAAATCATCATCAATTTTTTCACTCAGTGTTTCACGGTCTATAGACAGTGCGAAAGCTTTTCTGAGGTTTATATCCGAAAAATACTCGTTTTCGGGATTGAATACAATACCCAGCGTTGTTGCGGGAATACCCTGCACAAGATATTTGCTTGTATTGTAGGAACTGCTGTTCAGCGTAGTAAAGCACTCAACGTCGCCCTCTTTGAAAACCTGACGTATGGCTTCTTCATCGTTTTCGATTGTAAAGCTGAGGAATGAGGGCATAATATCATATGTCTCACTCCAGTTAGCGTCATTTCGCTTCATATACAGAATATTGTTGCTTCCGTAGGGGTCGTAGAACCACTGACGCACGAAAAATGCTCCGTTGGACATTACAGAACGGTCGTCAAGCCCATATCGTCCCTTTGTTGAATTGAAAAATTCCTCATTACAGGGATATGCCGCCGCTGTTGCCATTATGCGCAAAAATTCCGCGTTAGGCGCATTCAGAACAATTTTCAGCGTTTTTTCATCTTCTGCGTGTATCTCTGCAAAATCAGTGGATTCAATACCGTTCATTACCTCAAATGCTCCCACTATGCAGGAAAATTCCTCACGGTAGGGCGATTTCATTCGCGGGTCAAGAACGCGTTTCAGCGCAAATGCATAATCATATGCAGTTACGGGGAAATATTCGTCCTCGGTTATAACGTCGTCATCGTTTACATCAAAAAACCAGAAATTATCATCTCTGAGTGTAAATGTATAAACCATGCCATTTGCCGAAACCTTGTACTTTTCTGCGTTGCAGCAGACTACGTTTCCCGATTCATCAACACGCATAAGACCGCTGTAAAGGTTCTTTATAACGGTATTTGACGCGGAATCATATGCAAACTGAGGGTCAAGACTCTCGGGATTTCCGTTGAGAGCGACGTCGAACATATGCCCCGAACCGTCCTCTTTATCGTTGTTGCCGCAGGATGAAAACACTGCGGCACACATAACAAGACTTAAAAGAAATGCTTTTTTTTTCACTTTTGTCTCCGTTTATCAGCTTATTGTTACAGTTACAATGAATCCGCCTGCATTACAGCCTGAAATTGTATATGGCTTGTCATCAGGCACGGGAACGTCGGTGTTTCCGCTTTCTGCCGCAGGAACATAGTACACGTTATAAGTATTTCCGCCTGCTGTTATTTCAAGGGGGTTATCGTTAGTATGTCTCTTTACTTCCTCAATATACTCCTCAAGACAAAGCTGATTGAAATTAATATATGAAGCATGAGGGATTCCTACATAGCGGTATGTATAGCATCTTGGGTTTTCACCTGTCTTTTCCTTTTTGCCCTCGGGATATCTTAAAATAAATCCGTAGCTGCCTGCATTCTGGTTAAACCATTCGTCAGCAGTAAAGTAAGCATATCCCGAACTGCTCGTGCTGTCCATAAGGAACATATCAAAAGTTCTTCCTGTGTGATAGTCAACATGTCCTGCTTCAAAGGTTTTGGACTTTCCGGTGCTGTGGCGGACTACCTGCTCATCGTATGTTCTGAAGCCGTCCTGAACAAATATATCTGTATCATCTGTATTCTTTGAAACGGCATAAGCCTCCATAAGTGCGTTAAGCTGGATTACAACTTCCTTGTCAAGCTTTGTAACGTAGTCGCCTGCATCATAGAAATCGTTTTTATTTTCTATAATTGTGATAGGCTCGATATCACCCTCGGGGAATGTGTATTCATAATCAGCATTTACAAGTACAAGATTACCCTTGTGAACTTCCTCAGCCGCAACGGGAATTGTTGAGCCTACAGCAGTTGTTGCAGTTTCTGTAGTATTTTCGGAATTCTGCGGATTTGCTTCTGTTTCTGCTGCCTCTGTGGTTGTTTGTGTATTTTTTGCAGCAGTTGTGATATTTTTTGAAAGCTCAGGAACTGAGCCTATATTTTTCTTGCCCTTTATGCCGTTTACGCATGATGAAATAAGAACTGCCATTGTAATGATAACAAGTGCAAGCACAACAATTCTGTCGTATCTCACACGATATTTTTTTCGTCCTCGTCTGTTATCTCCTCTTGCCATAAATTTTCTCCTTGTCTTTTCTCTTTGTTTTTATTTCTCCTGCGGTATTTTACCGCTTTTTAATTATATCACAATTATTACCATATGTAAAGGGCTTTTTAAAATTTTATAAACAATGAATAAGGGCGATGAATTATCGCCCTTGAAATTATTATCCCTTTCTCCTGTACTCACTGGGAGTACAGCCCATATGCTGTCGGAACTGCCTCATAAAAAAGGTTTCCGATTCATAGCCGCATTTCTCCGCTATAACGCTTACAGATACCTTCGTATCTGTAAGAAGCCGACAGGCGTGCATAAGCCTGCTTTTTATCTCGTCCTGTCGGAATGATATCCCGAATGCCGCTTGATATATTCTATGAAAGTATGTGCGGCTTACTGCAAGCCGTCTGCATAGCTTGTCTATTGACATATGCTGCTGAGGATTATCGTACATCTCCCGCCTTATCTCTTTTAACTGCGGAAATCTCGGAATATCGCTGATAACATTTTCCTCGCCGCTGTTGGCTTCTTCAAGGGCTATGAGTATAATCCGCATATAAAGCCCTATAAGCTCCGCTGAACGTCTTCCTGCGGTACAGCCATGCAAATCCAGATTTCTTATCGTTGAAGACAAAATATAATCATCTTCAACGGAAAATGGTTTATTAATTGGAATATTCAGACTTCCGATATGCTGCATATCTGCGGGGGAAGGGCTGAATTGTACCAAATCGTATTTCAGCTCTGAATTGCCTGCACTGCTGAAATAGCGGCTTGCTCCGCCCTCGTATAGTATCACCGTGTTTTTCTGGAAGATTCTTTCAATGCCGCTGAGAGTAATACTTACAGGACTTCTGAATATATACAGGCAATAATCCTGCATATCTGTCCCCTTTATTTCAACGGGATTTTTTTCGGCAGTTTTTATTTTCGTAATTTTCATATTCTTACCTGCAAAAATGAGACAAGAAAAATTCTTGTCTCAGCTTGTCAAAAAATGTAATAAGAAAACTTTTTAGAAGTTTCTTTAAAATATACAGCGTGTTTTTGGGGACGCTCTCTCTTACAGAGCATCCCCTCTTTCAAAACAGTACACTGGACTGTTTTGAAAGTCACCCCTTGCAGAGCGCTTGAACGCTATGTGGGACGCTGTCCCACACCCTGCCAGAGGCGCTGCTTCTGGACTCTGCCAAAGGGCAGTGCCCTTTGGAATCCCAAACAAGAAAAAATCCTGTTTTATTTCAGCTTAACAGCTTCCTTAACCTTAGCAACGATATTATCAGCGCAAAGTCCGAATTCTTTAAGGAGGTCAACAGCAGGGCCTGAATGACCATATTCATCATTTACACCAATTTTAACAACGGGAACAGGACAGCACTCTGTAACAGCTTCAGCTACAGCAGAACCAAGTCCGCCGATTACGCTGTGTTCCTCAGCTGTAACAATTACACCTGTTTCCTTAGCACACTTGCAGATAAGCTCCTTATCAAGAGGCTTGATTGTGTGGATATTTACAACTCTTGCGGAAATTCCCTCAGCTTCAAGAACCTTTGCAGCCTCAACAGCCTCGTTTACAAGAAGTCCTGTTGCAACGATTGTTACATCGCTTCCGTCCTTGAGTACAACGCCCTTGCCAAGCTCAAACTTATATGTCTCAGCGTCGTTGATTACGGGAACTGCAAGTCTGCCGAAACGCATATATACAGGACCCTCAAAGTCAAGAGCAGCCTTTACAGCAGCCTTAGCCTCAACGTCATCGCTGGGGTTGATGATTGTCATTCCGGGGATAGTTCTCATAAGAGCGATATCCTCGTTGCACTGGTGAGTTGCACCGTCCTCGCCTACGGAAATACCTGCGTGTGTAGCGCCGATTTTTACGTTGAGGTGGGGATATCCGATAGAGTTTCTTACGATTTCATAAGCACGTCCAGCCGCAAACATCGCGAATGTGCTTGCAAAAGGAATCTTTCCGCAAGCAGCAAGACCTGCCGCAACGCCCATCATATTTGCCTCTGCAATACCGCAGTCAAAGAAACGCTCGGGACAAGCTTTCTTGAATACGCCTGTCTTTGTAGCTGCCGCAAGGTCAGCGTCCAGTACGATTAAATCCTTGTATTCTCCTGCAAGGTCTCTCAGAGCCTCGCCATAGCTTTCTCTTGTAGCCTTTTTGATTACATCTGCCATAGTCTTAGTCCTCCAATTCCTTTAACTGCGCGCTGAGCTCTGCCATTGCCTGATCGTACTGCTCCTTATTGGGAGCTGTTCCGTGCCAGCTTACCTGATTTTCCATAAAGGATACGCCCTTGCCCTTTGTAGATTTCTGAATAATAGCAACAGGCTTTCCTGTAACTGTTTCAGCCTCAGCAAAAGCTGCGTCAATGCTGTCGAAATCGTGAGCATCCATTGTGATTACGTGCCAGCCAAAAGCTGCAAATTTATCTGTGATAGGCTCAGGTGAACATACCTCTGTAATAGGTCCGTCAATCTGGAGACCGTTGTTGTCAACGATTGCAACAAGATTATCAAGCTTATAGTGAGCCGCAAACATAGCAGCCTCCCAAACCTGACCTTCCTCAATTTCGCCGTCACCTAAGATTGTGTATACTTTGTAGGACTTGTTATCAAGCTTACCAGCAAGAGCCATACCAGCAGCAGCGGAGATACCCTGTCCGAGAGAGCCGCTGGACATATCAACTCCGGGGATATGAATACAGGGATGTCCCTGTAAAAGAGCGCCGATGTGGCGGAGAGATTTGAGTTCATCCTCTGCAAAATAACCCTTCTGTGCAAGAACGGAATAAAGCGCAGGTGCAGTGTGTCCCTTTGAGAGAACAAGTCTGTCTCTGTCAGGATTTTCAGCGTCAGCGGGATTCACGTTCATCTTGTTGAAGTAAAGATATGTGAGTGTATCGCTGATTGAGAGAGAGCCGCCGGGATGTCCCGATTTAGCGTTGAAAGTTCCCTCGATAACGCCCATTCTTACCTTGCAGGCTGTTTTCTGCAAATTCTTTTTAATTGTAACGTCCATAAATAACCTCCGTTAAGAATTTTTTTATATATTTATTTTATCACTTAAAAACCATTATGTCAACTCAATACTTGCCTTAGTTATATGCGGATATTGCTGTATTATCCTCTCCACCTATGATATCGCTGTGATTTATTATGTACTCTATCAGTTCCGCCACAGCTCCCTCATCGTTGGTGTGTTCAAGGATAATGTCAGCAGACTGCTTTACTTCCTCCTCTGCATTTACAGGACAAGCGCCAATATCTGCCGCCTTTATCATTTCAATATCATTGTTGAAATCACCGATAGCAACAAAGGTCATATCCTCCATACCCTCAATTCTGCGGTATTCATTGAGCGCAGAACCCTTACTGCTTCCCTTTGGGAGCATTTCAAGGAAGATATCAGAGGATTTAACAAAATCCATTTCCTTATCATAGCCAAGATGACGGACAAGAAGTTCCAGATTCGGTATATCCTCAGGAGCAATTGTAAACAGCACCTTGAACCAGCCGTTGTCGGGGATATCGTTTATATCCGCAAATTCTGGAGTTATACCGCATATCCTCGTGTGATACTGCATGTAGTCGGTGTTGCTGAAAACATATGTACCGTCAGAAGTGAGTACCTCGCCGCCCAGTTCAGGCATAAGCCTGAGCAGTTCTGCGGCTATCTCCCTTGCATTGCATGGGAGAAAACGACTATACAGCATTTTTTCGTTGGCATAGTCGTATATACCGCCGCCGTTGTACATCACAACAGGCATAGGCAAGTCAATCATACTGCGATACTGCTCAAATGACTGGAGCGTGCGCCCTGTAGCAACAGTGAATTTTCCGCCCATAGTGGTGAATTTTTCAATTGCCGCCCTGTCAATGTCGCTTATCTGTTTTTTTGAATTCAGGAGAGTTCCGTCCATATCACTGAGAATTATTACATTTCTGATATCCAAAACAAAACCTCCTATTGTTTTTCAAGCTTATTTATAATGCTCTTGAAATAGTCGGGGAGTTCGCTTGTGAACTCCATATATTCCTCTGTTGAGGGATGAACAAAGCCTATTTTACGCGCGTGGAGACATTGCCCCTCAATGCCCTTGTATGCCTTGCCGTAAATGTCGTCACCAAGAACAGCATTGCCGATATATGCCATATGCACGCGTATCTGGTGGGTACGTCCCGTTTCAAGACGACATTTTATATGAGCATATCCTCCGTACTGCTTTATAAGAGAATAGTGAGTGACGGCATTTCGGGAATTTTCCGCAGTGACACACATTTTCTTTCGGTCGGTCTTGTGCCGTCCGATTGGAGCGTCAACAGTTCCGGATTCCTGTTTGAGAGAGCCGCTGACAATTGCCTCGTATTCGCGGGTAAAGCTGTGAGCCTTAATCTGCTCCGCAAGGTGAAGATGAGATTTATCATTTTTCGCCACAATAAGCAGACCGCTTGTATTCTTATCAATTCGATGTACTATTCCGGGGCGGATTACTCCGTTTATCCCAGAAAGGCTTTCTCCGCAGTGATACAGCAGAGCATTTACAAGAGTTCCGTGATAATTTCCGTGAGCAGGGTGTACAACCATGCCCTTCGGTTTATTCACAACAAGCAGGTCATCGTCCTCATAAACTATTTCTATGGGGATATCTTCAGGAACAGCGTCCATTGGCTCAGCTTCGGGAATTTCCACTTCTATGGTTTCCGTCCCCTTGATTTTATAATTCTTGCTGACTGCTTTTCCGTCGGCGGTTATGCCGTTTTTGGAGATTATTCCCTGCACTGCGGAACGTGTAAGCTCCGCAATATTGTCCGAAATATACTTGTCAATACGCTTTCCGCTGTCCTCGGCGGTACATATGAGAGTGAGAATTTCACTCATTTTCCTTTACCTCCACAGCGGCTTTTTCTGCCTTTTTCTTTGCCATATCCCTTTTGATTTCAAGAAGCAGATAAACAATCATAAATCCCTCTGCAACCGTTATACATATATCAGCAACATTGAACACAGCAAAGTCAAAAAGCTGGATATCAAACATATCAACAACATAGCCATAGCGGAGACGGTCAATAAGATTGCCGATTCCACCTGCCACGAAAAGAGCGCATACCCATGCAATAAACTTCGATTTATTCGCAATATAGAACATAAATACCGCCGCCGCAATTATAAGCAGTGAAGTCAGACCAACAAGAAACCACCGCTGTCCTGCCATACTGCCGAATATAGCGCCTGTATTTTCAACATAGGTAAGGTCAAGAATTTCAAAATCTCCGATACGGATAAAATCCATATTGCCCACGGGTTCAAGCTTTTCCACTGCCCAGTATTTAACAAGCTGGTCAGCTCCGATAAGAACAATAATTGCCGCAATAAGCAGAATAATCATTTAGCTTCTCCTTTCGGGGAGTATCATAATTATTGCCTGCTGCATTGATACAGCAGGCAATATAGTGCTAATTATATTTCAATTGCAACAGCACATCTCTTGCAGAGTGTGGGGTGATTGCAGTCTGTGCCTACTGTTGTGGAGTAGCACCAGCATCTCTCACACTTGCCGCCCTCGGCTGTCTCGATAGCGAATACAGTTTCGCCCTCAGCCTTTTCAACAGCAACATCTGATACGATAAGTACCTCTGTAAGCTGCTGTGCAAGCTCTGCATAGCGGTCATAGTCAGCATCAGCCTTAATAATCACCTTAGCTTCAAGTGATTTACCGATTGTCTTTGCGTTACGTGCTTCTTCGAGAGCCTTGTTTGCAGCCTCACGTGTGCTGTAGATAAAGTTCCACTTTTCAACAAATTCATCGCTGTACTCGATACCTGATTTTTCGGGCATCTGGTTGAGGAATACGCTCTGTGTATCGTCCTCGGAGCCATGGGGCATGAACTGCCAGATTTCCTCGGCTGTGTAGGAGATAATAGGAGCCATAAGTCTTGTAAGTGCGCTGAGAATTCTGTACATTACAGTCTGTGCGGCACGGCGGATTTCGGAATTTTCCTTTTCGCAGTAAAGCCTGTCCTTGATGATGTCAAGGTAGAAGTTGGACATATCAACAACGCAGAAGTTATGGATTGCGTGGAATGCAATATGGAAATCGTACTTTTCATAGCCGTCCTTGACTGTATCAATGAGAGCGTCAAGCTTCATCATCGCCCACTTATCAAGCTCTGTAAGCTTATCGTAGGAAACGCAGTCGGTATCAGGCTTGAAGCCCTCGCCGTTTCCGAGGTTTCCGAGTATATATCTTGCGGTATTTCTGATTTTCTTGTAAGCGTCGGAAAGCTGTCCGAGAATTGTCTTGGACATTCTGATATCACTGTGGTAATCGGAGGAAGCAACCCAGAGACGAAGAATATCAGCGCCGTACTGGTCGATAACTTCTGAGGGGTCAATACCATTTCCGAGGGATTTGTGCATAACCTTGCCCTCGCCGTCAACTACCCAACCATGAGTACAAACAGCCTTGTATGGAGCAGTACCCTTGTATACAACAGATGTAAGAAGTGCGGACTGGAACCAGCCTCTGTACTGGTCAGCACCCTCAAGATAGAGGTCAGCAGGCCATGTAAGGCTGTCAAAATCGTCCATAACAGCAGTATGTGATACGCCGCTGTCGAACCATACGTCCATGATATCGTATTCCTTAGTGAATTCGCCGCAGCCGCATTCACACTTAACGGAAGCAGGAATGAACTCGCTTGCGTCCTTAATCCACCATGCGTCAGAGCCTTCTGCACGGAACAAATCAGCAATTGCCTTGATTGTCTCGTCTGTGAAGATAGGCTTTCCGCAGTCCTTACAGTAGATAACAGGGATAGGCACACCCCATGTTCTCTGACGGCTGATACACCAGTCACTTCTGTCGCGTACCATTCCCTTGATACGCTCCTCGCCCCATTCGGGAATCCACTGTACTTCCTCAATAGCCTTGATAGCCTCGTCCTTGAAGCCGCTTACAGAGCAGAACCACTGTTCAGTTGCACGGTAGATAATCGGATTGTGGCATCTCCAGCAGTGAGGATACTGGTGAACGATTTTCTGTGTAGCAAGCATAGCGTTAAGCTCAACAAGCTTAGCGGCAATAGCCTTGTTTGCGGTATCTGTATCCATACCCTCAAACTCGCCTGCTTCGGCAGTCTGCTTACCCTTTGCGTCAACGCAAACGATAATGCCGATATCATCGTACTTCTTGCACACCTCAAAGTCCTCAACACCGTAGCCGGGAGCTGTATGAACACAGCCTGTACCGCTTTCAAGTGTAACGTGGTCACCTACGATAATAGGAGAGGAACGGTCATAAAGAGGATGCTTTGTTTTCATTCCCTCTAATTCTGCACCTGTAAAGATGTGCTCTGTGGTATACTCTGTGATACCGGCAGTTTCCATAGTAGTCTTTACAAGCTCCTCAGCCATAACGTAGTATTCGCCGTTGGCATTTACGAGGGTATAGTTATATTCGGGACCAAGGCAGATAGCCAGGTTTCCGGGAATTGTCCATGTAGTTGTTGTCCAGATAACGAAATAAATCTTAGAAAGGTCAAGTCCGAGATTTGTGAAAATGCCCTTATCATCTGTAACATTGAACTTTACGTAGATAGAGTAGCAAGGGTCATTTGAATACTCAATCTCAGCCTCAGCAAGAGCTGTATTACAATCGGGACACCAGTAAACAGGCTTCAGACCCTTGTACATATAGCCCTTCTTTGCCATTTCGCCGAATACCTCAACCTGTCTTGCCTCATATTCAGGGCGGAGAGTGAGGTAGGGATAGTCATAGTCTCCCAGTGCACCCATTCTCTTGAAGCCATTCATCTGCTTTGCAACCTGAGTCATAGCATAGTCGTGGCAGTGCTTTCTCAGCTCAACAGGAGGAATTGCGCCGTTTTCAACGCCGATTTCCTTCATAGCCTTTAACTCGATAGGCAGACCATGAGTATCCCAGCCGGGAACGTAAGGTGCACGGAATCCGCTCATATTCTTGTACTTTACAATAAAATCTTTAAGGGACTTATTGAGAGCGTGACCGAGGTGAATATCACCGTTAGCGTAGGGAGGGCCGTCGTGAAGAATAAAATCAGGCTTTCCCTCATTTTTTTCTATTATCTTGTAGTAGAGTCTTTCGTTCTCCCATTTTTCAAGGGTTTCAGGCTCTCTTTTGGGCAGATTTCCGCGCATGGGGAAATCTGTTTTCGGTAAATTAAGGGTTGCGTTATAATCCTGTGCCATTGGTATCACCGATCATCACAAATGCGATGATTCTCCTTTCATACTTCGTTTTCAGCAGCAACAGCGGCAGCGATTTCCTCAGCTGTCTCTGTTTCAAATTCCTCATCAAATGCGTCGGGCATTGTGGAAATCATTTCGAGGTGAGTTTTGTACATATCGAAAAGGCTCTTTTTGAACTCAGCAACCTGACGACGTGCTTCTGTAAGGCTGTCCTTTTCCTTAGCGATTTCAATTCTGTTTCTTTCCATAGCCTCAGCGTGCTGACGTACAGCTTCATCTTCAAGCTCTGCAGCCTTAGCCTGTGCAGCGGCGAGAATTTCCTCAGCCTTTGCGTTAGCCTCGTTGATAACAAGATGTCCCTGCTTCTGAGCGCCGAGGAGAGCGTCCTTGAGAGCGTCCTCGTCCTTCATGTACTCTCTTACCTTGTCAGCAAGAATCTGAATCTTGTTGTTAGCTTCCTGACGCTCACGCTCCATTTCGTCAAGTTCAGCCTCGAGCTGTGCGAGAAACTCGTCAATTTCCTCCAGCTTATAGCCGAAAGCAGCTTTTTCGAATCGTTTATTTCTTACATCTTTTGAAGTAATCATAGCTATTCACCTCTAAATATATTTTTTCAGAATTATGTGTATACGGCCTTTTTTGGTAGTGCCGTTTATACCCGAAAGAACAAATCTGCCATATCCGCGGATTGAAAGTATATCCCCCTCTTTAAGCTCACGGGAGACGGACAGGGCAGGAAAGTGATTTACTTCTGCCTTTTCGGAGCGGATAAGCGACGCTGCTTTATCACGGCTTATATTTGCCGCTGCAGCAACTACACAATCAAGGCGGAGAGAGGCAACTGTACAGCCCTGCTCTTTGAACTTTCTTGTTTCTTCAACAGTCAGTTCAAAAGGGCGGCTGTCGGTAATTTTAACGCCTACCCTGCCTATTTTTGAAATACTTGCGGTAATATCCCTTGCCGCAGTTTCTGTCACTGCCGCCTGAGCCATACCGTCTTTTATAACAATATCGCCGATAGTATCACGCTTTAGTCTCAGCGCCATAAATGAGCCGAGAAAATCACGATGTGAAAGGCTGTCCTCACTGCGAAAAGTAAAAGTAAGGCAGAGTATGGGAAGCTCCTCGCTGATATAGTCAGCGGAATAATCGTGATACAGTGCAAGGATACGCCGCTGAGCGTCGGAGAATCCGCCGAAGAAGCCGTATTTCAGCTCTCCTGCGTTTTTTTTGCAATAGATTTCAGCCTCCGCGCATTCTCTTTCATCGAGAAAGCGGGAGAATATACTGCATCCATCCCTTTCACACCGCCGTATCATATCGGCTATTTTCGGAGCTAAAAGCGAATCGGACGAATTATTCATCAGATGAATACGCCGTTGTTTTCAAGCTCCCCAACTAAGTCCTCACCGATGAAGCCTACATTGTAGGGGGTAATAATATATGTGAGGTTAGCAACGGGCTTGAGGCTTCCGCCATTTGCATAAGCAACGCCGCCGAGAAAGTCGATGATTCTTCTCTTGTTATCGGGAGAAGCTGTTTCGAGGTTAAGAACGACTGTTTTCTTTGAAATAAGGTGGTCCGCAATCTGCTTTGCATCTGTGAAAGCGGAGGGTTTTACGAGAACAACCTGAAGCTGTGCAGTTGCCTGAATGTTCACAACCTTGTTTCTTCTGTTAATTTCAGCCATAGCTTCCTCACGCTCCTGAGCTGTTGTGCTGTAGGAGGAAGTTGAAGAAGAGGCTGATGAAGATGCTGAGTAAGAAGATGAAGCAGTTGAGGAGCTTCTTGAAGGTCTTTCCTGACGAGGCTCGTCCTCATAAGCTGCGCTTTCGTTCAGTTCTTCTTCCTCATCGGATGAAAAAAAGAAATCCTTAGCAAAATCAAATAATTTCATAGTATACTCCATTCTCCGCATTTACCTTAGTTCAGCTTTCGGGGAATAATGCGGAAAATCCCTTAATCACCTATTTTACGTATAAACGTTGTTATCTGTAATCTCTTTTTCCGAAAATGCCAGTTCCCACTCTGACTATGGTTGAACCATACTTCACAGCGGTAGCATAATCATGGGTCATGCCCATTGAAAGAGTATCCATTGAAATACCCTCAATGGCTTTATCCTTTATTCTGCTGAAAAGCTCTGCCATTCTGCCGAAGTAGATATCGCTTTCCACAGGCGGAGGTATAGTCATAAGACCCTTTACCCTTATTCCCTCCATGTCGCTGAGCTTTTCAAGGAGATTTTCAGTTTCATCGGGGGAAATTCCGCTTTTGCTTTCCTCTCCTCCGATATTGACCTCGCAGAGTACGTCCATAATTTTATTATGGGCAAGTGCAAGGCGGTTTATTTCCTGTGCCAGCTTTAAGCTGTCCACAGATTGTATCATATCGACATCATCAATAATGTATTTAACTTTATTCGTCTGCAAATGACCGATAAAATGAATCCTCGGTGAAGTGCTCATATCATAGCAATCTTTTTTCGAGAGAAACTCCTGAACTCTGTTCTCGCCTAAAAGCTTCACACCCTCGCCAAACACCCAGTTTACGACCTCGGGGGGAACTGTTTTTGTAACAGCCATAAGCTCCGTGGTCTGATTGCAGCCATATCTTTCCTGCACCTCACGGATATTCTCATTAATTATCCTGATATTCTCTTTAACGGTCTCGAAGCTGTAATTATCCATTGAATTCTCCCTCGGTTTCCATTAAGATATCGTCATAGAGAGCAAGATAAGAGGAATCTTCCTCGTGAACCCTTGAAAGCACATAATCCGTACCCTCGTAGATAACGTCGATTTTCTTAAACATCACCTGCTCGCCTTTCATGATGTATACACCCTTTGTATTGACAATAGTCATACCGTCGGTTTCGCCCTCGGCATTTGTAGTCCTTTTTTCCACATCATCAAAGCGTATAGCCTCTCGGGGAACCTTAAGACCGCTATATTCGCCTTTTATGAGCTTGCATCTCTGCGCACGGTGTTCAACAAAGTTCGCATTGAAATGGATGCATTTCAAGATAATAATGCTTTTTTCGGGATTGCCCTCGTCCCGTATATCAACGATTTCCGCGTCATATTTTTCGTCGGAATAATCGAAGCTGATATAGATATAATCACCGATTGAATAGAGCTTTCTGCTGTTGTTTATCACACCTGCAAGATACCATTCATAACCGTCAACCATTTTTCCCACAATTGAGGGTTCATCGCTTTTTCTGTCGGTGATGCTGCTGAGCTGACCAATTGTCAGCTTGTCCAGATTATCGGGAGTAAGTTCTGATTCATAACCGTCGCAGTAGCTTACAAAATATGCGGAATCCTTTGACTTAATGGATTCAACGGGAACTGCGGATGCAGCTTTCAGCTCTGCAAGCTTTGCATTGATATCAATTATTTCCTGATTAAATCCTGTAACTTGCTGTGTAATTATCTGGTATGTACTCATTCCCACAACGAGATTTTCCATTTCATCGCGGAGAGTATCATAATCTTTCATATCTCTGCTGTAGAGCAGACTGCGGTAGCTTTCGCTGATATTCACAGAAAGTCCTGACGGCTGAGCAGATTCAAGCGTACCGGGATTCTGTATCTTTTCAAGAATTGCAAGCTCACGTTCAAGCTTTGCTATTTCACGGTTACGGGTTATCTGTTCATCGTTGGGGTAAACATCGGCAATGACCTCATTTTTTCCGACCTTGCCACCGTCATCAACCTTATAGCTGAGAACGCCTTTTCCGCTGTAGGTTACAGGAGTTTCCTCGCGGATAAACACACCCTGAATCTCCTCGGAAAAGATAGCGTCGGAGAGCAGAGCCGTTTCTGTAGTAACACCCTTATTCTGAAAGTTATACATAATGCTTATAAACACAATAAAAAGGAGTACAAGCACCAGATTTCTCAGTGATTTTACGATAAAGCTGCTTTCCGATTTGCTGCCGGATTTGTTTGACTGCATTATATCACCGCTTACTCTGCTTTATCGGCTGTATCGAGGATAGAAACTGACTTTGCAGGAATAATTGTAGAAATAGCATGCTTGTACACAAGCTGCTGTTTGCCGTCGCAGTCGAAAATAGCAACATAATTATCGAAGCCCTTTACCAGTCCCTTGAACTGAAATCCGTTTGTGAGGATTATAGTAACAGCAATTTTTCCTTTGCGGCACTGATTAAGGAAAACGTCCTGTAAGTTAATAGCCTTGTTCATAATAATTCTCCATTCTTTTTTATTCCTGTTCCTGAGATTTCTTCAGCGGAACGGGTTATTTTGCTCTACATCGTGCATCTGTTTATCCATAATTTATCCATAGATAAAAATACACACTATACATTATATCACATTATTCCGTATTTTGCTATAGCTTTTTTACATTTTTCAAAAATTTCACATTTTTTACTAAAATCATCTATAATAACCCACTGAATACTGTCATTTCTTCTAAACCAAGTGAGCTGTCTTTTGGCATAACGTCGTGTTTCCTGCTTAATTTTGTCTATACATTCACCTAAAGCCATGGTATTTTGGAAATACGGGATAAGCTCCTTATAGCCGATAGCGTTTGCCGCTGTTTTCATGGGCGGCGACTGCCAGAGTTCACGCGCCTCATCCACAAGTCCCGTTTCCACCATTTCGTCAACCCGCTGATTTATTCTGTCGTACAGCACGGAACGGTCAGCGGCATTAAGCCCGATTATAAGCGAATCGTAGGGATTTTCAACAAGACGGCTTTCAGCTTTGAGTTCGCTAAATTTTCTGCCTGTAACGTGTATAACCTCCAGAGCACGTATAACCCGGACGAGATTGTTCATGTGTATCTGCTCTGCCGCCTCAGGATCGGCGGAAACAAGCCTATCGTAAAGCGCCTCGTTGCCGTTTTTTTCGGCAAAATCATACAGACTTTTTCTGTATTCCTCATCGCTTTTTACCTCGGAAAAATTTACATTGTTGAGCAGGGAATCAATGTAAAGTCCCGTACCGCCTACGATAATGGGCATTTTCCCTCTGCTGAGAATATCCCTGATTTTTTCGTGGGCAAGGCGGACGTAATCGGCGGCGCTGAATGTTACATCACGGTCGAGGAAATCCATAAGATGATGCGGAATTCCCTTTTTTTCAGCCTCTGTGGGCTTTGCGGAGGCGATATCCATACCTTTATATATCTGCATAGAATCAGCGGAGACAATTTCGCCGTCAAGGAGAAGCGCAAGCTCCACACCAAGCCATGTTTTACCGCTTGCCGTTGGTCCGCATACAGCAATAACTTTTGGTTTATTTTCGGTCATAATATCCCTTCTTTTGTGTAGGGGCGGATATTATCCGCCTCAATTTCGGGACGTCGTGGGCGCCGTCCCCTACAAAATAACAATTTTCGCATAATAATTACGCATTATTCAAGTCCGCTTAAACTGGTGGTCTATATTTGATTTTGTCATAGTAAACATAACAGGTCTGCCGTGGGGACAGTGGCGTATTTTTTCATCGGCGAAAACCTGCTCCGCAAGAGCTTTCATTTCCTCGGGAGTATTTTTGTCATTCGCCTTTATAGCCGCCTTGCAAGCCATATTGTGCAATACATCGTCAAGATAGGAGGATTGCGGATTCAGCTTGTGGCGGCGGAGATTTTCCGCAACCTCGCAAATCATTGCCTCTGCGTCGCAGTCCATAAGAAACGTCGGCAGAGCAGTTGCAGTGATATAGGGCTTTTCGCTGAAATCAAAGGCAAATCCCATATCGTCAAGAAGTTCGCTGTTATTTTCAAGTGCGTCGATTTCCTCCGCAGTGAGAAGAAGCTTTATCCCCACAAGGAGTTTCTGGCTGTACTGTCGGCAATTTCTGCTTTTCAGCCGTTCAAATATTATACGCTCATGGGCGGCATGCTTGTCAATCATAATCAGCTTGCCCTCGGATTCCACAATAACATAAAGTCCGAAAGCTTCGCCAATTACTTTTATTTCAGGGATTGTAGGCTTTTCCTGCTGAACTGTGGGTTGTACAATCTCAGGCTCTTTTTTCTTTTCAAAAGCCTTTACATCAAGGTATTTGAACCCTTCTTCAGCCGCCTCTGCCGCAGATTTCACAGCTTCCAAATCCAGATTTTTCCTGTCAAGGAGAGGCTTTTCTTCCGCAGGCTCACTTTTGAATACAGCGTATTCCGATTTTTCCTCAGGCTTTTTGTCAAGCTCAGCCCATTCACGCGATGTATCAGGCTTGACAATCGGGATATCAGGTTTTATAATCGGAGCTGAGGCAGGCTGTGGGATATCCTCAGTTTTACGCATTTCTTCCTCTTTTTTTGCTATATCCGAAATGGGAGTGAACATGATTTCCTGCTGAATGACAGGCTCGGGTTCAGGCTGTTTGTACCAGTCACGCTGTTGTTTTGTCTCGAATTCGTATATAAGTCCGCTTTGTGAAAAAGTATTCTTTACAGCGAAATATATAGCATTTGTCACCTGCTTTTCGTTGATGAACCGCACCTCCGCTTTTGTGGGGTGGATATTTACGTCCATGAGTGACGGGTGCATATCAATCATAAGGACGCAGGCAGGGAATTTCCCCGTCATAATCATATTTTCGTAGGAATTTTCAAGTGCCGCGGAACACAGCTTAGACTTCACAAATCTGCCGTTTACGAAGAAATTCTGGAATGAACGGTTGAACTTGGCATACAGCGGCTTTATGATGTATCCGCTTATTTTAATGCCGTTTTCCTCATAGTCAACGGGAAGTAGGTCACGGACGAAATCCTTGCCGAAAATAGCATATACAGCGGAATACAGCTCTCCGTCGCCGCTGGAGTTGAACTCCACACGGTTATCGCGTATCATTTTTATGGCGATATCGGGGTGTGACAGAGCAATTTTCTGGACGATACTGCTCACAGCATTAGCCTCTGTAACGTCCTTTTTCATGAACTTTGCACGGGCAGGGACGTTATAGAAAATATCGCGGATAATTACAGTTGTACCGTCGGGACAGCCGCTTTCCTCGTGGGAGACTTCAACGCTGCCCTCGATTGTGTACCGTGTGCCGTAGACATCGTCTTTCTGCTTTGTCATAAGCTCCACCTTTGAAACGGCACAGACGGAGGCAAGAGCCTCACCTCTGAATCCGAGGGTGAAGATGTTGTCAAGGTCGTCTTTTTCGGAAATCTTGCTTGTGGCATGACGAAGAAAGGCTTTTGGAACATCATCAAAGGCAATTCCACAGCCGTCGTCGGTAACACGCATATAGGTCGTACCGCCGTTTTTTATCTCAACGGTGATATGCCTTGCTCCCGAATCTATTGAATTTTCCACAAGCTCCTTTATAACCGAGGAGGGACGTTCAATAACCTCACCTGCGGCGATAAGCTCTGATATTTCTTTGCTGAGGACATTAATTGGAGGCATTGCTTACTTCCTTTCTAATTTCGCCAGGTCATACCAGCTTTATATCCTTTGGTATGAGGATAACTCCGCCGTATTCTATATGCTCGACAGTATAATTGGCTGTGTCCATGCGTCCGAACTGCTTTTCCGATACGATAGCAAATGGACAGGCACTGGGCTCTGCGCCCTCCTTGATATCCATTTCGGAAACGATGCCATCGCCCAGCTCTAGCTCTGTCTGTACAGTTCTTGTCTTTTGGAACATCCAAAGCTTTGCAGCAAGGGCTTTCAGTTTCTCAACAGCTTCTTTCCTGTAGGTATGCCCCTCAGCGTGGACCTCCTTCTGAGGTATCAACAGAGTAAAGATATACTCTCCGCGTATGGGTTCCTCGTTCATGATGAAGCCGCGAACCTCGGAAAAGCCGCCGTAACTAAAGCACATCTGCTTGTAATCGTTGTCGGCATTCTCATCATAATCCAGCTCAAAATCCTCTTCAAGCTTTTTCTGGTTCCATTCCATGATATCCTCGAGCGTATCATTTGCGGAATGATATGTTCCGCCCTTGAATTCAAGTCCTGCGTGTTTGATGTACGCCGTGAGCTCCTTCATATTGTCAAAATCCAACTCTGCACGGCTGTACTCCATTATTAAAGAAAAGTATGCAGGCATATTGTTCACCTCTGTTATTAAACGGGGCTATGTAGGCATCGCCCCTACAAAATAATTACGAATTAATTCTCCCGTCTGTCCTTTTTCGGCAAAAGCAACTCTGGATTTTTTATATAGCTTCTTACAACGCTTCCACAACTGCGGCATATTACGTGACGAAGATATTTATCAGTTTCATTGAAAAAACTGTCATATTCAGGAACAAGATAGTTCTGAAGTCCTGTTGGCTCTATAAAAGTCAGAAATTCGGTTTCTCCGCAATAGGGACATTTTTCATCTTTTATTGTGTGTTTCATAACAATCCCCTTTTCAATTATCAATTTCATTGCGAAATTGCGGACACGGCATATAATACGTTGTTCTGTGTAGGGGCGGATATTATCCGCCCGCGGACTGCCAAAGGCAGCCCCTACGAAATTAACTTGTATCCGTTAAATTTTCCGCACCGTCAGCTAAAGGCTATAGGCTAAAAGCTAAAGGCTCAATAAACCTGCCATATCGCGCAATAAATCGCGGCATTCGCTGTCGGTAAGTTCGTCTATATTTGTTCTTTCAAGCATATCAAGAGCCGCTTCACGATTCATACTGCCGAAGCTTATCTGGTTATCGCTTTCAGGCTGTACTGCCTTTTCTGCCTTGTGTGAAAGCTCCATTTCCGCAAGAAGCTCTCTTGCGCGGCTTACCACCTTTGAGGGAAGACCTGCAAGCTTTGCAACGTCTATACCGTAGCTTTCATCAACTCCGCCGCGTACAATCTTTCGCAGGAAGCGGATATTTCCGCCGTGTTTATTTACGGCTATACTGTAATTCTTAACGCCCTCCAGCTCATTCTCCAAGCCGATAAGCTCATGGTAATGGGTAGCAAAAAGAGTTTTACAGCCAAGCTTTTTACTTCCGCAGATATGCTCCGCTACGGCACGGGCAATGCTCACGCCGTCAAAAGTTGAAGTTCCTCGTCCAACCTCGTCAAGAATAACAAGACTGTTTGGCGTTGCATTTTTCAGTATATCCGATACCTCGCTCATTTCCACCATAAAAGTTGACTGTCCTGCCGTCAAATCATCGGACGCTCCAACACGGGTGAAAATCTTATCCACTACAGAGATTTTTGCGGAATCCGCAGGGACAAAACAGCCAATCTGCGCCATAAGCACAATAAGCGCCGTCTGTCGCATATATGTGGATTTACCGGACATATTAGGACCTGTAATAATCGACATTCTGTTTGATTTGTTGTCTATGTAAATATCATTTGGAACAAACATTTCATCTTTGAGCATAAGCTCAACAACAGGGTGTCTGCCGCCCTTTATATCAACCGCGCCGTCAATAGCGATATCGGGCTTAACATACATATTCCGCAGAGAAGTTTCCGCAAAGGCGCAGAGTACGTCCACAGCCGCAACCGCAGAGGCTGTCTGCTGTACAGAGGCAAGCTTTGTTGCAAGGAAATCACGGACTTCGCTGAAAATTTCAGCCTCTAATGAAAGCGCCTTGTCCTTTGCTCCGAGAATGGAATTTTCGGCATTTTTCAGCTCCTCGGTGATAAATCGCTCCGCATTGGCAAGGGTTTGTTTGCGAATCCACCCGTCAGGGATAAGGTCATAGTAGGAGCGTGTAACTTCGAGATAATAGCCGAATACACGGTTAAAGCCAATTTTCAGATTCTTGATACCCGTAGCCTCTTTTTCACGCTGTTCAATTTCGTCAATTATCTCCTTGCCGTGTGTCATGATATGACGCAAGTCGTCAAGCTCCTTATTGAAGCCGTCCTTGATAACTCCGCCGTCCTTGACAGACACAGGCGGCTCGTCCATAATGGCATTTTCAACAAGGCGGACGATTTCTCCCAAGTCGGAAATTTCGCTGTTATATCGCGCTAAAAGCTTTGAATTTTCAAGCTTTGAAAGCTCCTGTTTCAGCAGGGGCAGCTGCATTGCCGTAGCCGACAGGGATTTCACATCACGGGGATTTGCCGACTTATACATGATTTTCGTCATAAGTCGTTCAAGGTCGTATGTGCGGTCGAGAAGCTCGCCTATATCGGAAAGAACTACGCTCTTTTTATAAAGTGCGTCCACAGCGTCAAGGCGCTCGATAATTCTTGCAGGACTTTTCAGCGGCTGTTCAATCCAGCTTTTCAGCATACGTCTACCCATTGAGGTGCGTGTGGAATCCAGTACCCACAGCAGAGAGCCTTTTTTCTCCTTATTTCGCAGAGTTTCCGTCAATTCGAGATTTCGGCGCGCGTTGAGGTCAAGTCCCATAAAGGCATCACCGTTGAGGAGATTAAGGGCTGTAAATCGTGAAACAGAGGTTTTCTGCGTATCGCGGATATAGTCGAAAAGTCCGCATACAGCGGCACAATCAGCACCATTTTCAGATATGCCAAGCTCTGCAACGGAGCTTACACTAAATACCTCGCATATATAATCCCGCTGTTTTTCGGGGGAAAAGCAGTCTGTATCACGGAGAGTTACAGCGCAGTTTAACCGTGTCTTGATGAAATCCGCAACTGTTTTAAGGGAAAGAAAGCTTTCGGGAAAAATTACCTCCGCAGGCTGACAGCGTGACAGCTCATTGATAACGCCCTGCTCCATTTCTTTTCCCTCGTAAAAGCTTATATCAGCCTCGCCTGTGGAAATATCCGCAGAGGCTATGCCGCAGGTTTTATTGTATTCATCGTAGAAAATACTGCATATATAGTTGTTTTCGCCGTCGTCAAGCATACCCGATTCCGTAATTGTACCGGGAGTTACAACGCGGATAACATCGCGGACAACAATTCCCTTTGTCTCCGCAGGGTCGGTGAGTTGTTCGCATACAGCCACCTTTTTGCCCATATCTATAAGGCGCTTGATGTACATATCCGCCGAATGATAAGGGATTCCGCACATAGGAGCTCTTTCGGGCAGTCCGCAGTCACGTCCTGTAAGAGTGAGTTCCAGCATTTTCGATACTGTAACAGCGTCGTCGAAGAACATCTCATAGAAATCTCCCAGACGGAAGAACAGAATACAGTCTTTATATTTATCTTTCACCTCGAAATACTGTTGCATCATAGGTGATAATTTTTTTCTGTCGATTTCGATTCCCATAAGATTTCTCCTTATTTTTTGTTTGTGAAAAATACAATATCGTAGGGGCACGGCGTGCCGTGTCCGTGCCTTAAATGTTATTTTACACAAAGAATATTGGTGTATAAATACATTCTGTATATATGCCTGAATTTCGTTCCAAAATTTCGGACACGTCACGCCGTGTCCCTACAAATTCATAATTTCACGGCAAAATTCAACGCACACAATAATTATGCATTACGAATTAATTCTTAATTCTTCATTCATAATTCTTAATTAATTTAGAGGTTCCCTTTAGTGACATCCTCCGCAGGATTCACAGCTGCCTGTGCATCCCTGTGAGGGCTGGCAGGTATCAGGGTCCTCACCGTTTGCGCAGAGTGTAATAATCTGGTTGATGTTGTTCACAAGAGCCTCTAATGCGCCCTGTGCCGCAGAGAATACAACCATATTCTTATTAGACATAATCTTTTTGTAGTTGTCTTTTATACCCTCGTCAAGCTCCTTGATTTTGTCTGTATCCTTGTTTTCTTTGCAAAGTTCAGCGTTGAGCTCGTTTCTCATTCTGTCAAAATCGTTAATCTGCTGCTGTAATTCAGCGTCGTTGTCGTTTACCTGCTTTGCGAGATTGTACGCAATATAGCGGTCATCTGCCTGTAAAGCCTTACCTAATTCTCTTGTCATTTCCATAATATCCATTGTATTTTTCTCCTTAAATATATAAATTTATTTTATTAACTTACCAAACACTGCCCAATTCATTGCGCCGGTGATTTCAACTTCTACAAATTGACCGATAAGGGATTCGTCACCCTCAAACTCAACTATTATGAATTCCTCAGATTTTCCCGATATACAGCCGATTTTCTTCTTTGAAACATCATCTGCAAGAACGCGCATTTTCTTGTCGATAAACCGCTTGTAATGCTCCGTGGAAATCTCGCGCTGAATCTCTAAAAGCCGCCTCATACGCTGTCCCTTTACGTCCTCGGGAGTTAAATCCTCCATTTCAGCCGCTTTTGTGCCTGTCCGCTTTGAATAGATAAACGAGTAAATATTGTCGTATTTCACGCGCTTCATCATATCTATTGTAGCCTCAAATTCCTCGTCGCTCTCGTTGGGGAATCCCACAATGATATCAGTTGTGAGAGAGAAATTCTCGTCTTTTTCGCGGATATAGTCTACTATCTCCAAATACTTTTCAGCGGTGTATCTGCGGTTCATACGCTCCAGAACGTCACTGCTGCCGCTTTGCAGAGGCAGATGCAGATGCTTTGCAACCTTTTTGCAGTCGAAAATAGCGTCGATAAGCTCCCGTGTAGCGTCCTTTGGATGAGAGGACATAAAGCGGATTATGAAATCCCCCTCGATTTTGTCAAGCTCACGGAGAAGCCGCGGAAACGCCTCTGTTTCGCCAAAATCATTGCCGTAGCTGTTGACATTCTGACCGAGAAGCATAATTTCCTTGTAGCCGTTCTGCACAAGTCCGCGCACTTCTGCGATGATATCCTCCTGCTTGCGGCTGCGCTCCCTGCCTCTTACATAGGGAACAATGCAGTATGTGCAGAAGTTATTGCAGCCGAACATAATCGGCACACTTGCTCTGAAAGTGCTTTCGCGCACCTGCTCCACAGCCTGTGAAAAATCGGCATATTCGGCGATATCCATGCCGAATTTCTGTCCTCTTATGCAGTCTGCAAGAAGCTTCGGCAGGCTGTTCAGCGCAGATGTTCCCACTACGATATCAACCTGCGGATATGATTTTTTAATGCGTTCCGCAATATGCTCCTGGGCCGTCATACAGCCGGATATACCAATAATCAGGGAGGGTTTCTGCTCTTTCAGCTTCTTCATACTGCCCACGATTCCAAACACTCTGTCCTCGGCGTTTTCGCGGACGGCGCAGGTGTTGAGGATAATCAAATCAGCCTCGTTTTCGTCCTCGGTAAAGGAATACCCCGCATTTTTCAGCAGACCTTTAATCTTTTCTCCGTCTGATATATTAAGCTGACAGCCGAAACTGCGGACATAGGCTTTTTTCGCGTCAGCGGAGGTGTATTTTCGTATTTCTTCAATATATGTATTCATTTCATCAACTCCTTGTGTTGAATTTTAGCAATACACATTTATTATAACATATTTACAGGGATTATGCAAGCATTATAAAATGATTTATATTTTACCTAATTCCATATCACAGCAATTCTATCTCCACATTTTACATATATTTTTATGCAAAATTCTGAAAATACGCAATACCCCTTGATTTTATAGAAAAAGGTGGTAAAATATAATTAGCACTCATATCATAGGAGTGCTAAGCACACATCGAATAACAGGAGGTATATTTATGAACATTAAACCCTTACAGGATAGAGTAGTTGTTAAAATGGCAGAGGCTGAGGAAACTACAAAAAGCGGAATTATTCTTTCAGGCTCAGCAAAGGAAAAGCCTGAGGTTGCTATCGTTTTAGAGGTAGGCCCCGGCACTTCTGAGGTTAAAATGGAAGTAAAGAAGAACGACAAGGTTCTTATTTCTAAATACGCAGGAACAAATGTAAAACTTGAGGGCGAGGAATATATCATTGTCCGCATGGAAGATATTCTTGCAGTTGTAGATTAATTAAGAATTAAGAATTATGAATTAAGAATTGTAATGCATAGCGAAATTAACATATAACAGGAAATACTAATTACGCATTACGCATTACGAATTACGCATTATTAAAAAGGAGATTATTATCATGGCTAAAGATATTAAATACGGCGAGGACGCAAGAAAAGCATTGCAGGCAGGTATCGACAAGCTTGCAGATACAGTAAGAATTACAATGGGACCTAAGGGCAGAAACGTAGTTCTTGACAGAAAATTCGGCGCTCCCCTTATCACAAACGACGGTGTTACAATCGCAAAGGATATCGAGTTAGAGGACGCTTTCGAGAATATGGGCGCACAGCTTGTTAAGGAAGTTGCTACAAAGACAAACGATGCAGCAGGTGACGGTACAACAACAGCTACACTCCTTGCTCAGACAATCGTTCACGAGGGTATGAAGAACATCGCAGCAGGCGCAAATCCCATGATTCTCAAAAAGGGTATCGCAAAGGCTGTTGAGGTTGCTGTAAAGAATATCATCGACAACTCAAAGGCTGTTGAGGGCTCTGAGGATATCGCAAGAGTTGGTACAGTTTCCTCCGCTGACGAGGCTGTAGGTAAGCTTATCGCTGAGGCTATGAAAAAGGTTACAGCTGACGGCGTTATCACTATCGAGGAAAGCAAGACAGCTGAGACATACAGCGAGGTTGTAGAGGGTATGCAGTTTGACAGAGGCTATATCTCACCCTACATGGTAACAGATACAGACAAAATGGAAGCTGTTTACGATGACGCATTCGTGCTTATCACAGACAAGAAGATTTCTTCAATTCAGGAGATTCTCCCCCTCCTCGAGCAGATTGTAAAAATGGGCAAGAAGCTTGTTATCATCGCTGAGGACGTTGAGGGCGAGGCTCTTACAACAATTATTCTCAACAATCTCCGCGGCACATTCAAGGTTGCAGCTGTAAAGGCTCCCGGATTCGGTGACAGACGCAAGGAGATGTTAAAGGATATCGCTGTTCTCACAGGCGGCGAGGTTATTTCTTCCGAGCTTGGTCTTGAACTCACAGAAACAACAATCGAACAGCTTGGTATGGCTAAGCAGATTGTAATTCAGAAAGAAAACACAATCATCGTTGACGGCGCAGGCGATAAAGACGCTATCAAGGGCAGAGTTGCACAGATTCGCGCATCTATCGAGACTACAACATCTGATTTTGACCGTGAGAAGCTTCAGGAAAGACTTGCTAAGCTTGCAGGCGGCGTAGCTGTTATCAAGGTTGGTGCGGCAACTGAAATCGAGATGAAAGAAAAGAAGCTTCGTATCGAGGACGCTCTTGCAGCTACAAAGGCAGCTGTTGAGGAGGGTATCGTAGCAGGCGGCGGTACAGCATATATCAACGCTATTCCTGCTGTTGAGAAGATGATTTCAACTCTTGACGGCGACGAAAAGACAGGTGCTAAGATTATCCTCAAAACACTTGAAGCACCTGTACGTCAGATTGCCGCAAATGCTGGACTTGAGGGCAGCGTAATCGTTGACAAGATTCGCCGTTCACGCAAGGCAGGCTACGGCTTCGATGCATATAACGAGGTTTACACAGATATGATTCCCGCAGGTATCGTTGATCCTACAAAGGTAACACGTTCAGCACTCCAGAATGCCGCATCTGTAGCAGCTATGGTGCTCACAACAGAGAGCCTTGTAGCAGATATCCCCGAGGCTAATCCTGCACCTGCAATGCCAGCAGGCGGTATGGGCGGAATGTATTAATTCAGAATTAAGAATTATGAATTAAGAATTAATGCGTAATGCGTAATTCGTAATGCGTAATTATTTTGTAGGGGCTGCCTTTGGCAGTCCGCATACAATAATAAATTTTATACAGATTAAGGCGGAGGGTTTCTTCCGCCTTTTGTTTTTAGGAGTTCTCTGTATAAATTGCGGTTAATGTGTATCAAGATTTAGGCAGACAGACGAAAAATTATTAACTCCATTTTAATATTGTTGAATTTTATTGTGATTTTCTGTATAATATAGGTAATCAATGTTGCTACATTGAACTATTTAAATTAAAGGAGAATTTAAAAATGCACAAATTAAAAAAAATTCTTGCAGTAACAGCGGCTTTGCTGATATGTTCGGGAACTATGGCTTATATGCCGCAGGGTTCGTTCATAAACGCTGATACAAAAACCGCATATGCCGCCGAGGGAAGTGTGGCAATTAACGCGGCAAATTTCCCTGATGATATTTTTCGTGGGTATATAGCTGAGAATTTTGACAAAGACGAGGACGGAGTGCTTTCTGCGGAGGAAATTGCAACTATTATTGAAATACATATAGACTCCAAAGGTATTTCAGATTTAAACGGCATAGAATACTTTACAGCATTAACATATTTGTCATGTAATGTAAATAGCCTTACTTCTCTTGATGTTAGCAAGAATACTGCGTTGAAAAATTTGTATTGCGCTTATAATCAACTTACCTCGCTTGATTTAAGTAGAAATATTAAATTATCACAATTAGGCTGCGAAGACAATCAATTATCTTTACTTAATATAAGCCAAAATTCAACTTTAGAGCAATTAGATTGTGGTAATAATCAGCTTACTTCCCTTGATATAAGCAAAAACACTTCGTTGTTATATTTAACGTGCCAAAGCAACTTACTAACTTCGCTTGATGTAAGTAATAATATTGCGTTAAAATTGTTGGATTGTGGAAACAATCAACTGACTTCTCTTGATATAAGCAGAAATACTTCAATAACAAGTTTGAGTTTTATTGGAAACCAACTCACTACACTTGATATAAGGAAAAATGTAAATTTAGAACAGTTAAATTGTGGCTATAACCAGCTCACTTCACTTGATATAAGCAATAATACAGCATTAGAAATGTTTATATGCATTGACAATCAACTCACTTCACTTGATGTAAGCAATAATACTGAATTAACATATTTGTATTGCGATTATAACAGCTACGAAATCCCCCTTACAGATGGCAAATTTGACCTCTCTACTCTCCCCACTGGCTTTGATTTAACAAAAGCTTCTGAATGGACAAATGGCACTGTTGAGGGAAATATTCTCACAGTTGAGGATGATACAAAGGCTGTTTCGTATAAATATGATTGCGGAAACGAAACAACTGCAACATTTGCATTAAATCCCACAGATGAACCTGTAACACCTCCCACAGACGAACCCACCCTCCCCCTCGGCGACATAAACGGCGACAGCACAGTAGATGCCAGCGACGCTTCAAATGTCCTTGCAGTATACGCACTTGTATCAACAGGCAAGGAATCAGGGCTGACAGAGGCGCAGATAGCCGCCGCAGATGTCAACAAAGACGGCACAATCGACGCTTCCGACGCATCACTGATACTTGCATACTACGCGCATATCTCCACAGGCGGAACAGGCACACTTGAAGAATATCTCAATTCATAATTAACACGACAGGGCGGAAAAATCCGCCCTGTCATTTTTACATTATTTCAAGTCTCTTTGAAAGCGGCTCCTGCGGCTTCTTCTTGGGAAGTCCTATAATGAGTATGCCGTTTTTGTATTCTGCTGTGATTTCCTCAGCGTTTACGTCTGCAATTCCGAAACTTCTCTTGAATGTGCCCACTGTGCGCTCACGGCGGATATATCTGCCGTTTTCAGCAGTATCTTCCTTTTCTGCCTTTTTCTCGGCAGAAATAACGAGGTAATCTCCGTTGATATCAAGCTTGATGTCCTCTTTCTCAAAGCCCGGAAGCTCTGATTCCATAATATATTTATCTCCTGCGTCGCGGATATCGGTGCGGCAGGTATTCATTGGCATTGTGCCGCTGAAAAAGTCCTTGTCGAAGTCATCAAGAGCATTGAAAATGCTGAAAGCGTTTCTTGCAAATGGTGTCATTCCATACATCATAATAATTTACCTCCTGAAAAATATCTATGTGTTGTTATCTTATGCGATTCTGCCTGTGATATTCCTGTTCCATTGGAATCATTCCTTTCCCTTTCGATGTATCTATAATACCCCTGTTATATGTGCAGTTGTTAATGATTATGTGAAAATAAAATGAAATTTAGCACTCTTATGCTAAGAGTGCTAACACTCGTACTAAAGGAGTGCTAAAAATTTACGTGATATAAAGATAATAGCATAATATATCAGAAAAAATATATGAAAAGCCATTGACAAACAGTAATTTTAATGATAGAATATACGTGAGGAATAAATTAGAAACACATTTAATCAATTGTTAATTATCTATAAATAAAGAAATATATGCAACAATCGAACTCAGGCAGATTTAGGCGTTTGTCTGTGTAATTGTGTAATAATGTTAATAATTGCATAACGTTCTGTAATACGATGATAAAAAAAGAATGGCGTGTTATAGAATGTATGCGGTTAAAATATATTATATTTTAGGAGGAACCCTCAAATGAAAATTCTCAAAAGAACGGCAGCTGCAGCTTCGGCTCTCTGCCTCGGTATCGCTTGTTTAGCACAGAGCGGTATCATCGGCACAAACTATGCGTATGCAGCAGACCTCACAGCTGATATGGAATGGGAAGCACTGAAAATAGGCGGCGCAGGCTTCGTTTCCGGTATCGTTACAGGTCAGAAAGAAATGTATCTCCGTACAGACGTTGGCGGCGCATACAAGTACAACTACGAAATCAACGAATGGGAGCAGCTTTTCGCTTTCATTAACGAGGCTGACAGAGGATATCTCAGCGTTAAGGGTATCGCTATTGACCCTACTGACGACAATATCGCTTATTTCCTCTGCGGCTGCGCTTATTTCTCAGATGCAAGAACTGTTATCTATAAGACAACAGACGGCGGTAAGACATTCACTAAATCAGATGTTACAGAGCTTATTCAGGTGCACGGAAACGGCGACGGCAGAGAGTGTATCGAGCCTATTGCCATTGACCCCGATAATCCCGATACTATTTACGCAGGCGGCGATGTTACCGCAGGCAAATCGGCTCTTATCAAGTCCACAGACGGCGGTAAAACATGGGAGGCTGTACTTGGCTACGATGAACTGGGGCTTTTCACAACAGAGCTGAAATATCCCATGTGGACAGAGCATATGGTAAGAGGTACTGAAAATAAGGAGTACAATCAGCAGAACGGTATCGGCTGTATTCTTATTGAGGGCGGTAAGGTGTATGTCGGTACTTCCGTAACGGGACAGGCTAATATCCACGTTGCAAGCGTTAAAGACGATAAATTCTCCGTACTTTCAAAGGATCTCCCGACAGCTAATTATCCCTGTACATTCTCCACAGACAAGAACGGAAATCTGTTCTTTACTTATATTGCAGGACTTGCTTTCAGCGGTACAGCAGGCGGCGCTTTCAAGTACAACATTGAAAGCGGCAAGGTGACTGATATTTCACCCTCGGGCAACGCTTTCGGTAAAATTGAAGTTGACAAGAGCAACCCGAATAAGCTTGTAACAAGAACCTGCGGCGTATGGTCTGACCAGTGGTTTGAAACAGAATGGACTGATAACAGTATCGCATGGGGCGACCACTTCTATCGCTCCGAGGACGGCGGCGCTACATGGCTGGATATTACTCCCGGTCAGCAGTTCGGACAGTATACTGACAATCACTATTTTATTTCAAATCCCATTGATACAAACGGCTACGACTGGATTTACGGCAAGGCTTGCCACTGGGGAAGCGGTATTATGTTCGACCCCAGAAATTCTGACAGAGTTGTTATGACATCGGGTAACGGTGTATATGCCTGCGATAACGTGTGGGACGAAAAGGGTATTCAGTTCTACTTCCAGCCCGACGGCGTTGAAGAGGTTGTATGCCTTGACTTCGTAAGTGTTCCCAACGGCGAAAATTACTCCGCTATCGGCGACTATGACGGCTTCATACACAAGGATATAAACGAGATTCCTGAACAGTACAAGCCTAATATGGGTTCAACCTCCGCTATTGCTTATTGTCCCTCTGATACAAAGGTTATGTGCCGTGTAAGTCAGGACAACGCAAAGGCTTACTATACCAAAGACGCAGGTGCTACATGGCAGGAGCTGACAATTCCCAGCAGCAGCGGCAAAATGGCTATAACAAAGCTTGCGGACGGCTCATACCGATTCATAAAGGCTGACGGCGCAAACGGCTCTCTCCAGTATTCCGACGATTTCGGCGCAACATGGAATAAGTCAACGGGACTTGACGGCTCTAAGACAACATATCCCCTTGTTGATCTGAATAATCCTGCTATTGTATACGGTTCAGGAATAAAGCATAACGATTACTGGGCATCTGATACCACAAAGAAAGAACCCACACTTGAAGAATCCCACTACTCTTTCTATATCAGTACCGACTACGGCGCAACTTTTGAGGAAACTGTAATTTCAAAGTATGATATGTGCGACCACACAGGCGACCTTGCTTATGTTAAAGAGGATAATCTCCTTATGGCTGTAGGCTGGAATGGTGTGTACTCAATTACTGAGGGCGGTACAGTAATTGAAAAGACTGATATTTTCTACTGTAAGACTCTCGGCTATGGCGCTCCAAAGCCGGACAGCGTATTTAATACAGTTTATATGTACGGCAGACCAACTGAGTCTGATGTTGAGGGCATCTATCGTTCAACTGACGGAGGAAAGTCATGGGATTGCATAAATACTGATAATCTCTACGGCGGTACAGGAAACGGAAACTTCCTCGTAGGCGATATGGACGAATTTGGTACAGTTTATATGTCAACAGTCGGTGCAGGTATCGTATGCGGTAAGCTTTCCGACGGCACAGAACCCAAGCCCACTGAGCCAAAGCCTACAGACCCCACAGAGCCTGTCGGTGATGTTCTCTACGGTGACTCAAACTGCGACGGCAAGGTTACTATTGCTGATTCAACTGCAATTCTCCAGTCCCTCGGAAATCCCGATAAGTACGGACTTTCAGATGAGGGTACAGCAAATGCCGATGTTGACGGTGTAAAGGGCATTACAGCCGCTGATGCTATTGCTATCCAGAAGCTTGACGCTAAGCTGATATCTTCACTTCCACTTAAGGCTGAATAATAGAGGTGCCCTAAAAAACGGAACATGAGCGAAGCTTCGCTTCTGCTTACTTATTGGGAAAGTTTAAACAAATAAATAATCGTCAATAAAACAAGCGTAGGATAAGAAAATTCCATATTCAGAAAGGAGAATCCTTATGAAAAAGAAAATAATTCCAATCATTTCAGCAATGTCGCTTGCTGTTTCAGCAATGCCATTAAGCACAGCCGCAGAGGAAACAAAAAACGATGAAATTCTTGCAATGCTTGAAAACGGAGAATTGCCAACTGATGCAAATATGGACGGTAAAACAGATGCTTCCGATATCCACGCAATAATGATGTATTATACGATATCATTGCTGAATCCTGACCACACATATACAGAATCCAAGAAAATTTCAGAAGAAGTATTTAATAATGTCCGCGATAACTTTGATTATAATAGCGACGGTCAAGTTGACACGTCAGAAGCTTCTCTCCTGCTGAATTACTATTACAGCGGATTTGAAGCAGGTGATGTAGATTGCGACGGTTCGTTGACAGCAGCTGATGCAAGTCTTGTTTTATACTATTATGCCGGAACAATGGTAGAAAACGCAGTTGAATTTGAAATTGATACAAATATGCGTAATCTTGGCGATATAAACGGCGATAATTCAATAGATGCCGCTGATGCTTCTATGATTCTCTATGAATACTCAAAAACTATGACATCATAAAAAATTGAATCAAATGATAAAACGGGCGGAAATTTTCCGCCCGAAGCTATTTGTTTAAATTGCAGCTATAAAAATGGGATTCTAAAGGGTGAAACCCTTTAGCAGAGTCAAGAGACAGAGTCTCTTGCAGGGTGTGGGACAGCGTCCCACGCAGAGCAAAGCTCTGCGGTGCGTTCAAGCGCTCTGCAAGGGGTGAATTTCAAAACAGTCCTGCGGACTGTTTTGAAAGAGGGGACGCTCTGCAAGAGAGAGCGTCCCCTTAATTTGTAAAAAGCCGGTTTTATGCACGGGCGCACAGGAATACGCCCCTATAAATTAGCTATTCTACGTTATACAATATCGCCACACAATCAGCTAATATCTAAAGGCTTAATTACAATACAATATCCTCAAATTTGCCGCGAATTGCTTTAACGAGTTCAGCAGGAGAAAGCCGTATCTGTACGCCGATTTTTCCGCCGCTGATATAGAAAAGCTCCATATTTTCAGCGGAATTATGCACAACAGTCATAAACTGCTTTTTCATGCCGATAGGTGTACAGCCGCCGCGGACATATCCCGTAATTTTAGTAATATCCTTAACCGCTATAAGCTCCACGGATTTTTCTCCAACGCTTTTAGCGGCTTTTTTCAGGTCAAGCTCCTCTGCCACAGGAAGCTGAAAGCAGTAATATGCCCCCGATTTTCCGTGAGCCACGAGAGTTTTGAAAGTCTCCTCAACAGGCTGACCAAGCTTTTCTGCGGTATGTATGCCGTCGATAAATTCATCACATTCGTATGTCTGCACGGTATAGCTTATTTTGCATTTTTCAAGAAAACGCATGGCATTTGTTTTCTGCTCCTTAGCCATTTTCCCTTGCCTTTCTGCTGTAGATACAGCCGCAGTAATCCTGACGGTAGAGATTATATTTTTTTGAAAGCTCAATTGAATGTTTATAGCCCTCATGCTTTTTGAAATCGGAGAAAAGATAGGCAACTCCCAGTTCTTCGGCAAGTCTGCCGCCGCACTCGTTTATAAATGCGCAGTCCTTGTGAGGACTTATTGTCAGAGTTGTAGTGAAGTAGTCCGAACCGAGATTTTTCGCCATATCCCCTGTTTTACGCAGACGATATTCAATGCATTTCTGACATCTTTCGCTTTTTTCGGGGAGATGTTCAAGTCCCTTTGCAAGAGCGTAAAAGGGTTCGGAATCATAATCCTCGTCGATAATTTTTACATCAAGTCCAAGCTCCGAAACAAGCCTTTTCAGCTCATTTTTGCGGTATATATACTCCGACTCGGGAGCAATATTGGGATTACAGAAATAGACGGTTATATTAAAATAGTCGTACAGATACAGCAGAGTATGACTGCTGCAAGGCGCACAGCAGGCATGAAGCAGCAGGGAGGGCTTTTCCCCCGATTTTTTCAGCTCCGCCAGCTTATCGTCAAGAAGCCTGCCGTAATTTATCTTCTGCATTATTTATCCTCAAGATTTTTCAGAGCGCGGAGTTCTTCCTTGTCAAGCTTGATTTCAGCGTCTTTAAGGAGTTTTACCTCGCTTCTGTCAAGGGTTACAGGGACTTCTGATTTGTCGGTTTTAACTCGAAGCTTTCCTGTTATAAGGTTAGCGTCAATAACCTTGCCCTTGTCTCCCTCAGGAGTAACCACAACAGCTCCAACTTTGGGAGTGATTTTCAGCAGAGCCTCATATGCCGGCTGCTCATTTTTGAGACAACACATAAGTCTGCCACATGTACCCGAAATTTTTGTGGGATTGAGAGAAAGTCCCTGCTCTTTAGCCATTTTGATTGATACGGGGTTAAAATCCCCCATATGAGCCTTACAGCAGAATTCGCGTCCGCATATGCCAAGACCGCCCAGAACTTTCGCTTCATCGCGCACACCGATCTGTCTCAGCTCAATACGTGTGCGGAATACAGCGGCAAGGTCTTTTACAAGTTCGCGGAAGTCAATACGATTTTCCGCTGTGAAATAAAACAGAAGCTTATTGTTGTCGAAAGTGCACTCAACGTCCACAAGATTCATTTTAAGACCTCTTGCATTGATTTTTTCAACGCAGATTTTGAATGCCTCCTGCTCTCTTATTTTATTTTTCTCAACGGTTTTAAGGTCGTTTTTGTCAGCCTTGCGGATAATGGGTTTAAGGGGCGAAGTTATCGCATTGTCAGCAAGTTCGCGGTTTTCGAGGACTACCTCGCCGCACTCTATACCGCGGACAGTTTCCACGATTGCGAATTCTCCTGTCTCAAATTTTATGTCATTAGGCGAAAAATAATAAATCTTTCCCACCTTTTTAAAGCGAATACCAACTATTTCTTTCATAATATATTACCTCATTGTTTATTTGCTTGATGCCTGTTGCTTATGCAACTATTTCCATAATTTCGGCGCATACGCCTGCAAGAACAAAAGCTCCGTTGACATTTGCCTCAATGGCACGACAGCCGCGCTCAATGGCATTATGGATATTCATTGCCTGATATATTGTCAGCATACGTGAAAGGGTTTCTGCGGCTTCTCTGAAACAGCCTATAGTTCCCGCAGAACTGTCACGGCTGAGGACGGCGGCATCTCTTGCCAGCTTGTCTATCATGGAGAGAATTTCAAGAATATCATTTCTGTTATTCCCCACAGAGAAGAAAGCGGCATTGAGTTCATACTCGTCCTTTCTTATTATACTATTTGCAATGCGATTTGTCAAATCCACCTGACCGCGCAGGTTCTCATTGCGGATATATGTTTCACATCTTCCGATATTTCCGTGGAATCGACTGACAGCTTCGGCGGTTTCCTCCGCTGTAAATCCGCTTTCAAGGAGGGAGGCTTCCGCTTCTTCCTCGGTGCAGACAGATACTCCGAAGCATACGCATCGTGAGATTATCGTGGGCAGAAACTCGCTTTTTGCCTCTGCCGTGAATATAAAGCAGGCATACTCGGGCGGTTCTTCAATAAGCTTCAGCAGGGCATTTTGAGCCTGTACCGTCATATTATGGCAGTCGCGGAAGATGTAAATCTTTTTTCCCGTGTTATTATTCGGCTTGATACAGACATCACTGCTGACTGCTCTTGCAGTTTTGACAGTGTAGCCCTCCAGTTTGCCCTCGGTTGGAACGTATATAACATCGGGGTGAGAGGATGTGGAAAGGATTCGGCAGGCGGTGCATTTGCCGCATGGACCGTTCTCCGTCGGGGACTGACACAGCAACAGAGATGTGTAATAATCGGCAAAAAGCTTTTTACCGCAGCCTCTTTCGCCGTAGAAAATAACGGATTGCGCAAGGCGGTTGTTTTTCCGCATATTATTCAATGTACCGATGAGGTACTCATTACCGTAAATTTTTTTCATAATATTTTCCTTTTTTAGAGGTTAGAAAGTCAGATGTTAGAGGTTAGAAATTGTAAATGTAATTGTGAGCCGAATGATTTGAAATTAATAATTTCTAACTTCTAATCTCTCACCTCTAATTTCTATTTTACCACAATTACGCTTGAAATGCTATAGCTTTTGAAAATTTTTACGCAGTTTTCATCAATTATTTCTCCGCTGGCGGCAATAGGCACAGCAGGAGGACAGGGAACCTTTACTGCGGCACAGATTCTTCCCTCAGCCTCATCTACGGGGATTTCCTCGCAGAGTGAAAAAGCGGCATCACGTATGGACATTGCCTTTTCAGGCAGTACAGGAGGGATATATATAGGCTTTAAATCTGCCTTACTCAGCGTATCAAGGGCATTTTCAAGGGCGCTTGTCAGCTTTTTGTAATCCTCCGCTTTATTGGCAGGTGACATGAGCAGAATAACCGTGTCTCTGTCGGAATATTCACATTCTGCGCCGTTTCTTCGGAGCGTTTCCGCAAGCTCATTGCCGTTGTATCCGCTTTCAGCCGCTTTAATCGTAATGTGAAACGGCTCACTTTCGGCAAATTTCAGCCTGTCCGCGAAATTCACGCGGAATTCGTGGATATACATAAGATTTGCCGCGATATCGCGCCGTATACGCTCATTTATGTACTTATTGCACAAATCCAGCGACATCATAATGAGATAAGAGGGACTTGTGGAGGTAAACATGCTCATAGTCTGTTTCAGAATGGGCTTGTATTTCTTATCCCTTACGTGAAGTACCGCCGCCCCTGTAAGTGCAGGGAGCATTTTATGTGCGGAATCACAGCACATATCTGCTCCGAGAGAAATCGGGTGGAGACTTCGGGGAAGAAATCTCAGATGCGCCCCGTGTGCGTTGTCAACAATCAGCAGTGAATCATACTTGCGGCAAAGTGCGGCAAGGCTTGCTATATCGGCGATTCTCCCCGTATAATCGGGAGATGTGACATAAAGACAGCTATGGGGAAATTTTGCAAGAGCCGCTTCAACATCGTCGGGATTTATTATTCCCGAGAGTATGCCGCTTGTATAGTCGGGCATTATCCATTCAACGTCAAGACCAAGAAGCACACAGGCATTGAGGAATCCTCGGTGAACGTTGCGGACGGCTATAATACGGCGTTTTTCAAGCTTCATAGCACCAAGCATTGCCTGTATGCAGGCTGTTGAGCCTCCTGCGGAAAAGAGACACGCGTCAGAGCCGTAAAGCTTTGCAGTGTTATTTTCGCTTTCGAGGATAATTCCGTCAGCTTCAAAAAGGCTGTCCGCGCCGCTTATTTCTGTTATATCAAGGCGGTACATCGCCGATAAATCGTCATTATCCGTAATATTTTTCCCATGATGCCCCGGCATATGACCGCGCATTGTGTGGGAATCCCCATATTTTTTCAGAAAATCATAAATCGGTGTATTCATAAAAACTCCTTTAGAGGTTTCTTTTATTGAAAGTAATATTTCATATATCGGAAAATCCTTT
This sequence comes from Ruminococcus sp., assembly GCA_017521805.1. Classification (GTDB taxonomy): domain Bacteria; phylum Bacillota; class Clostridia; order Oscillospirales; family Ruminococcaceae; genus Ruminococcus. The sequence continues at coordinate 72,865 of JAFXDK010000042.1, read as the reverse complement.
TTCTCGCCCTTGAAATGACTGCGGAAACAGCCTGATGAGATATACCTTGAGATCGAGCAATCTCAGCCAGAGTCAGTTCCTTAAAATAGTATAGCATAAATATTTCTTTTTGTCTCGCAGTCAGCTCATTATTTATTATTTTTAACGTTATTTCTCCCGCTTTGTTGTGTTGACTGTGCTTCAACAATTGTCGAATATAATCATCTGCCTCGCCTGTTGAGGTATCATAGTAACAGTTTCTCTTTGACAATCATATCAGCTCCCCTCCGATGCTGCGGATGTGATTTTTGCTTTCAAGATTCACAATTATTTCAGCCATATCGCTGTATTCTGCATACAACAGCTGTATACGCCTGTTGAGGTCGAGCTGCTCAATTGCCTTTATATCGCCATTATTCCTCAGATGTCTGCGCTGTGAGAGCAATTCGCAGATACGTACTTTAGCCATTTCGCAGCTTGCCTTGTAATCATTTATAAGCTTATTCATTGACCGTCAGCCTCCTTTGGTATGTTGAAAATGATTCTACTATTATTGTAGACCAAAATTCAACGAATGTCAATAGGTTTTTTAATATTTGTAGGAATATACAAAAATAGATGCGTTGTTTTGTGAATATATTACAAAAAGCGCTCCGCAATGGAGCGTCTGAGATTGTCGAAAACCCTGAATTTCGTTTCGAAATTGCAGGCGGATAATATCCGCCCCTACGAATTGGCTGTTTTACGTTATACGATGTAAGCATCGCCCCTTACAGAACAAAAATAAAAAATTTGATTTGCGTGAAATTCTTTCATTAAGCCTTGACATTTCTTGAAATATGTGATAGAATGAAACATATTATAAGAATTGAGGTGGAAAGATGCGTAAAATTTCCTGCTAAGAATTAATCGGGCAAACAACATATAAACAATGACGGCAATACCGTCTGTTTTGTTGTGCCCTGCAGGAAATATTACGGTCTTTTCATATAATACAGTCATTACTTGGGACAGCCATATTCTGCTGTCTTTGGGTACTTCCGACGTATAAATTATGAGCCGCAGTATATCCTGCGGCTATTTTTATATTATCGGAGGTATTGTATTATGTCTGTAATAAGTGTAGAAAATCTCACTTTTGGCTATGACGGAAGTGCTGATAACATCTTTGAAAATGTAAGTTTCCGTATTGACACGGACTGGAAACTTGGATTCACAGGGCGAAACGGCAGAGGAAAAACTACCTTTATGAAGCTTCTTATGGGGGAACAGGAATACATCGGAAAAATTATTTCAAGCGTGGATTTTGAATATTTCCCCTTTCATGTTGCCGATGAAAATTCCCTTGTTGTATTTCTTGCGGAAGAAATATGCCCAAACGCTGAAAACTGGGAACTTGTAAGGGAGCTTTCTCTCCTTGAAGTAAGCGATGATGTGCTATATCGCCCATTTATAACACTTTCGGGAGGCGAAAGAACAAAGGTGATGCTTGCTATGCTGTTTCTCCGCGAAAACTGCTTTTTACTGATAGACGAGCCTACAAATCATCTTGACCGAAAAGGCAGAGAAATCGTAAGCCGATATCTGAAGCGGAAAAAAGGATTTATACTTATATCCCATGACCGCGCTGTACTTGATGAATGTATAGACCATGTGCTTTCAATCAACAGGACTAATATTGAAATCGAACAGGGAAATTATTCCTCGTGGGAGAGAAATAAAGCGGCAAGGGACAACTTTGAAGCCGTTCAGAATGACAGGCTGAAAAAGGAAATAAAAAACCTTGAAGCCGCTGCACGCCATGCCGCTGAACACTCCGACCGCATTGAAAGTACAAAAATCGGATTTGACCCGACAAAAACCGAAAAATCCATATCAAGACGCTGTTCTGTTGCGAGAAAATCAAAAAAACTTATGAATCGCTCAAAGTCTATGGAAAACAGAATCGAAGCGGATATTGAGAAAAAATCGGGACTTCTGAAAAATATCGAGAAAACGGCTGTGTTGAAACTGCCTGTAATGAAATTCCACAGTTCAAGGCTATTGAGTGTGAGAAATTTGTCTGTCAGTTATGATGAAAATGTGATTTGTAATAATGTTTCCTTTGACATAAGCGAGGGAGAAATTCTTGCACTTTCGGGGAAAAACGGCTGCGGAAAAACAAGTATAATCAAGCTTATCTGCGGCGAGAATGTCTCTCACACAGGCGAGATAACGATGAACCGTCAGCTGAAAATATCGCGTATTTCACAGGATTTTTCACATCTTTCAGGAAATCTCTCCGACTATGCGACAGCTAACGGATTCGATGAAAGCCTGTTTAAAGCCATTCTCCGCAAACTTGATTTTTCAAGGGAGCAGTTTGAAAAAGATATTGCTGATTTCAGCGATGGGCAAAAGAAAAAAGTTTTGATTGCCGCAAGTCTTTGTACCCCTGCTCATCTGTACATCTGGGACGAACCGCTGAATTATCTTGATGTATATTCACGAAAACAGCTTGAAGAATTGATAATCAGCTGTAAACCCTCTATGCTTATCGTTGAACACGACAGGACTTTTTGTGAGGCGGTAAACGCGCGGTATTATGAATTTTAGGCAACATCACACAGAGCTTGTGCGGTGTTCAGTCTGTAGAAAAAGTCGTTATTTCAACGCGGACCGCCAAAGGCGGCCCCTACAAATCGGCTATATATCGTTGTTTGGTGTAGGGACGGATAATATCCGGCCTACTACGCAGGGCTTTGCCCTGCACCCACCAGAGACGCTGTCTCTGGACTCTGCTAAAGGGTTTCACCCTTTAGAATCCCATTTTATTCAAAATTTCTCTTTTTCTATTGCAAAATCCGTTGTAATATGGTAAAATAAGTTATACCGCATATGTGGTTTGATTATTCCAAAATTCCGGAAGGACGTGTCAGATATGTCTGTAAATTATGATGTAATTATAGCAGGCTGCGGAGTTGCAGGTCTGTATGCCGCTCTTAATCTCCCACAGGAGCTTAATATACTTATTCTGTGCAAAAAGGATCTCTCCCTTTGCAACTCTATGCTTGCTCAGGGCGGAATCGCTGGCGTTTACAACTCGGATACCGATAATATCCAGTATCACCAAAACGATACCCTCGTTGCAGGAAGCTTCAAAAACAATGTAGACGCTGTTCATACCCTTGTCAGCGAAGCCGCACAGGATATCGAGCGTATCATTGAGCTTGGCGTAAATTTCGACAAGAACCCTGACGGTACATACCACCGTACCCTCGAAGGCGGTCACAGCCACCACCGCGTTTTCCACAAGGCTGATTCTACAGGCAAGGAGATTACTACGGCGCTTCTTGAAAACGTCCGCAAGCTCCCTAATGTAACAATTCTGGAAAATACCATTATGTGCGAAACAAGGCGGACTTACACAGGCTATTCCGCACTTCTCAAAGATGCGGAGGATAATTATTCCACGGTAAACTGCCACTTTATGATACTTGCAACAGGCGGTATCGGACGAGTTTATCAGTTTACCACAAATTCTGCAATTGCTACAGGCGACGGCATTACTTTTGCCTATGAAATGGGCGCGAAAATAAAGAATTTAAGCTACGTGCAGTTCCACCCCACAGCATTCAACAACCGTGCAACCCGTGAGTGCTTCCTCATTTCCGAGGCTGTACGCGGTGAGGGTGCATATCTCCTGAATTGCCACAAGGAACGCTTTATGCATAACTACGACAAGCGTCTGGAGCTTGCTCCCCGTGATGTTGTATCACATTCCATTGTCCATGAAGCAAGAAAGCAGAATTCTACGGATTTCTACCTTGATATAAGTTACAAGGACAGCGAATTTCTGAAAAATCGCTTCCCTATGATATACAAAAATCTTCTTGAACAGGGCTACGATCTGACGAAAGAGCCTGTGCCGATTTTCCCATGTCAGCACTACCTTATGGGCGGTATCGATGTTGACAGCAATTCGGAGACTACTCTGCCGAATCTCTATGCCTGCGGTGAGTGTTCACACACAGGTGTTCACGGCAGTAACCGTCTTGCAAGCAATTCCCTTTTAGAAGCTCTTGTATTTTCACGCAAGGCTGCAGAGAATATCGTATCAAAGCTTGATACAGTTTCAGAAAGCTACGAGGAAGTAAGCTTTGATGCGCATATCGGCAATCCACATATTCCCGCAGGTATCCGCACGGAAACAAGAAAAATTATGCAGAACAGCTATTTCGTAATTCCCGATAAAGAGGCGGCTGCCGAGGGATTAAAGCGTGTAACAGCTATCAGAAACGACCTTTTAAGCGGAAAATACGTGGTTGACGCTGATTTTGTCCTTGCAAAATCTATTGTTACCGTAGCTTATATTATTCTGAATGAGGTTATACAGTAAAGGAGAATTTGAATTATGAAGCTTTTACAATGCTATATTGACAATATAATCACCAATGCACTTATGGAGGATATAAATTACATTGACGCTGCGGCGGACAACCTTATTCCTCCTGAACACGAAAGCTCCGCATACTATGTCGCTAAGGACAGCGGAGTTGTCTGCGGAATTGAAATTGCAAAGCGTGTTTTTGAACTTGCAGGCGAAAATGTGACTTTTAAAATCCTTATCCCCGACGGCACAAAGGTAAACAAGGGCGATATCATCGCTGAACTGGAGGGAAGCACTCTCACTATGTTAAAGGGCGAGAGAACCGCACTCAACATCTTACAGCATATGTCGGGAATTGCTACGGCTACAAACAAATGCGTTGAGCTTGTGGCTGGCACAAATGCCGCTGTTACAGATACAAGAAAAACGCTCCCCGGACTTCGCGCATTGCAGAAATATGCTGTAACAGTAGGCGGCGGCAAAAATCACCGCTATAATCTCTCCGACGCGGCTATGCTGAAAGACAACCATATTGACGCATACGGCGGAATTACCGCGGCTGTGACAGCTCTCCGCGAAAAAATCGGACATACGGTAAAAATCGAGGTTGAGGTGCGCACTCTCGACGAGCTGAAAGAGGCTCTTGCAAATAATGTTGAGATTATCATGCTGGATAATATGTCCTGCGACGAGATGAAACAGGCTGTTGAGATTACAGGCGGCGCGGCGCTCCTTGAAGCGTCGGGAAATGTAACCGCTGAAAATATCCGCTCCGTAGCAGAAACAGGAGTTGATATTATCTCTCTCGGTGCATTGACGCACTCTGTTAAGTGTTTTGATATTTCTATGAAGATTAAGAAGAAATAAGTATAGCTTCCTGCTTTCAGCACATACTATGTTTCAAAAGGAGATGATATCTTGTTAAAAATATTTTTCGGCAGTCACCCCGATGAAATCTACAATACTGAAACGTACTATTCACACCAATATGATAAAAATTGGGTTACGGATCCATTTGCTAAAAAAATAATAGCAGACATCGACGACTCAACAGTAATAGCTCCAGATTTAATAAAAAACGACATTTTCGGTTTGTTTAACTCAAATAATTTATCGGCTGGTGTAAAAACCCTTTTACTCATTTATAATAAGCCTAACCTGATATTCAATATATCAAATTGTGGCGATAACTGTGCTAAATATCTCCTTGAAATAGCTAAAGAAAGAGATATTAAAGTATGTCTGCATCACCTTATGAATTTTGGCAAGGATTTTTCATTTAAGATAATCAACGACAATCGAAGAAAAATTATATCTGACCCTATGGAATACCTCTCCCTTGCCAATCAATATTTAAGAGGTAATACAAATGAAGGGTAAAATTAAAATATCAGTTAAAGATAAATTTATTTCATTCAATTTCACTCTCGAAAGAAATGTGACCATTTTAACTGGTGACAGCGGAACGGGAAAAAGTACGCTTATAAAAATGATCCAAAACTTTTCTAAATATGGAAAATCAAGTGGTGTTACCTTAAAATGTGATAAATCTTGTATTGTTTTAGAAGATAGTAAATACTGGGAAACGGAACTTGAAGACACTCATGAAAGCGTTGTTTTTGTTGAGGAAAGCACACCGTTTCTCACTTCTTATGATTTTGCCAGAATGATAAAAAATTCTGATAACTATTACGTACTCATAACAAGAGAGCCTTTGCCGCAGATTCCATACAGCATTGACTCAATTAAGCAAATCCGAAAAAACGGAAAAAAATCAACCTTTGAAAGCATATATAAGAATATCTCCGTAAAGGATATATCAGATTTCCCGTATGAACTGGCAATTATTGAGGACAGCAAAACAGGTTTTCAGTTTTACACCAAGGCAAGTGAGGGGACTGATACGGAATGTATCAGCTCCAATGGAAAAAGCGGAATTGTAGAATTGCTCAAAAAAAACAAGAATAAAAAGATTCTTATAATAGCTGATTCAGCTGCACTTGGTTCGGAAATAAGAGAGCTTGTGTACTTCAAGGAAAAATCACAGAATAAAACAGATTTCTTTCTGCCTGAAAGCTTTGAATGGCTTATTCTTCGTTCTGATATTTTCAGTGGCAGTGCAGATATACAGGAAATTTTAACTAATCCCGTGGATTATATTGAATGTCAGAAATATTTCAGCTGGGAGCAGTATTTCACTATGCTGTTGGTAAATTCTACCAAAGGTAAAGCCAATCTTGAATATCCTAAAAATAAAAGTCAGCTTCCTTCGGGATATTTAAACGAAAGCAATATTGATAAAATAATAAATGCAATGAAAATCAAGAAAAAATAAGCCGTTAGCCTTTAGCTGACGGCTCGGAGAGTGTCGAAAAACCTGAATTTCGTCCCGAAATTGCGGACTGCCAAAGGCAGCCCCTACGCAGAACGATGTAAAATAGCCGTTTTGTAGGGACACGGCGCGCCGTGTCCGTTATACAATATGTCTTTTTCTATAGACTGAGCCGTCAGTTTTTAGCTGACGGCTCGTTTTTTTTGTTTCGTGTAGGAGCAGATATTATCCGCCTGAAACTGCGGACACGGCATGCCGTGTCCCTACAGAGTTAATTAACTGCTGAAAATTATAGGTCTCAGCTGTATTCCCTGCAATGCCGCAGAAATGGCTTCGGGAATAAGTTCAAATCTTGCAACCAATGACGCGGGCTTTTTTACTATATCGTCCTGAAGCATTGGCACAAAATAGTAGTTTTTTCTGTTGAAAAGCTCACCTATATTCTTCGCCGATGCAAGCAGCGAATCGTTGGACGCTATTGCAAGAACCACAGGCTTTCCGCTTCGCAGATGAGATTTCACCGCCATTGTTACTGCCGTATCTGTAATGCCATTTGCAAGCTTTGCCGCTGTGTTAGATGTACACGGTGCAACCACAAGTATATCCGTCATATTCTTAGGTCCGATTGGTTCTGCCTCCGTAATAGACGATATGGGAGTTTTGCTGCATATTTTCTTTAATCTCTCTGAATTTTCAACATTCGAGCCGAAACGCGTTGAAAACTCAGCCACGTTTTCAGATATGATAGGTATAAGCTCCGCCCCACGCTCTGCAAGAATTTCTGCCTGTCTGAAACAGCGTTCAAATGAGCAAAATGAGCCTGTCATGGCATAGCCGATACGTAATCCCTTGAATTCTTCGCTCATATATTATCCCCTCTCGTCAATTGTTCTTACTATTACTTCACCCACCGCTCTGCCTGCCGTAACGGGAGCAGTTTTCCCCGGCAGACCGCTTGCCATAATAACCTGCCTGCCGATTTTCTCCGCAGATTCCATATCAATGCCGAATGGACGAGAAGCAAGCTCCACAAACAGCGTATCTTCGGGAAATTTTGCCAGAATCTCCTCATTGAAAATAGGAGTTGGCACTGTATTGTATACAAGGCTGTATTCCCCTTTTATATCCTTGGTGCATACCGATTTTATACCGAGCATTTCAGCCTTTGCCGCGCCTCTGCCGTTGCGCACAGCCGCTGTGATATCCGCACCGAAGCCTTTTAGAATATGCGCAAGAGCCGTACCGATTCTGCCCAATCCCACAATGAGAACCGAAAGCCCGTTAAGAGTTACAGGAAGCTTTTCCAGAGCAATCATTATTGCTCCCTCGGCGGTTGGTATGGCATTACGCAGGGCAAGCTCCTCGCTTTCCATATAGGCAATTACCTCGTGGGACGGGAAAAATCCCGAAACCTTTCCGCTGTCCATGCCTGTGAAAATTATGGCATTATCCGACAGCAAAGGCGCTATATCCCTTGTGTTTACCGTCCCTGAAAACATCGGTGTTGAAATCTCCTCCGATTCATCGGGCGGAAGTATGGGAAGGACGGCATAATCAGCCTTTCCCCTCATTTTAGATACAGGCAGAACAGTGGAAATATCGCCGAAATACTTTTCATCAAAGCCGGTGTAAAAGACATTGAAATTCTCGCTCAGCCGCTGTGCGCAATATATCTGCCGCAGGTCTCCCCCTGCAATAAGTAAATTTTTTGTCATAATAAACTCCTTAAATGGGATTCTCTGAAAACCGGAACACGAGGTATTAGAGGTTCCCAAAAGAAAAATTTCTTTATGGTTATTATATGGGATTTTTGAGAATTGGGTGACATCTGACTTCTTACCTCTGATCTCTAACATCCAACTTGACAAAAAGCTGAATTTTTGCTATAATATATTATGTACAATTATGCAGTTTTGCCATGAAATCCGCTGAGAAAGGTGTGAAAAGATGTATTCCAAAAATATCCGAAAACGAATTATTTCAACAATTATCGCCTGCCTCGCGCCTCTCTCTCTTTTTAACAGCTCAACCGCTTATGCAGAACTCCACTCTTTTTCAGATTTTAACAGCGATTATTCCGATTCATATTACCCGATTTCAGCAGAAAATTCAGATATCCCCTCATACAGCCAATACTATGATATGTATTCGGCAGAAAATCGCCCCGATTCTGAAATTTTCCTCAGAGGTACGGACTTCTCCCGTGCCGAAAACGGCACTTTTTCCACGGGAAGCTACGGCTCAGAGGGAAATATCCGCGACAATGTCTTAATCTGGGAAAGCGCCGAGGGTGTACTCTCCTATGATATAACTGTTGCAGAATCGGGTGTATACGCCCTTGGAATCGGCTATTTCCCCATAGAATCCAACAGCAGCCGAATTGAACTTGCAATGAAAATCGACGGTGAAACGCCCTTTGATACCGCTTCCAGAATTACACTTAATAAAACGTGGGTAAATGAACACGACATTTACATAGATTCAAGGGGAAATCAGATTCGCCCCTCTCAGATTCAGCAGGGTATGTGGCTTGAAACCGTTATCGGCGACAGCGACGGTCTTTTCAATACGCCCCTTTTGTTCTATCTGGAAAAGGGAACTCATGAAATCAGCTTTACATCTGAACGGGCGCAGTTTGCCATAGAATATCTGAAATTCTTCACTCCCGAAAAACTCCAGAATTACGCGGAATACCGCGGTTCAGCTGATATATCCGACGGCGGCGAAGCCCGCGTTATCCGCATAGAAGCGGAAAATGCGGTGTATAAATCGGACGCATCACTCTGCCCCTCTGCTGATAATTCGAGCTATCTTACATCTCCCTCTGACCCTGTAAAAGTGGTATACAACACTCTCGGCGCTGACAGCTGGAAAAAAGCTTTGCAGACGGTTACATGGGAAATTCCAGCGGATGAAACGAGAAACGGCGGCTGGTTCAGACTCGGCATAAAAGCAAAGCAGGATACCATGAGAGGTCTTGCCTCAAATCGCCGTATATATATCGACGGAAAAGTGCCTTGCCGTGAACTTGACTGCGTGCAGTTCCCCTATGATAACCACTGGAACAGAATAACTCCACAAACTGAAACAGGCGATGATGTATATGTGTATCTGGAGGGCGGACAGGCTCACACTATAACAATGGAATGTGTTCCCGGCGAAATCGGGAACTCTCTCCGCCGACTTGATGACGCTGTTGCGGAGCTTAACGGCTATTACCGTCAGATTCTGATGATAACAGGTCCCTCCCCTGATAAATACACCGATTATTACGTTCACGAAAAAATTGAAGGTCTTACTGAGGGTTTTGCCCGTCTTTCCGCAGAGCTGAAAAGTACTCAGCAGGAAATTGAAGCTATCACAGGCTCATCCGGCTCGGAGGCGGCGGCTCTTGAAAATATGACGGTAATTCTTGACAAATGCGTTGATAAACCGCTGAAAATCCCCACATATCTCAATCAGATAAAAAATAATACTGCTTCAATTTCTGCGTGGATTCTGGAATACCGCGACCAGCCCCTTGAAGTCGATTATATAGAATTTGCAACGGAAAACGGAGAATTTACAAGCTGTAAGGAAAAGCTGGGTAAAGCCATTGGCTTCGGTCTGAAAAGCTTTTTCGGCTCATTCTTTGAGGATTATACCACACTTTCCGACGTAACAGGGGAAGAAGCTGTGGAGGTCTGGGTTGCTCTTGGACGGGATCAGGCGCAGATTATCAAGGAAATGACAGAAAATGAATTTATCCCCGAATACAATATCCCCATATCCATAAATCTTGTGACAGGAGGCATTGTGGAGGCCTCTCTTGCGGGAAAAGGTCCTGACGCGGCGCTTTTCCTCGGCGGTGAATTCCCTGTAAATCTTGCCGCCCGTGATATGCTTGTAGATATATCACAGTTTCCGGAATTCAACTCAACTGTAACTCAATTCCAGAAAAATGCGCTTACCCCGTACCAGTACAATGGCGGAACTTATGGTCTCCCTGTCAGCCAGAGCTTTCCTATGATGTTCTACAGAACCGATGTCCTGACAGAGCTTGGTTTTACGTCTCCCCCTGAAACGTGGACGGAGCTTGTTGATATGCTCCCTGCGATTCAGCGGAATTATATGAATGTGGGACTTGTTCTGCCGCCTGCAAATATATCCCCTGCGACTGAATCGGGACATACCTTTGCAATGCTCCTGCTCCAGAAAGGGCAGAACTACTACAACGAGGATTTGACGGAATCAACCTTTGATTCTATCGAAGCTGTTCAGGCTTTTGAGGAATGGACGGATTTCTATACTCAATACAGCTTCGACCAGAATTACGACGCTTTCAGCCGATTCAGAACAGGCGAATACCCAATAGTTATACAAAATTATACCTTTGCGAATCAGCTTTCTGCGGCGGCTCCGGAAATAACGGGATTATGGGATTTCTGCCCCGTCCCCGGAACAGAACAGGCTGACGGTACTATATCCCACGCCGCAAACTCCAGTGGCTCAGGTGCTGTAATCTTCAAGCAGGTGGAAAATGCAGAAAATGCATGGCAATTTATAAAATGGTTTACATCTTCCGAAACTCAGGCGGAATATGCCGCACGTACAGAGGGACTTCTTGGAACTCTCGGCAGATTCGATACCGCAAATACTCAGGCGCTTTCTCAGCTTTCATGGTCTGCGGAGGAGCTGCGGCGGCTCTACGCTCAGCAGGCGGAGCTTGTAGAAATCCCTGTTATTCCCTCCTCTTATGCCGTTACTCGAAATATTATGAACGCTTTCAGAGAAACGGTAAACGAAAGGGAAAATCCCCGTGATACGCTGATTTGGTACAACCGTGATATAAATGATGAAATTGAACGAAAACGAAAAACTCTTGAAAAATATGGGAATTAAAAACAAATATTCTCTGTTCAAACGGTGATTTACTATCGGACACGGCACGCCGTGTCCCTACAAAAAATGTAAAATCAAATTGATTCTCAATTAATAACGAAAGGAGAAACTATGGCACATCTTACAGCCGAAGAAATCGGCAAACGTACAAAAAAAGAAAAACAGGCAGAGCTGTGGCTTTCCGTGAAGAAAAACAAAGCCTGCTATGCCATGCTTGCTCCTTTTATGCTGTTTTTCACCGTATTTACCATAATCCCTGTTATTATGTCTCTGCCTATGGGATTTACGGATTTCAACATGGCACAAGCTCCCGAATTTGTGGGACTTTCCAACTATACCGCGCTTTTCCTTTCGGATAAGGTATTTATCCAATCCATTCGCGTAACTCTTGTATTCGCTTTGTTTACAGGCCCTGTAAGCTATATTATGTGTTTTCTCCTCGCGTGGCTTATAAATGAGCTTCACCCTAAGCTGAAAACCGTATTTACACTGATTTTCTACGCGCCCTCTATGGCAAACGTTTACACCGTTTGGCAGCTTATTTTCAGCGGCGATATGAACGGATATGTAAATTCATTCCTTATGAATTTAGGCATTATAAATGCCCCTGTTCAGTGGCTGACCGATTCCCGTTATGTTTTGGGAATCTGTATAATCGTTCAGCTGTGGATATCCCTTGGCGCTGGCTTTCTCGCTCTGAGAGCAGGATTCCAGAATATCGACCGCACTATGTACGAGGCAGGGGCTATCGAGGGAATCCGTACCAAATGGCAGGAACTCATATATATCGTAATTCCCTCAATGGCCCCTCAGCTTATGTTTGCCGCTGTAATGCAGATTGTAAGCTCTTTTACCGCAGGCACGGCGGCGCAGAATCTTGTGGGATTCCCAAGCACCGACTACAAAGCTCATACAATTATGACACATGCCTACGACTACGGCTGGGTACGTTTCGAAATGGGCTATGCTTCGGCAATATGTATGATTCTTTTCCTTGCCATGTTTATATGCAATAAGATTATAAATAAGGTTCTTGGAAAATATATGGATTAAATCTCAGTAGAAAAAGGTGTATTGCGTAACAGACACGGCACGCCGTGCCCGTACAGAATTAGTGAAAGAAGGTGAAGCATGAAAAACACGGATAAATTAAAAGGTACAAACCGTCAGGCAGGCAGAAAAAAAGGCGGTACTATCGCTATAGGTTTTTTTCTTGCAATACTTGGACTTTTTATGCTTCTGCCTATTTATCTCACTATTGTTATGGCAGTGAAACCTGTGGAAGAACTGTTTATTTTTCCTCCTCAGCTTTACACTCTCAGACCTACTCTTGATAATTTCAGCGATATGTTTGACGCTCTTAAAAGCAATCGTGTGCCATTTTCGCGATATGTTTTCAACTCCGTTGCTGTAACCGTTTCTGTTACGGTATTGCAATGCTTTTTCGCCTCTATGGCGGCTTTTGTCCTTGCTAAATGCAGATTTCCCGGAAGTAAGCTTATTAACGGAATTATTGTCACTTCCCTGCTTTATCAGAGCAATGTAATTTACATCATGCAATATATCGTTATGTCGAAAATGGGAATAATTGATAACCCTCTTGCGCTTATTCTTCCTGCTGTAGCGTCGCCTATGGGGCTTTTCCTCATGCGTCAGTCAATAAGTCAGATTCCCGATTCCATGATTGAAGCCGCTAAGGTTGACGGCGCGGGACTTTTCCGCATATGCTGGCAGATTGTTATGCCAAATCAGAAGCCTGCTCTCATGACGCTTATAATTTTCGCTTTTCAGGCAGCTTGGAATATTCAGGCAGGCTCCGTGGTGTTTCAGGAGCAGTACAAAACTCTGCCTACCGTCGTATCTCAGGCGGCGGCTTCGGGACTTGCCCGTGCCGGTGTTGCCATGGCGGCGGCTGTGTTTATGCTTATCCCGCCTATCATAGTTTTCATGCTTGCACAGAAATATGTTATCGAAACTATGGCGCATTCGGGCATAAAGGATTGAGGTGACGCTATGAAAAAATGTATGAAAAAATTCATATCGGCGGCTCTCTCACTGATTTTTTGCGGATATACCGCGGTATTTTCAGCATCTGCAAAAGAACCCTATGATGTGTATAACTACGACCGCTGGGGTGAACCTGTTCCCTCTCAGGCTGGATATACCGCTGAACGCTCGGTTTCGGGATATGACTTAGGCGTTGGCGCAATGGATTTTCCGTCGGATATCTTTTACGCTCATGACGGCAATTTCTATATCGTCGATTCGGGAAATAACCGTATTATCGCCGTAAACAGCGATTTTGACAAGGCTGTAAAGGTGTACGAAAGCTTCATAATGCCCGACGGTTCAAGAACTCAGCTGAAAAAGCCCTCGGGAATATTCATCTCCGAGGAAAATCAGCTTATATATATCGCAGATACGGAAAATTCCCGTGTGCTTGTAGCTGACCTTGCAGGCTATGTTGTAAGAGAAATAACAAAGCCTGATTCCGAAATATACGACACTCGCCGCACATTCAACCCTCAGCGCGTTATCGCTGACAAGGCAGGAAATGTTTATGTCGTGCTGAATAATATTACTACAGGCGCGGCTATGTTCTCCCCTGACGGCGAATTTACGGGATTCTACGGCGCTAACCGTGTTCAGCCTACTGCTGAAATAATCGGGGACTACTTTTCGGGACTTTTCATGTCCGAGGAAAAACGTGCAAGACGTACCCGAAACGTCCCCTCGGGTATCACAAGCTTTGACATTGACGGGGATTTCATCTTCACCTGCACATCTTCCTCAACTCAGAGTACCGATACAGTGAAAAAGCTAAATGCGGCAGGGAAAAATATTTTTGCCGATAACGAAGCTGTTTTCGGCGATTACGCCCCCATGTACGACACTTCGCAGAACAGACTGCTTGCCTCTGCCATTGTGGATATTGACATTGCGGAGGACGGAAATATAAACTGCCTCGATCTCACTATGGGACGTATTTTCCAGTATGACGAGGACTGCAATCTGCTGTTCATCGTGGGTACAAATGCCGATCAGGTGGGCGGCTTCAAACAGCCGGCAGCTCTTGAATCCTGCGGTGAAAGACTCTATGTAACTGATACCATGAAAAATACCGTTACCATTTTCAAGGAAACGGATTTCGGAAAAATCGTCCATAAGGCTTCTGCGCTCCACAATGGCGGATACTACGAGGAGGCGCTGAATCCATGGCTTGAAGTCCTTGAACGTGACGGAAACTATCGCCGCGCATATCTTGGGGTAGCCGCCGCAAAGCTCCGCTCGGGTGACTACGAGGAAGCTATGGAATATGCTAAGATTGCGGACGCAGGTAAAATATACGACAAGGCTTTTGAGGGTTATCGCATGGACTTCATAAAGCAGAATTTTGAGTTGATAATTCTTGTGATTATCCTCAGCACAATTGCCGTTGCAGGCACTATAAAAAGCCGTAAGGACAAAAAAGCTGCTCTTGCCGCTGAAAAAGCGTCAAAAACTGAAAAAATTGTGGAAAAGGAGGAATAGCATATGCCATTTTGTATGAATTGTGGGCAAAATTTACCCGACGGAGCAAAATTCTGTTTTGCTTGTGGTACACCAATTAATAGTAATTCAAATACTTCAAGACAACAAGAATGGGCTGGAAAACTTATACAATGTCCTTCTTGTGGTGAAATATTGCGCTCATTCGAACCTATATGTAGCTTTTGTGGATATGAAATTCGTAATGCAAAAGCAAGTAATTCCATGCTTGAATTATCTCAAAAATTATCTCAAGCAAAATCTGACGATGAAAGAATAATCTATATTAGAAGTTTTCCAATTCCTAATACTAAAGAAGATATTATTGAAGTGATGACTTTATCTGCATCTAATATGGTAGATAATTATCAAGAAGAAATTTCCCAAGCTTGGCAAATGCTTTTTGAAAGAGCTTATCAAAAAGCTAAAATAATGTTTGGTGCTTCACCTGAAATTCAAAAGTCATATGAGTATTTTGAAAACAATATAAAAAAATTTCAAATAATGCAAGAACAAAAACAAAAAGAATTACATTCTCGACAATTAAGACAAGCAAAGAAAGAAAAACATGATAAACGGAATCTTTTAAAAAAAGAAAAAAGACAATATGCAGATATACAAAAAGAACGGAAATATGAATTTTTTAATAAACATAAAGAAGGGGTTAAATATTTATTTGCTATTGGAACATCATTACTTATGATATTTCTGGGCTTTCTTCCTTTTATGTTAGATGAGATTAAACATAACAACAAAGTAAAAAAACTTGAATCCACTGTAAAACAAATAGAAGAATATATAGACAATGAAGATTACGATAACGCTCGAATTAAAGCCAATCAATTAATATTGAGTGATAATTGGTCATCAGAAGAAGAAAAAAAATGGGACAACATACGGAATTCACTATTAGATATTATAAATGAAAAAGAAGCACTATCACAAGGAAAAATTAAAGTTAATTTTAATTACAAAGATATTATTAAAAACAACTACTCTGATGTTAAAGAAAAACTATTACAACAAGGCTTTACGAACATAACCTTATCACCAATTGATGATTTAGTTACAGGTTGGATAACTAAAGACGGACAGGTTGAAGATGTAACAATTGACGGCAGGACAGATTACGAAAAAGATACATACATATCTTCTGATGCAGAAATAATCATTTATTATCATACCTTTAAAGAAAAAGAATAATAAACTGAAAGGGGAAATATTATGTCTTTATTCGATAAAAGCAAGAAAAACGGTCTTATGGACGAAATACGTTGTGACGAAACATCCTATCTTGTATGGAAATGGCATCCAAAGGGAACAAAGCAAGGAGAAAGAAATCGTGAAAATGCGATACGTTGTGGTTCATCTTTAAGAGTTAAAGACGGAGAAGTTGCTGTTTTTGTTTATCATCAATTAGGTGAATATACGCAAGATTATATTATTGGTCCTTTTGACAAGATTATTAAAACAAAGAATCTTCCCGTACTTGCAAGTATTGTAGGTATTGCTTATGACGGTGGAACACCTTTTCAAGCAGAAATTTATTTCATAAACCTCGCCCAAATTATTCAAACAAGATTTGCCGTACCATTTTTTGATGTGTTTGACCCTCGATTTACTGATTTCAGTGTTCCTGTAGCAGTCAGAGGTACAATAAGTTTCAGAATTACTGATTACAAAGAATTTATAAAAATGCATAGACTCAACAGCTTTAACCTTGACGATTTTCAGAAACAGATTCGTGACGTTGTAAGCCGTTATGTAAAAAACATTGTTGCTAATATTCCCGTGTCAAATAATATCCCTGTCATTCAGATTGAGAATAAAATATCAACTATTAACAATGCCGTTGAACTTGATATTAGCAAACGGCTTAAAGAAAATTTCGGTGTTACGGTTTCGGGTGTGGATATCAATGCAATTGAAATTGATAAGACAAGTAACGGATATTCAAAACTTATGGAGGTTACACAAAGGGTAACAACTGCAACTGTTGAAGCAAAGACTATTGCAGATATAAAAAATATTCACGATAAACAGAGGATTGAATCTGAAAATTATGCTGAAACACTACGCATACAGAGAGAAGAAGCACAGTATGCACAGCACAAACAGACACAAAGTGCAAACCTTGCCGCATTTCAGACAGAAACACAAGCTAATGTTGGCATCGCAGGTGCTGAAGCTCTTGGGAAAATGGGTGCAAATGGTGCAAGTGATATTAACCTCGGTAACGGTGGGAACGGAAATACAGGTTTCAACCCTGCAGCAATAATGTCTGGAATGGCTCTTGGTGGTGCTGTGGGGCAGAACATGGCAAATATGATGAATAATATGATGTCAGGAATAAATCAGCAAACTGCTTCAAATAAAGTTCCGCCCCCCATACCAACAATTAAATATCACGTTGCCTTAAACGGACAGCCGACAGGACCTTTTGATATTGATACTTTAATTAATATGACAAATAGCGGTCAACTCACTGCACAAAGCCTTGTATGGCAACCTGGAATGACTGAATGGAAAAAAGCAGAAACTGTAGATGAATTAAAAAGTATATTCGCTAATTTAATACCACCTATCAATTATGCAGAATAAAGTAAAGGAGGAATAGCATATGTTGGATTTAACGCCTGCACAGTGGGTATCTCACGCAATAACTCATCCCGTTGAGGGCTTTGAGGATATGCGGTGGAAAAAATCAGGCTCGCTGAAAATTGCTTTTTTTATTGTATTTATGCTGTTCCTTGCCAATATTGCAAATGAGCGTCTTTACGGTTTCCAGTTCTATACCCCATATGACAGAATTTTCAATGTTGTACCATATATCGTTAAAAGCTTCATATTATTCGGCGCGTGGACAATGGGTAACTGGGCTGTATGTACTCTCCTTGAGGGCGAGGGCACTATGAAAAATATCTGCATTTACAGCGCTTATGCCCTTGTTCCCTATGTGGCGCAGATGTTTATAAATACCTTTCTCTCCCATTTTCTCATACGGGACGAGCAGATTTTCATTACCCTGATTTCAATAATCGGTACAGGGTGGTCGGTGATACTCCTGTTTTCAGCCATAAAATCAGTTCATCAGTATTCCGCGGGAAAGACCATACTTGCAATAATTCTGACAATTGCGGCAATGCTGATTATGCTTGCTCTCCTTATACTTCTTCTCTCCCTGATTCAGCATGTGTTTATATTCTTCTCCTCGCTGTTCACAGAGATTTCCTACAGGGTAAAGTCCTGAAAGGCGGTGGAATATGAAGAAAAAACTGAAAATATTCCTCCTTTGCCTCCTTGCTGTTTCGGCTTCTGCTGTTACGGGGAATTCCCTTGCCGATGAGGATATTCCTGCTCCTGATAGCGAAATTTCCGAACAGGAGGGAGAAAAATCCTCCGTTGCCGCAAAGCTTTCGGAATCTGTTGAAAAGGTCGATGTGCCCTATGCGGATATTGCGGAATATCTGCAAAAAATCGGCACTGTTGAGGGTGTTGACGTATACTTCAAGGCTAAGGATATTGACAATATTATATGGGAACAAAACGGCGGAAAGCCCGATAAAAAATCTGATTATACTCCTGCGCAGGAGGCTCTCGACGACAAAATCAGCGATATAAAAAAGCTCGGGGATTTTGTGGCTGTTGACAGCAAATCCAAAAAAGTCCTTGCGGATTTCGACGAAAGCAATAAGTGCGACGAGGGGAAAATATATGTCAGCGGCGGCGGTCGGTATCTTCTCTATGTAAATGAGGATATGACAAAGCCTCTGCGTATACGTCAGGTGATTTCTACCATTGACAATCCTTTCCTTTTCAGCTCCCTTGACGGAAAAACGCTGGAGCTTATGGATTCGGATTATAAAAATATCCTGTTTGCCTACAAAAAAAGCGGCATTGAGAATGGAAATGCCGTATATTATACCGATGACAAAAAAGGCTTTGTTTGGCTGACCTCTGATAATAAACAGGTCATTACAGTTTCCCGCGTTTGCGCTGAAAATGCTGATTTCCGACTTCTTGTTGATGACCGTCTCGGAAACATTGCTCTCGAAAATAAGAAAACAGGCTATATATGGTGGTCTGCTCCCCTCGGCGCTTCACGGGATGAAAAGGCTACTCCCCTGCTTATAAATGAGCTCTGTTCCTCAAATAAGCTGACCTATGGCACTCCCTCAAAACATTCCACGGAAAATCTCCGTTCTGCTACGGAGGATTGCGAAATATCTGTGAAGGATATCGAGGGCGGTGTGCGCGTCACCTACAGCTACAAAAAGGGATTTGAAATTCCTGTGGAATATACCCTTGAAAGCGACTATATAAAAGCAACGCTGAAAATCAGCGACATAAAAGAGCCTGACAACGAAAATATCATCACGGAAATGAATATAATGAACAGCTTCGGGGCGGCGGATATGTCCGAAAACGGCTATTTCATAATTCCCGACGGCTGCGGCGCTCTGGTGCGCTTCAACAATAAAAAAACTACAGAATCCGACGCATATTCCCAGAATGTCTACGGCAGAGATATCACTGCTGTTCCCACTCACAAGGGCGCTGTTACGGAGCAGATATATCTCCCTATGTATGCCATAGTCAAGGAGGATAACGCTATGCTGGTAATCGCTGAAAAGGGCGATACCAACGCAAAGCTTTCCGTCAGCGTGTCGGAGCAGTCCAACAGCAGCTATAATATGTGCGGATTCAGCTTCACTCTACGCGGTACAGATACTTTCTATATGTCGGGCAGCAACGATAAATTTACTGTATTCGAAACAGGCGATATAAAAACTGACGATATCGAACTGCGATATTACCCCATATCTGCTGAAAATGCGGATTATACCCATGTTGCTGAAAGATACCGCCGATACCTTACAGAAGAAAAGGGATTGACGAAAAAAACAGAATCGGGACAGAATCCCGTGTATGTCTCCCTTTACGGCGGAGTGCAGATGAAAAAGGCTGTTTTCGGTATACCCGTAACTATGAAATCCCCCGTTACAAGCTTCGGGCAGGGGTTGGAAATACTCAATGACCTTACCGAAAGCGGCGTTGAGGATATTGTTGTATCCTACAAAAACTGGACAGATGACGGAATCGAAAACAAGGTTGATACATCAGCTTACCCCTCTGATACCCTTGGAGGAAAAACGGATTTTTCCGCACTTACGGATTTTATTGATGATAACGGCTATGAGCTTTATCCCATATCCGACAACCGCGATTTTTATTCAGGAAACGGATATAATTCCATAAATAATACCTGTGTGCGCATATCCGGCTCATATTCGCGTATTGTCAGCTATGACCGCGCATATGATATCCCCGACGGCTTCAAGGATAATATGTCCCTGCTTTCGCCGCACTATTACAGTGATGTTTTCGGCGATATTGCGAAAAGCTACAGCAAGGCAGGCTTATCAGGGGTATGTATGGGGAATCTCACATCGTCCCTTTACGGCGACTACGGCAAAAAGGAAATATCCCGTGCTGATGCAAAAAAACTCGCTGTTGAGGGATATGAGATACTGTCGGAAAAGCTTGACAATGGCATACTTGCAGATACCGCAAATGCTTATGCTGTTCCCTATGCAAGCCATATAACCAATGTTCCTCTCAGTTCAAGCAGATTTGATATATTCAACGAGGATATACCCTTTTATCAAATGGTTTTCCACGGAATTGTGCCATATTCCACGACGGCTGTCAACGGCAATACCGACCCTGATACTCTGATTCTCAAAGCGGCGGCTACGGGCAGTTACCTCAACTACGATATGCTCTACGAAAAAACAAGCGAGCTGAAAGATACGGAATTCGATGTATATTTCTACGCCAATTATGAAAATCAGATTATACCTGCCGCTGAAGAATACGAGCTGCTTAAACCCATATATTCCGATATTTCAGAGGCTTTCATAACAGGCTATGAAACGAAACGGGACGGAAATTTCATTACTGTTTCATATTCCAACGGTACGGTTATAAAATCTGACCTTGAAGAAAAAACCATAGATTTCAACGGTCAGCTTATTGACCTCGGAGCAATCAGGGAGGGAGGCTACGGTCTGCGATGAAAAATAATAAAAAATCCTCCCGTATCTCCTACGAAAAAAGAAAGGCACTCTATGGCTACGGCTTTATTGGCGTATGGCTTGTGGGAACGGTGATTTTCTTCCTTGTACCCCTTTTGACCTCTTTTATCTGGTCTTTCTGCGATGTTACCATAGATACGGGAAATTCTACGCTGGAATGGGTGGGATTTGAAAACTTTGTATATTCCCTTACCACTGACCCGAAATATACAGAATGTCTGAAATCAACACTTCTGGAAACCCTGTGGAAAACTCCGCTGATTGTAATATTTTCCCTGTTTATCGCGGTTATTCTCAATCAGAAATTCCGCGGCAGAGCCCTTGCAAGAGCTATATTCTTTCTCCCTGTAATAATTGCAACAGGCCCTGTTTACGCCATTATCAGCGGTGATATCAGCTCTACGGGCAATACAGGGGCGGGACAGTTTTCAACTATGTTTTCAACTAATATGGTTGGTGAATTACTGCAATTCTTGGGAATCTACGGCATCAGCGAGGATATGGGCGCAATGATTTCCACTATCTCTGACAATATTTTCGGAATCGTATGGTCAAGCGGCATACAGATTCTCCTTTTCCTTGCGGCTTTGCAGACAATTCCCACATCAGCAAGGGAAGCGGCTCAGCTGGAGGGCGCTACGGCTTGGGAATACTTCTGGAAAATCACATTCCCCTATGTCAGCCCATTTATACTGGTGAATTTTATATTCACTGTCATTGATTCCTTTACAAATCCCACAAACGCTGTAATGAAGCGAATACTTGCTCTCCGCGATGACTGGGAATTCGGAATTATTTCCTCAATGGCATGGCTTTATTTCGGAATAATTCTCGCCGCTATAGGCATTGTTACTTTTATTGCAAATAAAATGATTTACTATGAAACAGAATAGGAGGTGCGGAATATGGCGGATAATTCTCCGAAAGAGCATAAGAGTATAAGCAAAAAAGAAGCTCGCCGCATACGTATGCAAACCATGTCAAAAGCTGAAATAACATATCTCAGGCGAAAAGAAGCGGCTGAAAGAATTTTCCCCTTCTTCCGCTTTGTCATACTTTTCGGACTTGGCTTTGTAATTCTCTATCCTCTTATTTATATGGTAAGCTGCACTTTCCGCGAAAGAGGCGATATGAACGACCCCACGGTTATGTGGATTCCGCGGAATTTCACGCTGAATGTGCTGAAAGAAACCCTTGACGCAATGGGATTTCCGCAAACCCTTATAACAACGCTGTTTCTCAATGTTGGATGTGCTCTGGTGCAGGTGATATCCTGCGCGGTGACGGGCTACGGATTTGCACGGTTTAAATTCCGCGGACGGAATCTGCTGTTTGCGGTTGTGATAATGATGATTCTTGTACCGCCGCAGATTATCGCCCTGCCTCTGTACTCACAATTCAGAAACTTCGGTATAGGCGAATTTTCTATTAATCTCATAGATACCATGTTTACCATGTATCTCCCTGCCCTGACGGGCAACGGAATAAGGGCAGGACTTATGATACTCATATTCCGTCAGTTTTTCAAGGGACTGCCACGGGAACTGGAGGACGCGGCATACATCGACGGCTGCGGTCCATTCAGAACCTTTGTACAGGTTATGGTACCCAACGCGGCGGCGGCTTTCCTTACGGTATTCCTCTTTTCAGTGGTGTGGTACTGGAATGACTATTACGTAAGCGCTACGTTTTTCACTGATACGCGAACCATATCACTTATGCTCCGTAATCTTGATACTGAGCTGAAACGGAGGCTTTTTGATACGGTATCTGCGGATATATCCCCTCGTGAGCAGATAGTCTGGAAAGAGGCAGGCTGTCTTATATCAATCACTCCCCTGCTGATAATGTATATATTCTTACAGAAGCATTTCATCGAGGGTATTGAACGTTCGGGAATTGTAGGATGATTATTTAATGCGTAATGCGTAATTTTTATGGACGGTGGGAATTTTTCCTGCCGTCTTTTCTTATGTATACTGATATTTGTACAACGGGACGTCGAAGGCGCCTTCCCCTACACAATTGGCTATATTACGTAATTTCTGTAGGGGCGGATATTATCCGCCCGCAATTTCGCTACGAAATTAAATTATCCCTACATAAGAAAAGGACACGGCGAACCGTGTCCTTATAAATCATTATGTTGTAAAATGTATATTTGCTAAAAGATTATTTAGGATTCTTCTTTTGTCATTTTTACTTCGTTACCGACAATTAAATATGCACCAACACCAAGCATCTCGGAATCGAGAAATGCCATTACATCTTCACCCTCAGGCAGCTTTCCCTTTAATATGCCGTCTATCATGCTTCTTGTTTTATCCGTTTCAACTCCATCAATTTCAATAATGGCTTTTGTAAGTCCATTTTTTATCATTATAGTGTGTCCATTATATTCTGCTTTCCAGTTTCCTCTATCAACAGCTTGTAATTCAACTCTGTTTCCAATTAATAAATGTGATTCAAATTCAATAAACTTGGATTCAAGAACTGCTATTATATCTTCACCTTCAGGCAATTTTGCCATAAATAAACCAGTTATGAATTCTTTTGATATAGCTTGCACTACTCCGTCAATTTTAAGTGTGGCTTTAAAGAGAGTATTGACTATCTCAATAGTATGTCCGTTATACTCTGCTTTCCAAATTCCGTTTACCATAATTTTTTACCCCTTTTTAAATAATATTGTAAAATGATTGGTTGCCAATGCGGACAACCATATATGTATTATACAACATTATCAATTAATCGTCAAGAGGTTAGTTATATGTTTGGTTAGTTTTATAAAGTCTGCTGATAAATTTTGTGTAATATCACAAGTTAAATCCTACGCAAAAAGGACACGGCGAACCGTGTCCTTGAAATTTCCGAAAGCTGAATTTCGTTCTGAAATTGCTGGCGGATAATCCTACTATTTCTTCCTCCACTTCAACAATATAAACGCCGCCACAGCCGTGCGTTATAAGAATTTATAACACTCACGAAAAGAAGTTTCATTTATTAATTTTTGAGCCCGTGCACCGGTTATATCTTCCACGATAGTATACGGCAAAGTTTTTACACCTTTCATAAGTTCGCCTGCCGTTACAGTAAGTGAGAATATTTTTTTTGCTTCGGTTAAAAACTTTGTTTTTTCGTCAGGAATTCTGACAATACAGATTTTTCCTTTTCGTGCAAGGTCAATTTCGGATTCTTCGATGAATTCACAGCCATTTTCAAGCCATTCTGCAAAATCGAACCAATCTGGCTCATCTGTACCGATTGAACCTGCGTCTAAAAGTCCGCATAAAACAGCGTCTTTTTCAGCTTTTATTATAATTTCCCTGTCACCATTATCATTTCCAACGCTGATATAATCTGGAGCATATTCTGAAAATTCATGGGTTTTATACATCTCAGCAATACTTTCAGTGTCATAAAGCACACAGTTATCGAGAAGCATACCATTAGTTATTTTCAGAAAATCCTTGTATATCTGCGGAATAATTCTTGATATTTTTTGTTCTGCAAGTACGATTTCTTTTTCAGTGGCCGGAGGATATACTTCAATTGGTTTCAGATTATTTAAATCCAAAAATATCGCCTCTCTTATTTTATTTCTTTCTCCATTTCAACAATATAAACGCTGCAATTGCCGTCACAGCCACCGCCAGCGCACTGGGAAACCAGGTGTACGGAATGGGCAGCCCTGCGGTATTCATACCGTAGAAGCCGAAAATCATATTGGGAATCTGCATAATAATGGTGACAATAGTTAAGCGCCACATGACGATATTGAGGTTGTTGGAGATAACCGACGAAAAATTCCCCGTCATACTGGAGAGGATTCCCGTGTATATACTCGCCATTTCAATAGCCTGCTTCATCTCGATGAGAACATCTTCAAGCAAATCCTGATCCTCGTCATAGAGCTTTACAACTCTGCCGCGGAAAATCTTTTCGATAGTCGCCTCGTTTGCTTTGAGGGAGGTGGAGAAGTAAACCAGTGATTTTTCAAGAGCAAGAAGCTGCATAAGAAGCTCATTTTTCATAGCATTGTGGAGCTGTTGTTCCGCCAAAGATGAAATTTTATCGATTTGTTTAAGGTAGTACAGGAACATTGCGGCAATACGCAGCAGAAGCTGTAAAACAAATCTCGTCTTGAATTCGGGACGGAGATTGCGGATAGTACCGCGGACAGCCTCCTCGATAATCTGGGCATTGTGGAGAGATACAGTAAACACATTTGTTTCTGTAATTATAATACCCATAGGCATAGTGTAGAAAATCTTTGTATCGTCCTTGTCGGTGGAGGATACAGGGGTATCAATGATAATAAGTGTCTGGTCGTCCTCGCGCTCAATACGTGAGGATTCCTCTTCGTCCAATGAGGATTTAACGAAACCGCTGTCAATGCCGTAATCCTCGATAAGCTCCTTGATTTCCTGTGGAGTAGGGCTTACAACAGAAACCCAGCAGCCCTCTGTGAACTTATCTGTCAGGGACATTTTGCCGTTTACATAAGTATAAAAATTGATCATAGCAAAGCTTAGCCTGCAATGCAGACATTCCTCCTTTCGCCTGTTACTGAGATATACAGGCACGGAGAATCAGCTTTAACGGCAGATACAACGGTGCGATATATATCCCATAAACATACTATTCATACTGTTCCCATAAGGGTCGGAACTCATAACCGCACCACCTTTTCTTTAAGTTTGTGGAATACTTATCCTTATATATTATATCACATAATTTCTTTTTTTACAAGAGATTTTTGAAATTTGTTTTGCATTCAGGCAGAACAAAAGCCGCCAGCTAAAAGCCGACGGCTCTTAAATAATTACGCATTACGAATTACGAATTACGCATTATCCATATCCTCGTCATCATCGATAAATTCCAGTATATCCCCCGGCTGACAGGAAAGCGCCTTGCATATAGCGTTGAGAGTGGAAAAGCGGATTGCGCTAACCTTGCCCGTTTTAAGCTTTGAGAGGTTTACGTTGCTTACACCCACACGGTCACTCAGCTCGTTAAGGCTGATTTTTCTGTCTGCCATTACTCTGTCAAGTCTCAGTATAATCGACATATTTCCCCCTCCTTAAAGCGTTTCGTCTGATTCCTGCTGTAATTTTGCACCGTAGCTGAAAATATAAGAGAAAATAATAACTGCAATGATAATGAGCACCATTGTGAGATTTATAGAACCCTGTGTTATATACGTAAGCACCGCAGGAATAAGTGAAAATGCAAAGTGCTTCATAGCCTTTGTGACACTTTCCTCAAAGGGTGACTGACAAACTTCAAGAGCCTTTGCAAGCTTTCCTGCGAAAATTACAACAATAAGTGTAAATGTAATGTATAAAGCCGCACCGAAGCACGTACCAGCCAGACCATACTTGAATAATGTGCTGTTGGGAGAATCGAAATAAGCTTCAACTGTATATTTTTCAACGCCGTCATTATCGGTAACAGTATCTTTTATAGCTATTTCCGTGCCGAAAACTCTGAATTTTGCATTTGTGTTGTCCTCGTCGTCAGAATAAGCGGAAACATAGCTCGGGAGCTTGTTGGTATCAACGATTAATTCAAATGCTGCATTTCCTTTTGATGTTATTGCAGTGCTGTCTTTTGGTACAGTAGCCAGTACAATGATACCGCCCACAATAGCAGCAATGACACCTATAATGCATACTATACGCATAATCATCAGGATAATTTTGCTCACCTTGCCAAGTGTGTTGATTCTCTTTACATAGTCAATATTTTTTGTGCTGTTCATAAATAAACCCTCCAATAATTTTTTAAAAGCTAGTCGAAACTTTGTAAGCGCTCATTAGTTTCATTTCGGGGAAGCTTTTCCCGTTCCCCTTTCCGTGATTATATAATACCACAAGAATTTACGTTTGTCAATGGTTATTTAATGTTTATCATTAAATATTATATGTTTGCACAATGTTGACGTATATTTTACAGGGCTTGTTTGTGTGATTTTACCGATAAAAATTTATCGTTTATCATTAAAATCAACCTTTAACCTATAGCCATTAGCTTTTATAAAAAAACTGAATTTTATTCCGAAATTGCGGGCGGATAATATCCGCCCCTACGCTATAGGCTAACATCTAACGGCTGCATTTGCGATGCAATTGCTTTTTTCCAAAAACCCTTGACAAATCCGCCGATATGCTGTAAAATAGAATAGATGATTATTTCCAGAAGGAGAATAGAATTATGCTTAAAAATAACGAAAAAGTAATGGATAAAATCGTTGACCTTTGTAAATCCAAGGGTTATGTATATCCGGGCTCAGAAATTTACGGCGGACTTGCTAACACATGGGATTACGGTCCTCTCGGTGTTCTGCTGAAAAATAATATAAAGAACGCATGGCTGAAAAAGTTCGTGCAGGAAAACAAGTACAACGTTGGTCTTGACTCCGCTATCCTTATGAACCCTCAGACATGGGTTGCTTCGGGACATATCGGCGGATTCTCCGATCCTCTTATGGACTGTAAGGAGTGTAAGACACGTCACCGTGCTGACAACCTTATTGAAGATTTCGACGGCACTAACGTGGCTGGCTGGACAAATCAGCAGATGACTGACTACATCAACGAAAAAGATATCGTATGCCCCAACTGCGGTAAGAAGAATTTCACAGATATCCGTCAGTTTAACCTTATGTTCAAGACTTTCCAGGGCGTTACTGAGGATAACAAATCCGAGCTGTATCTCCGTCCCGAGACAGCACAGGGTATCTTTGTAAACTTCGCTAATATCCAGCGTACAACACGTAAAAAGGTACCTTTCGGCGTTGCTCAGATTGGTAAATCTTTCAGAAACGAGATTACTCCCGGCAACTTCATTTTCCGTGTACGTGAGTTCGAGCAGATGGAGCTTGAATTCTTCTGCAAGCCCGGTACTGACCTTGAATGGTTCAACTACTGGAGAGGTTTCTGTAAGGACTTCCTCCTTACTATCGGTCTGAAAGAGGAGAATATCCGTCTCCGCGACCACGACCCTGAGGAGCTTTGCTTCTACTCTAAGGCTACTACAGACTTTGAGTATCTCTTCCCATTCGGCTGGGGCGAGCTCTGGGGCGTAGCTGACAGAACTGACTACGACCTTACACAGCATATCAACACAAGCGGCAAGTCCCTTGAATACTTTGACCCCGAAACAAACGAGAAGTATATTCCTTACGTTATCGAGCCATCTCTTGGCGTTGAGAGACTTTTCCTCTCCGTTGTTACTGAGGCTTACGACGAGGAAGAACTCATTTCCACTGACAAAAACGGCAACGAGAAGAAAGAGACACGTACAGTTATGCGTCTGCATCCTGCTCTTGCTCCTTATAAGTGTGCAGTGCTTCCCCTTGTTAAGAAGCTCACTCCCAAGGCTGAGGAAGTTTATGAAATGCTCTCCAAGAAGTTTATGTGTGATTTCGACGAAACAGGTACTATCGGTAAGAGATATCGCCGTGAGGACGAAATCGGTACTCCTTTCTGTATCACTGTTGACTTTGACACAATCGAAAAGGATAACTGTGTAACAGTTCGTGACCGTGATACAATGGAGCAGCAGCGTGTTGCTATTGACGACCTTGTTAAATTCCTCGAGGAAAAGACAGCACTTTAATTTAATGCATAATTATTTTGAGAGGGCGGATAATATCTGCCCTCTTTTGTTATATATATAATCAAATAATTCAAGAAGTCCAAGAAGTCCGCTTTGCACACACATGTACCCTTGAACCTCTTGAACCTCTTGCTTTAACTGACTAAAGTAAAGCCTTTAGCTTTTGGGAGTATAATATCAGCTAACGGCTGATAATAATTTCAAGAAGTCCAAGAAGTCCGCTTTGCACACACATGTACCCTTGAACCTCTTGAACCTCTTGCTTTACTCGGTTAAAGCGAAGCCTGTAAGGGCACATTTCTGTGTGCCATGCTTTTTATATAATATTTATAATTGAAAATAGAGATATTAATATTTATTATCTGCATTTATAATTCTTCATTATTATATCAATCCCTAAAATGTTAGTAGATAAAGATGATGAACAGAAACGACGTACCGCCCACGGACTGCCAAAGGCAGCCCCTACAAGCTAATGGCTAAAGGTTTTACTTTAGTCAGTTAAAGCAAGAGGTTCAAGAGGTTCAAGAGTACATGTGTGTGCAAAGCGGACTTCTTGGACTTCTTGAAAATCAGCATAGAAAAAATCCCCGAAAGCATTGCCCTCGAGGATTTTGTAAGAATTATTCTTCTACAGGTAATTTTGAAACAAGCTTAGCGTCGTATTTCTGGATTGTCAGCGCGTCAGCTGTTGTTATACCGCTTCCGGGATTGAAACAATCAGCATTTGCAGCACCCTCAGCAGAAAGTCCATATTTATCGGGATTTCCGAGAGACTGGAGAATAGCTGTTGAATCGGCTATCGTGACTTTACCGTCCATATTAGCGTCGCCGATAAGAGTAACAGAATCACTACTGGCTATAGTTGTTACAACAGGCTTTTTAGGTTCTTCTGTAGTTGTAACTACAG
Source organism: Ruminococcus sp. (assembly GCA_017521805.1). Classification (GTDB taxonomy): domain Bacteria; phylum Bacillota; class Clostridia; order Oscillospirales; family Ruminococcaceae; genus Ruminococcus. Next base: position 43,142 of record JAFXDK010000042.1, on the reverse strand, counting down.
GTTTCGTTGTTGTAGGTGCAGGCTTTGTTGTAGTTGTAGCAGGCTTAGTTGTGGTTGTTGCAGGCTTTGTTGTAGTTGTTTCAGCAGGCTTTTCTGTTGTAGTAACAGGCTTTGTTGTAGTTGTTTCAGCAGGCTTTTCTGTTGATACGGGAGGCTTTGGAGTTACTGGATTTCCGCTGTTTGAGCCTTTTTTGCCGCCGTCAAGGTTGCTTCCCTCACTGTTTGCATAGTTTGCATAGAAATCGCCAAGAGAGATACCGTTTGCACCGAGAGCAACCTCGTGGTCAAGACCGATGTACTTGCCTGAGCTTAAAGTCTGCCAGAGGGATTCCTCAAACATCTCGTACTTAGGCTCGTTCCAGTCGATTGTTGTACCTGAACCCTGCTGGAAGCCAAGGCTGTCCCAGAGACCTCCTGTATCGCCTGAGTTTGTGTTCAGACACCAGAATGTATGGCTGATGTGATTCTTAATCATGTAATCACGGAGGAGAAGCATCCATTTCAGGTTATCACCCTCCATATGTCCGCCCCATTCGCCGATAAGCTGAGGAGCAACATCTTCTGCGTTAATCCAAGCCCATGTATCGTACCAGTAGTCGTCAAGGAGCGTCTGCTCTGTGAAGTCCTTATCGAACCATGTCTGAGCATAAACTGACGGACCGTAGTCGTGGGGAGAATAAACAATCTGGCTTGTACCCTGCTTTGGAACGATAGGATATTCTCTTGCGCCGCGGAAGTTACCGCCCCACCATGCGCCAATATAAGGTGAGTTGTCACGTCTGTCAGGCATACCCCAGTAGTCGCCCTCCATAGCGCCGCTCATGGACTGCTCAACGCCCTCTACAAAGATAAGCGCATTGGGGTTTACATCGAGGATAGCCTCTGCGCATCTTGTAGCGGCATAAGCCCAGTTATTCTCGTCTTTAGAGCCGTCCCACTTTGCAGCTTCTGAGCCCTCGGGGCCCTTACCATGAGGCTCGTTTTTGAGGTCGTAGCCGATGAGTGTATCGTCATTCTTGTACTTATCAGCAAGCCATACAAGAGTTTCAATCCATATCTCAGTTGTTACACCAGCCTTACCGTACCACAGATTATAGTTATGACCTGAGTTGTCGGAGTGAGGGCTGTGGATATCGATAAATGCTTTGATACCGTACTTCTTGCACTTCTGCATGATGATATCAAAAATCTGCATTGAATCCTTAAGCGTCTTGCCGTCCTCAAGAACGAAGTCGGGATTGATAGTGAATGCAGGGTCAGCGTTACCGGATACGCTTGAAACGGGGTTGGGTTTTCCCTCCATCCATGAAACGAGAAGCTCTGTGGAAATGGGGAAACGGATAACGTTGATACCTCTGTCAGCTGTCTCACGGAGAACATCATCAACATCAGCACTCCAGAGATAGTGAACGCAGTTCTCGGAGCAGTTGAAGCCGAACCAGTTTGCACCTGTGAGCCATACTTCATTGCCGTTCATGTCATAGAGACGGCTGCCCTCAGCGTGAAGCCAGTCATCATTGTTTGTGTCCACGGCATTGGCAACAGTGAGCTTGTTATAATCCATAGGCATAACAGAAGCTGTAGCTGTCAGAGCCATGGCTGCTGCGGAGGCAAATGCCGCAATAGCCTTAGTTAATTTCTTCATGATAGATTCCCTCTCTTTTGGGTGCGGATTTTTGATTTAAGTTTCAAGATAATCCGTTCCTTGAAACAATATACACCCTGTTAATTATATATTACCATTTTCAGAGGGATTTGTCAATATATAATGTGTGAATAATTTCATGATGTATTTTGTATGTAATTGTTAAACATAAAAATATGAAAACTTACAAAATCAAAAGCAAATATTTGTATAAAATGCAAATGGATTTTTTTTGTGAAATATAATATAATATTATTGTAGTAAAACAACTACAATGTAACGATAGTGAGCTCTTAGCAGTAGTTTCCCCACCATACGGGGCTTTACGAGACTAAGAGCTTTTTGTTTTAAAGGTGATTGATATGTCTGAAAAAAGAAATTGTACAGAAAAACATAGGTATGAAATGAAAACCGCAATACTTATTGACGGTGCATTCTATAGAAAAAGAGCGTTTTATTATACAGGGGCAAAAGAACCTTCTGAACGAGCAAAAGAACTATTTGAATATTGTCTGCGTCTTCTTTCTGATGACAGAGAAAACAGGCAATTATATCGGATTTTTTATTATGACTGTCCTCCGATAGATAAAAGCGTTTACAATCCTATCACTAAGAAATCTTTCAGTTTAAAACAAACCGATGACTACAAATGGACAATGGAGTTTTATAATGAATTGAAAAAACTGAGAAAAGTTGCTCTTAGAATGGGACGACTTAGCGAAGAACAAGTTGTTTATAATCTGAAATATGAGGCTTTTAAAAAATTGATGAACGGCACAATTAAAGTTGAAGATATAACGGAAAAAGATATAGCAATGAATCTTGAACAAAAAGGTGTAGATATGCGTATAGGGGTTGACATTTCATCCCTTGCATTCAAAAAACAAGTAGACCAGATTATACTTGTATCAGGTGACAGCGATTTTGTTCCAGCAGCTAAACAAGCGCGCAGAGAAGGAATTGATTTTCTTTTAAGTCCAATGGGAAATCCAATCAAATCTGACCTATTTGAACATATTGACGGGCTTTTAAGCAGAAAGCCTTTTAGAAATGAAAAAGACATAACATAAATGGAGCAGTCACAAAACTGCTCCATTTTCATTTCCATCAAAACACACTTGTAACCCTTGGAATCTCTCCGTTTTTCAGCAAATCAAGGAGATGATAGAGCTCATTGAGTTCAGCAGGAAGCTCCTCGCTTTCTTTTTCTGTAAGATGATGAATACGGGCAAAAAGGCGGTCAAGCTCCGTCAGCTTGTTATTCCGCACGAAAACAGAAGCTCCCTTGCGAAAATGCTCCCATTTCTGATTCAGCTTTTCCGTGATTTCAGCGGCTTTTTCGGTATTGCCATTTTGAAAAAGCTCCTCAGCATAACCTGAAAGCTCCATTAAGGAATTGCAGTTTTTGTCAATCCACCAGCCTTGAAAGATGCTTGTACCTGTGAGCAGTAGTATTATAAATATGCTTATTTTAAGTCTTGTCATTGCTGTTTCTCCTGTCCGTTGGCTATATATGGTGTCATTTTCTCTGCTTTCGGAGCGATAAATATATTTCCCTGTCCGTCAGCGGTCATAATAAATATATCAGTAACGCTTATGCCTGCCTTTTTCGCCCAGTTTTCCACAAATTTTTCATTATATCCCATAGATTTCAGCGTTACAGGGAGAGGCTTTCCGTCGGACACCACAACCTGCGGCGGATCGGCTGAAACGGGAGATAGTCCAATATCCTCCCTTGCAGGAGTATCCTTTGACTGTTTTTTCATTATGGATATACTGCCTGTAGTCTCCACAATGGCAAATTGCACCTCAGAAATATCGAAAATCTGCTGAGTTCTCATGGCTGTCATGATATCGTCGGTAGAAAGTCTGAGCTCGCGAAGAACTTTTCGGTTTATTTTTCCGTTGCTTATAATGATTTTAGAACTGCCGTACATTATTTTTCTGAAAAATGGCAGGCGCAGAATCAGCCACGAAACAAATACCTCGTAGCAGACAAGAGCAAGTATTGGAGTTATACCTATTATAAGAGGTATATCAGTGTCCTCCAGAGGCAGAGTTGCAATGTTAGAAATGAGTATGGTTATAACAAGCTCAGAGGGCTGTAATTCGCCAAGCTGACGTTTTCCCATAAGCCGCACAGCAGATACAACGATAATGTATAATATAATAGAACGAAGCAGAATAATTGACATAAATACTCCTTTTGCTATTTTGGTTTGTATATATTATCTCACTCAATAATTTTTTTATACGTGAATATTATCTGATTTTCAGACCAATAATATTATTGCTCATGAAGCAAAAAAGAGAACTCAAAAAGAAAAGGAGTTGTTCATTATGTCAGATATGAATAACATGCAGAAAAACGATTCAATCAAGTGTACTGTATCACAGTGCAAGTACAACATGGTAACAGAGAACTACTGCTCACTTGGCTGTATTTCCGTTGGTACTCACGAATCCAATCCCACTGTACCCGAGTGTACAGACTGCAACAGCTTTGTAAAGCGTACAGGCTGCTGTTAATCCCCTTTTTCAAGGACACGGTCAGCCGTGTCCATACATAGCTTCAAGAGAATTTCAATTCAAAATATAGACAAATTGTAAAATAATTCGATATCTCTTGCATTATTTCTTGTTTTGAGTTATAATATATTAATAAGGAAACTTATCCTTAAATTCTGACAGGAGGGCTGTTTAAAATGTTTGACCAGACAATGACTTTCAGCGTGAACGAGGACAAGGAAGCTGAACTGAAAAAAAATCTCACTGCGATTTATGACGCTCTTGTCGAAAAGGGCTATAATCCGATAAATCAGATTGTAGGTTATATTCTTTCAGAGGACCCCACCTACATAACCACCTATAACAATGCAAGAAGTCTTATCCGCCGCATTGACCGCGATGAGCTGTTACAGGTGCTTGTGCGTGAATATCTTCAGAAATAAACAAAAGAGATACTCGGCTTCGGGTATCTCTTTTTTTGCAACAGCAAAAAAGCCTGACACCGAAAAGATGTCAGGCTTTTTCTCCAATAGTTCCTATATCATTCCCCTGTTTTGCGTTATTCCCCAATAACGCCTATATCTTTACCCCTTATGTCGCTTAATTATGTCAACCCCTGAGATTCCCCAATAATCCCTGTATCTTAAATCCTTTTTTCTACTGTTTATAAGACTTTCCCAAAAGTCCCATATCATTTCCCATTTACCCTTTTCTATATTTATTGTCTTGCAAGTCTCACCCCTGAGCCTGCCTTGATTGTCACTTGGTTTCCCCAATAGTTCCTATATCATTACCCTTTTTAAGCCTTTAGCCTAGCGTTATTCCCCAATAACGCCTATACCTTTACCCCTTATGTCACTTGATTATGTCAACCCCTGAGATTCCCAGATATCCCCATATCATAAATCTCCTCCGTCACTTAATTATGTCGTTATATAAGACTTTCCCCAAAGTCGTTATATCATTTTTATGCCAAAGGCAGACGCCACAAAATTACGCATTAATTATTCCTCGCTCTGAGTTGCAGGCTGTACGGGAGGAACATAACTGCTCGTCGAACCGCCTAAATCCTCAGGGTCTATATTTATAAGCATACCGTTGCTGTCACCGCTGACAACCTTAGGCATCTCACCATTCCACTTTGTTATCTGCTCGTAAGCAATAACCTTATCGGAAAGAGAAGCTTCAAGAAGTCTGTTAGCCTCAGCCTGAGCCTCAGCTTCTGCAAGGATAGCATTGGCATTTGCCTCTGCTGCAATGACTTTCTGTTTTGCCTGAGCTTCGGCAATAGTTATTGCCTGCTCCTGTTCTGTCTTTGTTTTAAGCAGATTCTGCTCTGCTACCTGCTTTGCTTCGATAGCGGTATTGAACTCCGCAGAGAAGTCAAAGTTTACAATGTTGAATTTCTCTATGTAAATACCGTAGCCGTTAAGCTTTGTGTCAAGAGCAGCCTTTATTTCATCACCTACTGCTGTACGCTCTGTGATAAGCTGTTCTGCGGTATATTTTGCAGTTGCCGATTTCATACACTCCTGTACAACGGGAGCGATGAGTACTGTCTGATAATCTGTACCTACGTTCTGATACATTTCAGCCGCCTTGTCAGATACAAGTCTGTAGTTTACAGCTATGTTGGAACTTACTGTCTGCAGGTCCTTTGATACCGCCGAAGCAGGTGTTTCATACACCTGAATCTTGTTGGACATATTCTCCACGTCCTGTATAAAAGGCACTTTAAGGTGGAATCCCTCGGAATATGCTGAATTTGATACCTTGCCGAGAGTGAGTATAACACCTGTATGACCTGCCGGAACGATTGTAAATGAGCTTGTCAGCAGGATAATTGCTGCACCTGCCGCAATACATCCGCCTACAATTTTACCTGTACCACTTTTCTTAACTGTACCGTCTTTTCTGATTTCCTGAAATGTTCCCATAACTTTTCTCCTGATGAAAAATGTAATTTACCCCTGTAAATCTATGTGTAACTGCCAATGTACCCTTTTAATAAATTGCTGATTGAAGTTTATAAATACCACTTTTTCTGCGGAACGATTCCCCTATCGCTCCGCAATTGAAATCCTTGATAATCCCTATATATTATGCTTAATCAAGTTTCTCCAGTTCCTCTGGTGGAGTTATAACAGGCTTACCGTCCTTGTCAAGAAGCGGTGTAAGTCCACCTGCATAACCTGCTGTACGGAATAAGTAATTCACACCTGTAGCTTTATCAATGAATACTATAAAAACCTCTCCGAAGCCATTTTCCTTGTGTACCTCAATAAATCTTTTTTCCTTTGCCATGATAGTCACCTCTTTCGTTAAAATATTCCCCTTTTCATACGTGCTGAAACGATTCCCCAATCGTCTCGCAATTGCAAATCCTCTATAATCCCTATATTAAAGCCGTTATTTCAGCTCCCCCAATTCCTCTTTGTCTGCGGACTTTTTATCTTTTATCAGTCCTGATACTGCACCGACTGCCGAACCAAGACTTATACCCAAACATAACCCCATGGGCATACTTCCAAGAATAAGACAGCCAACTGCAACCCCGAAACCGATTCCGATACATAATCCCTTAACCATATCTTCCTCGGTGTATCTTAAACTATCTACCCTTTCATTCATCATAAATCCCTCAATTCCCACATCATATTCGAATTTCAGCTATTTCCTTTTCCATTTCAGATTTAAGATAGCTGCTTCTGTAAGCCATTACCATAATGTACATTGCCTTGCGGAGCTTTTCTTCTCCGGATACAAGATAATTTGCTGCACATTTTTCAAGCTCGCGGTCTATAAGGTCTCTCACCATATGCGGTTCAAAAGCACCTTCATCCTCAGCTGTAAAAATTATTCTGCAAAGGATATTATAAAGTGTCACATCATCTATAATATCATCTGAGGTATCTTCCACATCACCATTTATATATGTCATAAGATTTGCAATCTGCTCAAGCTTCATAGCGCCCTTTAACATATTTATGAGGATTATGCGGACAACCTGTTTCTCCGAATACTTTTTACTCTTAGGAGATGAAACCCACCCGCGCTTTATCCAGTTCTGAATGGTTGAACCCTCCATAACAGTAAGCTTTGAAAGCTGAGAAAGTGTAATACCTCCTGTAGCTTCAAGGATAGGTGACACCAAAGAGAAAGCTGCATTTCTGCCAATCTCGGAATAGCCTATTGATGTTCCCGGAATCATTCGATTCATGTTCGCACCTCTCTTTCATGTGATGATATGATTATACCACAAGTTCATATGAACTTCAAATGTCGTTTTTCGACGTTTTGAAGTGTTTTCAGGTATTTTTTTCAATTTATCTCTTTTTTTCTCACTTTTTCTTAGTTTTTGAAATTTTTTCAAAGAGTTACAAATTGGTAAAAATTTCGTTTTTTTCCTTGACATTTGTGTTTTTTTGTGATATAGTTTATATACGCTGAAACGCACATTGCGGTATATAATTATCATATATTATTGCAGTACGTTTCAAAAACAAAATGGGGAATCCCCCACGAATCATGAAAAGGAGTATTATTATGGCGGATATGGATTTCAATTATAACAACGGAGACGTTGTATCAGGTGTTGAACCTGCAAAAAAACGTAAGGGCGCTGTTGTTGGCGGCGTTACAGCAGGTGTTCTTGCAGTTGCTGTGGGCGGCGGTGTGGCTGCTTACAATTTTTCTGATTTAGTAAAGAATCAGGTTAAACTTACAATCAGCAAGCCTGCAAACTATTATACATGGGTTACTGAAAAGAATACAGATGAGCTTGCTTCACAGGTTGCAGAAGGCTACCGCACATACCTTGAAGAGCAGAAAAAGGGACAGACTGCTGATGTAACTGCTAAATTCGCTCTCAGCGATGAAGCTTCTGATATGCTCAGCGAGGCTATGGCTGAAAGCGGTATTGAAGAGGGTACAATCCTCAGTGACCTTAAAGAAGTTACTCTTGGTGTAAATTTAAAGGTCAAGGACAAAACTGTAAACGGAAGTGTTTTCGCAGCTCTTAATGGTGAAAATATAATTAATCTTGACATGGCTGGCGATTACGACGCTGCAAACTTATTCTTTAAAATCACAGGTCTTTCTGACCAGTGGATTATGGCTTCCAACGGCGAGAATACAGAGGAGATGATAGGAGCATCCTATTCTTCACTTTCAACAAATCTCTATGATATAGAATCCATTATCACTCCCGATGAACTCGAATCTCTTGTTGTAAAATATGTTGACCTCTATAACAGCTATATTTCCGACGTTGAGATTGAGAAAAAGGAAGAAATCGCAATCGGCGATATTACTGTAAAATATACTGTTGCTGAAATTACTCTTAATGAGGAAAAAGCTGACGAAATCGCTGAGGGCTTCATCAATGCTCTTAAAGAAGATGAACTTGTAAAGGAAATCCTCGTTGACAGAACAGAATCCATGACAGCTGAGGAATACAAAGAGGCAATGGACGAGGCGCTTGATGAAATCAACGACGATTCCGAAGAAGATGAAACAATCGTTATAAGGACATACATCGACCCCAAGGGCGATATTCGCGGTATGGCACTTGCCGACGGCGAAAGCGACGAATTTGAAGCACGCTTTATCATGGGACAGGAAGAAGCTGAAATCCGAGGCGAATTCGTTGTTACAGAATCAGGTGAGGATGATGTCCGTATGGATATCAAGCTTACTGAAAGCGGCGATAAGGCTTACAGCGGCAGCGTTTCCGTAACATCTGAGGGCGAAACAATGTCTGCTGAAATCAAAGACTTCACTGTTGTTGACGAGAAAAAGGGCTATATGACAGGTAATATCAGCTTTGAGGTTGAAGACCAGGCAATCAGCCTTGACCTCGGTACAGCTGACGGCAAGCAGACAATCTCCAGCGATATCGTTGTTGAAGATGTAAACTATGGTAAGCTTACATTTGAAGTTTCAAGCGAAAGCGGCGCAGATATATCTCTCCCCGACAAGTCCGAAGCATATGATATGTACGGCGACAAGGCAGACTTCCCAAGTGATTATGTAGAGCAGGATAAGATGACTGCTTTTGCAAAGGATATCCTTGTAAAAATCGGTCTTGACGAAGAAACAGCTGATGAACTTGCAGCAGAGTTTTCCGACAGCATCTATAACGCATACTCCTATGAGGATGACTGGGGGTTTGACGAAGATTTGAACGGCTGGGACGATGAAGAATTCGAGTTCGACGATTCCGATATTGATGTTGACGATGAAGATTTATTCTGGGAAGATATGGATTATGAAGATCCCTATGAAGCTGATATGGTAATTGCCGAGGACGGTCAGGCATATTTGAGCGTTATGGATTCATCTTTTATGGCTATATACACAGGAAGTCAGGATTCACTTTCATACAACGCAAAGGTTGCTGATATCAAGGGTAACGGAACTTATACAGTAAGTGTTACAGCTGATACAGAGGGATATAAAAACGCCACAGGCGGAAGTATGCCTGAGGATATCACAATGCTTGGCATTGAAGCTTATGGTGTAAAGAATGCTGAAAAAGCTGAAATTACTATCAAATCCGTAAAGGTTGACGGTAAGGAATACAAGGTTTCTGTAAATCCTGAAAACGAATCATTTGACGATTATTTCAGCTGCGTCCTCTACATGAACAAGGACTGGGCTTATGAAGGTCTTGAAAATGCTGTTGACCTTTCTTCTATAAAAGAATGGACAGATATTGAAATCACTTTTGAGATTGCAGGACTTTAATTAATAGCGCCCACAGGCATATATTACAATCACGCAATAAAAAAATTAAACACGGTCATTTCATTCAGTTTGAAATGACCGTGTTTTTTTCATATTTAATTTGTTGTAAAAATAATTACGCATTAAGCATTAAGAATTACGCATTATTCAAATTCCGCTGATTGTAATATCAACCTCAACATTTGTCCATGATGCAAAGGCTTCATCACCTACAATTTTTGGAGAATACTCTGCGCAGATATCAAGAGGTTCCCCATTGCTGTCGTATAATGGACCGTCAACGCTTCTTGCATCAGGAGAGGGCTTGCTTGTCCACCTGTTTATGAGATTGGCTCTTGTGTTAATGCCGTCATCAGAGGATGTATACGCCTTTGCTGTCAATTCAACAGCTTCACCGTCTACTCTTATTTCGTTTACAGTAATTACTGCATTGGGATATTTCGTTTCGCCCTCTTTGATAATTACAGCCATAAACTCCATTCCCTGCGGAACAAAACCGGTATAATTCGCATCTCCGCTTACAGCATAGCGGAATCCCTCTGTATCAGCATTAACGCTTACGGTATAATCGCCATTACCTTTGATTTCAACAACTCCTGCATCGTAACTGAGAGTAGTTCCGGCACCGTCACTGTTGCCAAGATACTGGGCTTTCCACTGGGAATCAGCAACAGCAAGGTATACTTCACCCGATTCAGCAGTAACAGCGTCATCGATATAAGGGTCTGTAGGCTTCGGCGCTTCCGTAGCCTGCACCTGACTGCTCTTGTTATTTGTTTTATTCTTGTTCTTATCTCCGCATGAACTCAAAGGCATACACAATGCCGCAGCTATTGCAATATATGTCATTATCTTTTTCAAAATAAATTCCTCTTTTCTCTTATAATGGTATGTATTTATTATATCATACCGATTGATTTCTGTCAACAAATCAATTGACATTTTTCTGTCAGCATGATATAATAATAATATCAATCTGAAACTCTGAAAGGATTATGTTTTATGCAGCTTTATAATTCAGCAACAAGAAAAAAAGAAGAATTCATTCCCCGTGAAGCAGGCAAGGTTTCTATGTATACCTGCGGCCCTACGGTTTACCATTTTGCACATATCGGCAACCTGAGAAGCTATATTATGGAGGATATTCTCGAAAAGCATCTCCGCTTCACAGGTCTTGATGTCAAGCGTGTTATGAATATCACAGACGTTGGACATCTCACCAGCGACGGCGATACAGGCGATGATAAAATGCTCAAGGGCGCTAAGCGTGAAAAGAAAACTGTTATGGAAATCGCGAAATTCTACACAGACGCTTTCTTTGCAGACTGTGCTAAGCTGAATATCAAAACTCCCGATGTTGTTGAGCCTGCAACAGGCTGTATTGACGATTTTATTTGCGTTATATCCTCACTTATCGAAAAAGGCTACGCTTATGAGGCAGGCGGAAACATCTACTTTGACACAGGAAAGCTTGATAAATATTACATCTTCAACGACTTCAAGGAAGAAGATTTAGCAGTAGGTGTTCGCGAGGGCGTTGAGGAGGATTCAAACAAGAGAAACAAAGCAGACTTTGTTCTCTGGTTCACAAAGTCAAAATTTGACGATCAGGAGCTTAAATGGGATTCCCCTTGGGGAGTCGGCTACCCCGGCTGGCATATTGAGTGTTCATGCATCAGTATGAAGCATCTGGGCGAATATCTCGACCTCCACTGCGGCGGTATTGACAACGCATTCCCTCACCATACAAACGAAATCGCACAGAGCGAGGCTTATGTAGGTCATGAGTGGTGCAACTACTGGTTCCATGTTCATCATCTCAACACAAACAGCGGAAAAATGAGCAAATCCAGCGGAGAGTTTCTCACTGTATCACTTCTCGAAGAAAAGGGCTACTCGCCCCTTGTGTACCGTTTCTTCTGCTTGCAGTCACACTACAGAAAGAATCTCGTATTCTCTTGGGATAATCTGGACAATGCAAAGCTTACATTCAATAAGCTTATTGCTAAAATCGCTCCCCTCACAACAGAGGCGGCAGGAGAAATTGACAAGGCTGAGTATGACCGCCTTATGAACGGATTTGTTTCCGCTCTTGACAACGACCTCAATACAGCCCTTGCTGTAACATCTGTTTATGATGTGCTGAAATCTACAGCAAATGCTTCCACAAAGCTTGCACTTCTCAACGAGTTTGACAAGGTTCTTGGTCTTGACATGGTTGAAACTGCCAAGAAATTCCTTGAAGCTGCTGATGATACAAGCGATATTCCCGCTGAGGTTATGGAACTTGTTGAACAACGCAAGGCGGCTCGTAAGGAAAAAAATTTCGCTCTTGCCGATGAGCTCCGCGATAAGATATCCGCTATGGGATATGAAGTCAAGGAAACACGTCAAGGTACGGAGATAATTAAACTTTAAGCTTTTACACATCAAATGAGGTGATGATATGAAAAGTAAATTAAGTAACATTCTATTCTGGTGTTCCTTTATTCCTTATATATTGTTGGTTATATTCAGTTTTGTAAATTCAATAAATGGTGTATCAGCCGGATTTTTCGGCGACCAGACACTGGTTTACGGAGCAGAAGGCTATGCTATATCATTTGTTTTTACTTTTTTTGTGCTCTGGTATGTATTTATAGCCTGTCTGCTTTGTCAGATTGTTATTCTGCTGATTGAGAAATTAAAAAAGAAATCAAAAATCAAGCTGTATGTAATCGGAATGATTATAATTTACATTATCGGAGACATTCATTTGATAGTTTAAAAATCAATCCAAAAACACCGCTGCGAAATTTTTCACGGCGGTATTCATCTGTTAAACATTCAAAGGAGATACATCATGAAAAAATCACTACTGTCATTTTTCATTGCAACAATGCTTACTCTTTCAGCCTGCACATCTGTGGCTGATAAAGAGAAAATGCCTGATACAACCCCAACCGAATCGGCAACAGAAGCCATTACAGAAATTCCCACAGAAGAAGCCACAGAAGCACCGACAGCAAATAAAATCAATGATTTATCTGATACGGAAAAGAGGATTGTTTGTTATGTTGAAGGACAGAAAATAAGCGGTGTGATGCATCTTCCCGAAGGTGATGGTCCATTCCCGACAGTTGTAATGATTGGCGGAATGGGAATGACATATACATACTACGGTTCTATGGCTAAAAAGATTGCTCAGGGTGGTGCTGCAGCAGTAACTTTTGACTGCAGAGGCTATGTCCCTAATGGATATTTCAGTGAAGGTGATTTTTATAATGATATGTCGCCCGAAAGCTGTGTAACCGATATTCTTGCAGTAACTGATTTTATCTCAGAATATCCTGCAATCGATAAAGACAATATTTTCCTCTGGGGACAGAGCTACGGTGGACTTGTTACAACAATGGCTGCGGCTGAAAGTCCTGATAGTTTTAAGGGCATTATTGGTGTAGACCCTTCTTATCAGATGCCTGATGAAGCACGCAGTCAATTCGATGATGAAACTAAAGAGTTTATATACCGTGACGGTGCCGATTCGAAAATAGGGGAGCCTCTTGCACGAGGATTAATGGCAGTGGATATTTTTGAGAAAATGAAATTATTCAACGGAAATGCGATAATTTTAACGGGAACAAATGAAACTATCAATGTAATTTATCCCGAAGTATTTGACAAGGCTTTAACATCTTATCCGAATGCTGAGAAAGTTGTAGTTGAGGGAGCAAATCACAGATTTTCTGACCATATGAAAGAGCTTGTAGAGCTTACTGTTGACTTTGTAAAAAACAAATCTAACTGATAAAACAATCGCCGCCGAGTAAATCTGCGGCGATATTGCCTTAAAGGAGATATATCATGAAAAAATTACTACTGTCATTTTTCATTGCAACAATTCTTACTCTCACAGCTTGTACATCTGTAACTGATAAAGAGAAAATGCCTGATACAACCTCAACCGAAGCGAAAACGGAAGCCATTACAGAAATTTCCACAGAAGAAGCCACAGAAGCCCCGACGGAAAATTCAACTGAAAATATAATCAAGGATATATCAGATACCAAGAAAAAACTTACCTGCTATGTTGACGGTGGAAAAGTAGCAGGTGAAATTTATCTACCCGAAGGTGACGGACCATTTCCCGCTGTAATTATGATTTCGGGTATGGTCGAAAGCTATGTTTCTTTACAAGATGACGCAAAATATCTTGCAGAAAATGGTGTTTCAACTGTTATTTTCGACTGCCGCGGCTATTGCATCGGGCACAGTTCAAATGTAGGCAAATACGTAGAAATGACACCGCACACCTGCGTAACGGATATTGTGGCTGTAACCGATTTCATTTCTGAATATCCTGCAATTGACAAGGATAACATTTTTTTGTGGGGGCACAGCTACGGCGGTCTGATTACTACATTGGCAGCTGCGAAAAATCCCGACAGATTCAAAGGGCTTATGTGTGTAGACCCTGCGTATCAGATGCCTGATGAATACAGACAAAAGTATCTGAATGATACAGCTATTCCGGAAACAGATGATTTCGATTTTGTAATTCAGGAACATTCAAAAGCATTATTATTTCTTGATATTTTTGAAGAAATGAAATCCTACAATAATAAAGCAATTATTTTTACTGGTACTGAGTACACTAACTATACAGAAGGTCCATGGCTTTATGAAAAAGCGATAGAATGTTTTCCAGATGCGGAATTAAACATTACTGAGGGTGCTGACCACTTTTTTTCTAAGCATAAAAAAGAGCTCAACAAGCTCACAGCTGAGTTTGTGAAAAATAACATTGAATAAAACAACCGCCGCGGAATTTTCCACGGCGGCTTTTTGCTATACTTTATAACCCTGCTGTCTTAAATTATCGATAACATTTCCCAGTATTTCGGCATTTGTAGCCGATACTGAATGAAGAAGAAGGATTTCCCCGGGATGTGCCGCTTCTGTAAGCTTCTTAAATCCCTCCGCCGGGTCAGGCTGACTGTCGGTTTTCCAGTCCACGTAAGCAGAGCTCCAGAAAAGCGTCTTATATCCGCATTTCTGCACTGTTTCAAGTGCTGCTTCGGAATATTCACCGCAAGGGAAACGGAAATACTGCATTTCATAGCCGTAATTGTTCAGCACATATTCGTGAAGACTCATAATCTCATTTACAGCTTCATCGTGAGATAAAGTCGGGAGACTTGCATGTGTCATACCATGATTTCCGAGAGTGTGTCCCTCGGCTATCATACGCTTCACAAGCGCTTCTTCCTTTTTGGCATAATCGCCTGTAAGGAAAAATATTGCGCTGACATTCTTTTCCTTTAGTGTGTCAAGGATTTTCGCTGTATAGCCATTTTCATAGCCTTGGTCAAAGGTTATGATTATTCTTTTTTCGTCTGCCGATAAAGCGTAGGCATCGTAGTCGCTGTATCGGTCATTAAAGCTTATTGCATCAAGAGGACGGTTAAGACTGTCACAGGCTGTACCCTGTCCGTAGCCTATAGCTCTGTTATCAGCCGCATAAACGGCATTGACAGGCATTGCCGCCGCTGTTATCAATGCAAGAGCAATTGGTGTCATTTTCATAGCTGTCACTCCTTTTTTGGAGTGCGGAATTTCTTCCGCAAAAGTATTATATGAGTTCAGCCGTAAAATATTATTTGAAATTATTTGAAAAATCAGACGGGTGCAATTGCGGGAATAAAATTTCTTGCTATGAAATATACAATGAAAAGTCCTGCAATCACAAACCAAATCCACGGCTTTCGGGGCAGAATTTTTATATTTTTGCCGAAAATATCAGCCGCAAGCTCAATGTAAAAGCATATGGTCACAAGGGCAATAAAGGGCAGTGACGCGTTATTTCTCACAGCGAGTAGGAAATCTCCGTTGAGTATAGCCCTCGCGCTTCTGGTATTTCCGCATCCGGGGCAGAGTATGCCTGTCAGCGTATAGAGCATGCATATCCCCAGATGCTGTGACATCGACATTATCTGCTCTTTAAAGATACATATTAAAACAACTGCCGTGGGAGCTGCAACTGCCACGGCAATTTTTAATTTTTTATACTTCATCGCAGGATATTATTCAACAATAATTTTACCGCCGCGCCAGTTTTCAAAGACATATTTTTCCATTGCCTTATCATCGGCCTGATTTGAGAACATATCGCCCTCAACATACATAAAGTCTACGGGATATTCCGTACCGCTTGCTGCATCCTCAGGTATCTGGAGGAAAAGCGTAACAACAGCACCATTAAGACCATGGTCTGCGTCAAAAAGCTCTGTAAAAAATATACTTCCCAGATTATTTGATGTAAGATATTCTGTCTTGTTGTCTCTCCACTCCATAGCAACCGAACCTACGTTATACTCGGAAGCCTCGCCCATTTTCTTGCGGACATAACGATTTTCCTCATCCAGCATTTCAGGCTTGAGAATATCGGGGTATGTTATATGGAATCCGCACATATCCCATGCCAATTCTGCATTTTCGATATATATAGTTACTTCTGCCGTTTCGCCTGCCTTTACGGTAACGTCCTCTATATAAAGTCTCGGACCGTCCGCAGCAGCCTCTACATACTCTGTAGGAGCTTTTGTGGGAGCCTCTGTAGGCTTATCATACATAATTATCTTATTTTCGCCTGTGTCTGTATTGCTTTTCTTTTCACCGCAAGCTGCCATTGATGCCATAATTGCCATAGTTGATACAACTGCAAGTATTCTGCTTATTTTCATTTTAATTCTCCTTTTTTATTCCCTCTGCGTTTATTTCCTCATCTTTAACAGTCAGAGCAATTTCCTTTATGCTGTAACCCTGATTTATTATGATATCCGCAATTTTATCCTCAATATCCTGACGGATTACGCGTCGAATATCTCTTGCACCGTATGGCTTGCCGTATGCCTTTTCTGCAATAAGCTTAAGTACTTCTTCGTCATAGGTGAGAATAATATCCTTTTCGCCCAGAGGAGCTTTCATTTCGTCAAGCATAAGAGCCGCAATATCTGCGAAATTTTCCTTTGTAAGCTGCTTGAACACCACAATTTCATCAATTCGACTGATAAATTCAGGACGGAGGAACTCGCGGAGTCCCTTTACCGCCTTATCAGCTGAAATCTCATCTGCGGTACGATTGAAACCTACGCCGATACTCTTATCAGTAGAGCCAGCATTTGAAGTCATGCAAATTATGGTATTTTCAAAATTTACAGTTCTGCCGTGAGCGTCGTCTATTTTACCCTCGTCAAGAATCTGCATAAGGATATTCATAACGTCAGGGTGAGCCTTTTCTATTTCGTCAAAGAGAATCACGGAATAAGGCTTGCGGCGGACTTTTTCTGTAAGCTGTCCAGCCTCGTCATATCCTACATATCCGGGAGGTGAGCCAATCATTCTTGCAACAGAGTGCTTTTCCATATATTCTGTCATATCAAGGCGGATAAGCGGCTCTGTGGAATCAAAAAGCTCCTCTGAAATAGCCTTTACAAGCTCTGTTTTACCAACGCCTGTAGGGCCTACGAAGATAAATGACGCAGGGCGGCGGCGCTTGCTCAGCTGTATTCTTGTGCGCTTTATAGCCTTTGTCAGTACGGATACAGCCTCATCCTGTCCGATTACGCGCTTTTTCAGAGCTTCTTCCAGACGGGCAATTTTCAGGAACTCAGTTTCCGCAATTTTGCTTGCAGGGATTCCTGTCCACAACTCTACAACCTTTGTGATATCGGCTTCTGTTACCTGTATATCCGCAACAGCTGCTGCAAGCTCCTTTTCCTTGGATTCAGCCTGTATAAGCTTTCCGCGCATTTCAGCAATTGCCTCGTAATCGGGTTCGCTTTCCTCGGACATATCTTTTATCATATCTTCAAGGACTTTGATTTCCTTGACAATTTTTGAATGTTCTGCAAGCTCAGTTGAACGTATACTTGCGTGTGCACAGCTTTCGTCTACAAGGTCTATAGCCTTATCGGGAAGAAAACGGTCTGTGATGTATCTCTCGGAAAGGACGGCACATACGCGGATAAGATAATCGGAGATATGCACCTTATGGTATTCCTCGTAATACTTCTTTATACCCGAAAGAACTTCTACAGTATCCTCTATATTGGGCTCTGCAACGGTTACGGGCTGGAAACGTCTTTCAAGTGCTGAATCCTTTTCAATGTATTTTCTGTATTCGCCGAATGTAGTTGCTCCGATAACCTGAACCTCGCCTCTGGAAAGAGCAGGTTTGAGGATATTCGCCGCATTCATAGAGCCCTCAGAATCTCCTGCTCCCACAAGGTTATGCACCTCGTCAATAAAGAGAATAACATTTCCCTCACGTTTTACCTCGTCCACAAGTCCTTTTACGCGGCTTTCAAACTGTCCGCGAAACTGTGTGCCTGCCACAAGAGCGGTAAGGTCAAGAAGATATACCTTTTTATCCACAAGATTAAAGGGAACATCGCCCTCGTTGATACGCTGAGCGATACCCTCTGCAATTGCAGTTTTACCTACACCGGGTTCACCTATAAGGCAGGGATTATTTTTTGTACGCCGTGAAAGAATCTGCACAACTCGTGCAATTTCCTTATCTCTGCCAATGATATTGTCAAGCTTTCCGTCGGCGGCTTTCTGTGAAAGATTTGTACAATAGCTGCCAAGGAATTTAAGTTCCTTTTTCTTCTTATCTTTCTTATCCTTTTTATCGGCAGAACGCTTTGTCCCCTGTTCGTCAGCGCTGTTTTCGCTTATGGAATCAACCTCCTGAAAATCACCTATACCGCCGAACATTTTTGACATAAAATCAGGCATAATTCCCGAGCCGCCCATTTCAAAAGCGTCACCGTCAAGAAGATTTGTCATATGATCTGAAATCTGTTCAAGTTCCTCGTCGGAGATTCCAAGCTGTTTCATATATTCGGCAACTTGCGGAATATTAGCTTCTTTAGCACAGGTAAGGCAGTATCCCTCGTTTTTCTTTTCGTTACCTTTCATTGATGTAATAAATACAACAGCGGGACGCTTGTTGCATTTTGTGCACATAATCATCAGTCACTTTCCTCCTGTTAAAACAATTCATATTTATCCTTTATATTTACATCTTACTTGCAAAATCATAGAAATACTTGAATGCATAGGACCTGTCAACAGCTTCATTATTGAAGAACAACATTTCATTATTTCCCGTAATTGCCCCTATTCTTATGCATACAGCAACTGCAAAAATAATGAATATGGAAGTAATAAGTCCGAATATTCCGCCTGCAACGTGAGAAGTCACACCTATTGCAGAAGCCTCACGTCTGCCAAAGTATGCGTTTGCGCTGAAAACAAGAAGAAGCGCAATAAACACAAACATTACAATAAAGGAAATCAATCTTGTTATTGTATAGTATGCAGGGGCAATATACTTTTCAGCTATATAGTCTGTAGCAGGGCTAAGTCTATCCGATTCCATAATCATTGGAATAAGCTCCTGCATACCGCTGCTGTCCTCTCTTATCTGCTGTATGGCAGTTTCGGCAGCATATTTGTTAAGTGATTGAGAAACAAGATCTTTTATAATAATCGCATATCCCTCGCGGATTTTTTCAATAAGGACATCCTTTTCGTCAACGGGGTGACCATTGATGTTGTTGATGTACTTTGCAAGAGCTTCACCAATATTTTCCTCTTTATTCTGGAATATAGCCTCAACCTTTTCCTTTTTTATGACTATACTGTATCCCATATGTTCAAGATAATCAATATAATCATTTACAAATGTCTCAGTGTCAAGAATTCTCAGCATTTTCTTGCTGTTGCTGTCACTGACTGTACTATTGCTTATGGTTTCGGAAACGGCACCACTTATAGCATATGACAAAATAGCGGCTATCATAATACCTACAAAGGAAAAAACGCTTTTCAACACGCCTTTTTTGCTTCCGATAAAAATACACACAAGGGCAATTGCCGCAACAATTACATCATAAAACCAAGCATATTGAGTTCCCATAATAATAATCCTCAACTTTCATAATTTATTCTATCGATTGTATCATATCCTTTCAGAAAAACGTATCCCTCACTTCTTACAAAACCTTTGTAGGAATCGCTTATCTGAGCTGTTGATCTGAGACCGCCCTCAAAATCGTATGCAACAACTGAATCCTGCGACATTATGTATGCAAGTCCGTCCTGTACGATTACGTCAACGAGGGGAGTATCAAAGCTTATTTCAATTGGCTCTTTTCCATCACCGTTGAAAAGTGCCGCAACATATTTTCTTGTTTCGTAGCTGTTGATAATTACAGCTGATTTTCCGTTTTCACAATCACCCCTTTCAAATTCCCCGTCATAACGGTAAAGAGAGCAGATATTGCCACTGTTATCCACATATCCACAGGCATCTATTCCTATAACTGCTGCACCGCCGCTATAACCAACAGTTTCAATTCCCAGAGTATCAAGTCCGGGAGATGTCCATTTCTCATTTTTTTCCGTAAAAGAAGCCTCCTGAACAGAAGTAACGAGAGAACCATTTTCGGCATATATGTAACTGATAACACAACCCTTGCTTTCATCAACAAAGTTTATATCGCTTACTCTTTCAACACATTTTCTCTCATATATCTTTTTTCCGTCACGGTCATATACAGTAATTTCGCAGTCGTAATCCTGAGATGATGTTACAACCGCCGTATATCCCTCGGCGCTCAGACGGACAAGCATAATATTTTCGTTGAGAGTTTTAGAATATATTATACCGTTTCTGTCCTCAACGCTGAAACGATAGCCGCCGCTTTCATAAAGAAGCACCTTATCATTTACGGAATCCATAATCGCATTGGCGTAGGCGTGCTGACGGCGTTTTATCAGTCCGCCCTCCTCACTGTAGAAATATATGCTTGCATCGCTGAGAACACATAGCATTTTTCCTGTACAGTCAAGCTGGAAATCCTCGCTGTCGGTTATTTCGATAGGAAAATTCCCCTCCGCAAGCCGTCCGTCGTTGACAATTGTGGTATACTGTTTTCCAAGTCCCCTGAGTTTTGGCAGCCATAATTCGCTGGTAATGTAAATAACTGCCGCAATAATCAATAAAAATAAAATTATAATAAACCGAATTAAATTCTTTTTTCGTTTTTCTCTTTTCTTCTGTTCAACTATGTCGTCGGTTTCGTACATAGGCATAGTATAAATCCTCCGTATTACCGATTTTAATGGTTAAAATTTAAATTAATAGTAAACCTTATTGAGATACAAGCCATGCGCCATGGCTGTTCTGCCAGCTTTTAATCTGTCTTTTGCTTCAAGAATCGCAGGTATGTCATCGGGGGAAATTCTTCCCTCACTTACATCCATAAGCGTCCCTGCAATTATCCTAATCATATTATACAAAAAACCGTCGCCTTTTACAAGTACTATCACAGAAGTTCCACTATTTTCTATTTCAAGCGAATAAATAGTTCTCACAGTTGTTGAAACAGATGTACAATCAGCACAAAAGGAAGCAAAGTCATGAGTACCAACAAGATGCACAGCTGCCTTTCTTGCCGCTTCAATATCAAATTTTCTGCGGTAGTGATATGCAAGGTCAGTGCCGAAAGGATCTTTGGATTCACTGCAATGCATTTTATAAATGTATTCCTTACCCTTACAGTCATACCTTGCATGAAAATCAAGAGGTACATCCTCGCAGCTGAGTATGGATATATCATCAGGCAATTCGCCATTTACTCCCCTGCAAAAGCCAATATTCCGTATATTGCTTTCGGTTTTCACATTGAAGCAGAACTCATTGGCATGAACACCTGTGTCAGTTCTGGAACAGCCAATTATTGTTACAGACTCGTTCAGCACCTTTGATACAGCCTTTTCCAGTACTGCCTGTACTGTCAGGGCGTTGTTCTGCCGCTGAAATCCGTGATAATTAGTCCCCCTGTACGCTGTCAGGACTTTCAGATTTCTCATCATTTTCCTCCGTGTTTTCTGTGTTTTCCATGGTGTCACTGCTTTCCTCATCAACTGAAACTGCCGCTGTAAATCCAAGGTCATTTACAACTCCGACAGCTGAGATGTCATCCATTTTATTTTTTCTGACAGGAAGCTCTGCTGTCTCTGTTGTATTTATTTTTTTCTTTTTTCGCGAATCAATAAATGCAAAAAGAATAAACAGGAGCACTGCACCGCCGCTTGCCATAAGTCCCACTGTAAATCCCTCTGGGATATATTTCAGCTTTATTTCATGCTGTCCTGCGGAAACATTCACGCCAAGCATAGCCTCAGCAATTGCAAAAGTATCAGCTTTTTCGCCGTCAACGTATACGCTCCAGCCCTTTTCATAGGGAATTGAGAAATAAAGCAGACCATTTTTCTTCGCATTAATATTTCCCTTTATTCTAGCATCTGAAAACTCTGTAATCTCAAATTGCTCATCAGCAAGTATATCATACATTTCTGTAAAGGCTTCCTCATTTATTGCATAAGCCACCAAGGTATAATTACCGAAATCAGCATCATCTTCAAAATTCAGCGTAACAGAAACAATATCGTCTTTCTGTCCGTCTCCCATGGGGAAAGCTATACTATAACCCTTTGATGATATACCGCTTTCGATTTTTGTGTCGCCTTGGTATACATCGATAGTCTCGACTTTCTTACCCTTTAAATAGCCATAAAGATAGCCGTTTTCAACGCCCTCGAACTGATATGTTACAGATGCACTTGCATCTCTGTCCTCTATGGTGTAGAAATATTCACCATAGCTTTCTTTATCAGTAATTACATTATCATTGCTTATCATGTAAACAGGCTGAGCTGTAAACAAATCCTTGCTTGTACCTGTTAGCTTTTTCATAAGATTGTTCTGATATTCAAAAACATTTAGAGCATTAGAACTCAGAGCATAGACATCATCGTCCACCATAAAGCCCAGTGAAAGAGGATATTTATTTTCATAGAGATTAACGCTTCCGTCAGATGCCACAGGTTCAAGAAATGCAGAACAGCTGTTAAGCGGTCCAAGCTTTGAAACGATATACTTTACTCCAAGAATCGAGTTTACAACAGGAGTTGCAGTACGGTAGTAGAAACGATTTCCCGCTTCCGAGCCGTACATACCTAATTTCTGGAAGAATCGTGTAACAGATACATTGGCGGATGAAGAAAACTGAGAAAGACCATTATAGCCGTACAGCGCGCTGTCGTTAAGGGTATATGTCGATGTCATTTCCGTACGATAAAAAGGGGACTTCTCACGTTCACGCATCTGTGAAAGAAGATTCTGCACCTCGGTATTGTATGAAGGATAGCTTCCGTATGCGGAAGTTCCCACGCTGTCCACGCCGATTGTAGCATTTCCTCCCATTTCAATAATAATTGCGGCTGTAGTTATAATATTTATAAGTCCCTTGAATATCTTTTTATCCTTAATAGGTATAAATTTCATGCAGATAAATATGAGAATATACGCACCAGATATCATAAGCGAACTTAAAAACACAGAATCTTTTGCGGAAAATCCCTCATCTGAGGCTTTTTCCACAAGATAATACATATAGAATACAGCTGCAGGGGCAATGAGCATCATGGGGAAATGATACAGCTTTATTCTCTTTTCCGTCATCACATCATATGCGCGGTATGCCGCAGTAACAAGCACAAAGCTGAATATAAACGCATATCTATAGGGAAGCTGATTCGTTGTATGGAATCCATGCCAGATAAAATTCAGCTGATTCCAGTTACAGCTTACAGCTATAAGCGCAAGCATAAAAACAGCGGCAATTTTTTCTCGTATTTTTATACCTACTGAGAAAAGGAATACGCCCATGAGTATAACAGCCAGCATACCACAGGCAAGATTGGGCAAGCCCTCCTTTGTGGTAGGAGCATTATAGGAAAGAAGATTGCCGAAAATTTCCTGCCATTTGTATTCCCATTTTATAGTTTTAGGAAATTGGTTATTCACACCATAAGTAAGCTGTAAAGCCTTATATGCAGGCAGAAGTATAACTCCGCCAAGACATATGCCGATTACAGATGAACGGATAATCAGCCATATTCTGTGGAAAAACTTCTTAAATCCCTGCCACTCAATGATTGCAGAAAATGCAAACATGAATATTGTGAATATGCAGATAAAAAAGCCCACATAATAATTTGTAATAAGAGAAAGTGCAAGAGTTACTGTATATAGCTTCCATTTTCCCTCACGGCACATTGCCGCAACTCCCAACATAACAAGAGGGAAAAGCGCAATAGTATCGAACCACATTACATTCCAGTAATATCCCATCATGTAACTGCAAAGAGCGTACATCAGAGAAAATCCGACTATGGATAAATCCTTTCTGCCGAATGTGTATCTGAGGAAACAGCTGAAAAATGCACCACATAAACCGATTTTCGCCGCAAGGAAATACATGAGAGCCTCACGGGTATGCGCCTCGTCGAAAAATACTGAAAGCAGATTCAGCGGACTTGCGGCATAGTAGGCGATAAGAGCAAGGAAATTCGTACCTATACCATTCTGCCACGAGTAGAGCATTGAGCCCCCTGTCAGCAGTTTTTCTCTCAGCACACGAAAAAACGGATAGTACTGATGCCACAAATCGACCACAAGGAACTGCTCGCTGCCTTTTTCCTGAAATTTGCCGTCAGTAAACCACAGCATATGAATCCCCTGCTTATGAAAGGCAATGAGCATGATTATAAAAGGTATAATAAATGAAAGGAAGAAATACAGTACTCCCTTTTCGTACATTGCATTAATAAGGCTGTTATTTTTATTCTTTCCCGTTTTTAAATCGGGAGCTTTTACAGTATTTTTTTTAACTGTTTTTTTCGTTTTCCCCATAATTCTTCCTTTCTATTATTATATCAGCCTATGATAATATTAATCACCCAGAAAACAATTGCAATTGCTAAAGCAATATAATCTCTCGGCGCAGATTTAAGCTGACGAAGTCTTGTTCTTCCCTCACCGCCGCGGTAACAGCGGCATTCCATAGCCGTTGCCAGCTCGTCCGCGCGTCTGAACGAGGATATAAAAAGCGGTACAAGTATGGATATCATATTCTTAGCCCTCGTCATGAAGCTTCCACTGTCGATTTCTGCTCCTCTTGCTTTCTGAGCTGACATTATCTTATCAGTCTCCTCAATAAGCGTAGGTATGAATCGCAGAGCAATTGACATCATCATCGCAAGCTCATGAACGGGAACCTTTATCTTTTTCAAAGGCGATAAAAGCCTTTCTATAGCATCTGTCAGTGTTATGGGCGATGTTGTGTAGGTGAGAAGCGAACTGCCCATAATAAGAAGCATTATACGCACAAACATAAATATACTTATGCTTACTGCTTCATCAGTTATTTTTATAAATTTCCATTTGAATAATATATCTCCGCTTGTTACGAAAAACAGATTAAGTATTGCCGTAATCAGCAGAAAAGGCAAAAGAGGCTTAACGGATTTCACAAACATTTTCAGCGGAATCCGTGAAAGGAATATGGCGATTAAGGTAAATACCGCGCCAACTCCAAGACATATGAAACGGTCTCCCGCAAAAAGCATAATGATATAAATAAATGTTATAATCAGCTTGAATCGTGGGTCAAGTCTGTGTATAACGCTGTCCCCCGGGAAGTACTGTCCGATAGTTATATCTCTCAGCATATCAGACACCTCCCCTTTCGGCAAGCTTTTTCAGCAGAAGCTTCTTAGCGTAATCCATGGTGTATACGTCCTTGCCGAAATCAAGTCCCTGTTCTTTAAGCTTCATAAATACCTTTGTTATCTGGGGAACATCAAGTCCAATCTGCGATATTTCATCAGCACGGGCGAAAACTTTTTCCGTTTCGTCATAACAGAAAAGCTTCGCCTTGTTCATAACGAGGATTTTATCGGCAAAGCCTGCAATATCCTCCATACTGTGCGATACAATGAGGATTGTATTCTTCGTCCTCTCGTGATAATTCTTTATATGTCCCAGAATCTTGTCACGACCTGCAGGGTCAAGTCCTGCGGTAGGCTCGTCAAGGATAAGCACACGGGGATTCATCGCCATAACTCCTGCAATGGCAACGCGTCGCTTCTGACCGCCCGAAAGCTCAAAGGGTGAACGCTCCAACAGCTCCTCTTTAAGTCCTAAATCGTGGGCAGTTTCAAGTATACGACGTTTTATCTCCGCCTCGTCAAGTCCCATATTCTTTGGACCAAATGCAATGTCCTTATATACCGTCTCCTCGAATATCTGGTATTCGGGATACTGGAAAACAAGTCCCACTTTAAAACGGACATCGCGGATTTTATTTTTATCAGCCCATATATCCTCACCATCGAGAAGCACCTTTCCCGATGTTGGACGAAGCAAGCCATTGAAATGCTGTATAAGGGTAGATTTTCCGGAGCCTGTATGGCCCATAACTCCGACCATTTCACCCTCGTCTATTTTAAGATTTACATGGTCTACAGCAGTTTTCTGAAATGGCGAACCCTGACTGTAAACGTATGTAAGCTCCTGAGTTTCAAGAATAGCCAATTTTTACTCCCTTTCAAAAAGACGTTTAATAGCCTCGGCACATTCGTCCTCGGTGATTATATCCTGCGGCACATCATATCCTGCTTTTCTCAGCTCCCATGCAAGTTCAGTTGCCTGAGGCACATCAAGTCCTATTTCCTTGACCTGCTCCACATGGGAAAATACAGCACGAGGCGTATCGTCGAGAATGATATTTCCCTTATCCATAACAACAACGCGGTCACATTGCGCCGCCTCGTCCATATAATGAGTGATAAGGACAATGGTTATGCCATGTTCTCGGTTCATGCGCCGTATAACCGCCATTACCTCCTTGCGCCCCTGAGGGTCAAGCATTGCGGTAGGCTCGTCGAGAATTATGCATTTGGGCTTCATAGCGATAATTCCTGCAATAGCAATGCGCTGCTTCTGACCGCCTGAAAGCTGTGCAGGAGAATGATGACGATAATCATACATATTTACATCTTTCAGCGCGTTGTCAACACGTTTCCGCATTTCCTCGTAGGGCACGCCCAGATTTTCAAGGGCAAAAGCAACGTCCTCCTCAACTACAGATGAAACAATCTGATTATCGGGATTCTGAAACACCATACCTGCACGACAACGCAGGTCAAAAATCTTCTCCTCATCAGCTGTGCTGATACCGTCAACAGTAACAGTTCCTGAGGTGGGAATAAGAATACCGTTTATATGCTTGGCGAGGGTTGATTTTCCCGAGCCATTATGCCCGAGAACAGCCATAAACTCGCCCTCTTTTATTTCAAGATTTATCCCTTTCAGCACCTCGACAGGCTTTTCGCCCTCGTCGGCAGGATAGCTGAAATGGAGATTTTCAATTTCAATAATATTTTTCATTTTTATCCTTTTTTAAAGCCTTTAGCTGTTAGCCCTTAGCTTTTGTAAGATTAGCTATATGCTAACACAAGCAAATAGCTCAGATTTATTTCTCCCAAATAGCCGTAGAACCGCAGGGCAGTGTCATACCCGTTGACTTTACAGGGAGACCGATTTCGTCAAAGGTTACATTTCCGCCGAATTTACCCGTCAGCACAGAGCCGAGAATATATCCCATAACAGAGGGTGAAAGCCCCGTAGTATAGCTGTTTATAAGGAAGAAAAGCGGATTGTCGGAAAGCACTCCTGCGCACAGCTTCACAAGGTCATAAACGCAGTTTTCAAGCTTCCAGACCTCACCGCCCGGCCCTCTTCCGTAGCTTGGAGGGTCCATTATTACAGCGTCATATTTTCTGCCGCGACGAATCTCACGAGCGATAAATTTTTCACAATCGTCCACAATCCAGCGGATAGGCTTATCCGAAAGCCCCGATGCTGCGGCATTTTCTCTTGCCCACTGAACCATTCCCTTTGAAGCATCAACGTGGCACACAGATGCTCCAGCCTCAGCGCAGGCAAGAGTAGCTCCGCCTGTGTAGGCAAAGAGATTCAGCACACTTATCTCTCTGCCTGCATTGCGTATCTTATCAGCCATATAATCCCAGTTTACCGCTTGTTCGGGGAATAATCCCGTATGCTTGAAGCCTGTGGGCTTTATATTAAAAGTAAGATTTTTGTAATTTATCTTCCAGTCAGGCAGAGGCTTTCTGAAATCCCATTTTCCGCCGCCCTGATTTGAACGGTGATAGTGACCGTCTGCAAATTTCCATGCGGAATCTTTTTTTTCAGTTTTCCAGATAATCTGCGGATCGGGACGAACGAGGGTGATATCCCCCCATTTTTCAAGCTTTTCGCCGTCCGATGTATCAAGTATCACATAATCATGCCAATTATTAGCTGTTCTCAAATTCAAAACATCCTTTTATAAATATTATCTTCCGCAGATTATTCCTCCGAAAGTTCTTCCTTTATAACTTCTGCAATTTGCAAAGCCATTGTATTTATCGCCGTAAAATCCTTGCCCTCAATACGTATGCGTATTATAGCTTCTTTGCCGATTTCTCGAACAATAATACGTCCCTCGTCACCGAGAACATTTTCAAATTCATCTATCAATCCCGTGATAGCACGATTGTTTTTCCACACCTCACGGTGTTTTTTCGCAATAGGAACGCTAAACATAACCTGCGGTGTCTTTTCAATAATTCCTGCAAGCTCGCTCATCTTCTCAGCCTGAGCCTTCATAGCTTCAAGAAGTCTTATTCCCGTAAGCTGACCATCAAAGGAGGGCATATCATCGGGGAAAATTACACTTCCCAGAGGATCGCCGCCGATGCTAAAACCACATTCCAGCATACGTCTCATCATATTTCTCTCCCCCGTAGGAGCGGTTGAGGTAGCAATATCATTGCTTCTTGCAAAGCGGATAAGTCCCAGATTATTCGCCTGTGTCACAAGTATGGTATTATTGCGGAGAGTTCCCTGTTCTTTCATATATCCTGCACAGGCGGCAATGATAACATCGCCGTCTACAAGACAGCCCTTTTCGTCAACGGCAAGACAACGTTCACCGCTGCCGTCGAAAGCAATTCCGCAGTCGCATTTATTGTTGACAACAAAATCCATAAGATTATCTATTTTTGTACTTCCGCCGGAATTGATATTCTGTCCGTCGGGAGTATCGCCAAGCATAAGGACATCCGCACCAAGCTCCGTGAAAATATCCTCCGCAGTAAAGGCAGTACTGCCGTTAGCGCAGTCTACGGCGATTTTAAGTCCGCGAAGGTCAGCAGGAGCAGCTTCAAGAATATGCTTTTTATAATCCTCAAGAGCATATTCATTACGTGTTATCCAGCCATATCTTTTAAGCTGAACAGGCTCTATTTCGTCGGGATTATCAAGGAGAAGTCTTTCAATATCCTCCTCGCTGTCCTCACCCAGACGGTAGCCATAGGAGGAAAACAGCTTAATTCCGCTGTATTCAGCGCCTGTATGAGCCGCAGTAATCATAATGCCGCCCTGTGCGCCGCTATTTTTTATATGCCATGCAAGAGCAGGTGTGGGAACTTCTCCCAAGAGCTCAGCGTCAGCCCCTGCCGAGCATAAACCTGCGCAGACAGCTGCTTCTATGGCATATGAAGAATGTCGCACATCTCTGCCTATGAGTATTTTTGTTTTTCCATTTGGAGAAGCCATAATCTTAGCCGCCGCTCTGCCTATCTGCATAGCAAGCTCACAAGTTATTTCCGTTATGGCAAGACCTCTTATTCCGTTTTTTCCGAATATTCTTCCCATTGATATCACCTCTTTACTGTTATGTAGGGACACGGCGTGCCGTGTCCGTGTATATTAATTATAATCATCGGACACTGCACAACCTGTCTCTACTTTTAATCTATTTTATAAATAGCTATTATCCTGCAATTTTCAAAAATCTTTTCAGGGGAATCGTAAAATCGCTCGCAGGTACAGCTGTTGAATCTGTTGTATACCTTTATTCTGCCATTTTCGCGGACGCAGAATACCGTGTGAATTGAGGATAAAAACGGTGTCCCCGTCCACGATGATAGAATAAATGTATCACCTGCCGAATTTATATCACATCTGCGGCTTTCAATACCGAAATGCTTCAATGCCTTGCCTATGCGGTAGACGTTACAGCCGAAAAGCCCGAACAGTACCGCAAACCGCCGCATATATTTCACAACATCCTCAATGGGCTTCGGCTTACCCAGATATTCAAGGGCATTGAATACGGAAATAACCTCACAGCCGTTAAAGCTCATGGGGAACAGTCCGTAGCGAATCTTCGCCGTTTTTCCTGTGTTCTGTCCATGTATCATATCTGCCCCTTTCAGAATGAAAGCTGTCCCTCGTCCTTGGGAGAATTCTGCTCAGGAGGAGCTATACCCAGATGCTCATAGGCAAGCCGTGTAGCAACTCTGCCGCGGGGAGTACGACCAAGGAATCCCAGCTGCATGAGGAACGGTTCGCATATATCTTCAAGGGTTACAGATTCCTCACCGATAGCCGCCGCAAGAGTTTCAAGTCCCACAGGGCCGCCGTTGTAGCCTTTTATAATCATAGTAAGCATACGCCTGTCAAGGCTGTCCAGACCAAGACCGTCAATTTCAAGTCTGCTGAGAGCAATGGAAGCTATCTCCTTTGTGATACTGCCGTTGCCCATAACATCGGCAAAATCGCGCACTCTTTTCAGCAGTCTGTTTGCAATTCGGGGTGTACCTCTTGCTCTGCCTGCAATTTCCTCCGCGCCGTCAGTCTCGCAGGGAATACCGAGTATCATGGCACTTCTGCGGACGATATCCGTAAGCTGTTCTGTATTGTACAGCTCCAGACGCTCAATAACTCCGAAACGGTCACGGAGCGGAGCTGAAAGCTGTCCTGCTCGGGTAGTAGCACCAATAAGGGTAAACGGGCGCAAATCCATGCGGATTGACCGTGCCGACGGGCCTTTTCCTATTATAATATCAATTACTCTATCCTCCAGAGCAGGATAGAGAAGCTCCTCAACAGGCCGTGAAAGGCGGTGTATCTCGTCGATGAAAAGAACATCGTTGTCGCTTAACCCCGTAAGCAAAGATACTAAATCTCCCGGCTTTTCAATGGCAGGACCTGTTGTAACGCGAAGATTTACTCCCAACTCATGAGCAATAATCGAGGAAAGAGTAGTTTTTCCCAGTCCGGGAGGGCCATAGAGCAGTACATGGTCAAGAGGCTCACCGCGTCCCTTTGCCGCCTTGATGTATATGGCAATTTTTTCTTTTACCTTGTCCTGTCCAATATACTCATTAAGGCTCTGCGGACGGAGGGTAACTTCCGATTCCCCGTCCTCAACAGTATTTTCAGGTGACATAACGCCGCGGTTTCCGTACATATCCGACGGTGCAAATTCCATATCTTCTGTATGTATCAAATTTTTATCTCCTTTAATTGTAGGGGACGGCGCCCACGACGTCCAGTTAATTAAACCTATCAGCCAAAATTTCGGAACGAAATTTACTCCGATTTTCAATCGGCGGACTGCCAAAGGCAGCCCCTACAAATTGACGTTTTCCACAAATTTAATTGCGGGCTTAACGCTCAAAATAACGCTTTTTGCGGATATAGAACGCATCCGTAGCCTTTGCGGCTTTTCTGCCCATTTCCTCCTCCATTGATATGAAGCAGAGGTTATCTCCTGCTTTCGTATATCTTGAAAGATACTTTGAAAGGGGCACAAACAGCTTTCTTGTACTTCCTATCATATCTATTACCATAAGAAGCTGAGGTTTCTCACAGCCGCGCACCATTTCAACAATGTATGCACCGTCAACATTCTCCTGCTTTGAAAGGAACTTTGAAGCAACCTTTGTGAGATATCCCATAGTTCTTTCACAGCGGCGATAGTTGATGGTCTCCTCCTCATTGTAGGAAATAGCCTTGATTCGCAGATTTCTTGCAATCATAAGTATACTCTTAATCTCCTGAGAGGAAAATTCCTTGCCATAGGAATTTGGATTAAGAACTGCGGAGGCTGTCTGAATGAGGTCAAAAAGTCTCAGGCAATTGATTTTGTAGTATTCCACATATCTTTTAGCAAACTGCTGTAAAGCCCTGTGGCTTGTAAAAAAGGGAATGAACACATCACCATTGGGATTCTTTATTGTGATAAGTTCAAGCTGAACGCCGCCTTCCTCCCTGCCGCGCTCCTTTTTCACGGGGTTTTTGCATATTACGTATACATCGCTTTTTATAAGCGTCTGCAAAAACAAAGAGCGTTTTGAAGGGTCTGTAATCGCTGCTTTAAGCAATTCGTCGAGGTTCATCATAAGAACACGTCCTTTCCGTGTACGGTATATCACCGCTATATAAAATGAAATTAAACTAAGTTACTTTGATGCCATAATCCGCAGAGTTTCCTTGATAAGCTCCTGCGTATCAAGATCAGGGTCAAGCTTTCTTAGAATAGGAGCGATTTCTCCCTGAGAATAGCCGAGAACCATAAGCGCCTCCATAGCCTCGCCTACAGCTGAGCCGCCTGTATTGACCGCGCCGCCACTGCAATCAGAAGAAGCCGACGTTCCCGATACAGATTCCGAGGATATTTTATCTTTAAGTTCCAGCACAATGCGCTGAGCCGTTTTTGTGCCTATTCCTTTTGTTCGGGTAAGTGATTTGCTGTCTCCCGAAGCCACAGTAAGTGCAAACTGCTCCGTAGTCATATCCGAAAGTATAGCCGTAGCCGCTTTAGGTCCGACACCCGAAACGGATATAAGCTGTCGGAAGCAGTTCAGCTCCTGCATATCGGCAAAACCAAACAGCTCAACGCCGTCCTCTCTGACGGCAAGGTGAGTATACACCATAACCTCTCCGCCCGTTTCGCCAAGCTTCACTAAAGTATTATAAGATGTACGGCAGCCATAGCCTACACCATTACATTCCACAACGGCAAGCCCAAGTTCCTTATGAACAAGCTTTCCGCGCAAGCTGTATATCATATCTTTCCACCTCTATTAAATCCTCGCGTCAGACCACCTTACCGTATGGCCATGGCATATAGCAATAGCAAGAGCGTCTGCCGCGTCATCGGGACGGGGTATATGTGAAAGTCCCAGAAGCTGCTTGGTCATTTCCATAA
The DNA here is from genome assembly GCA_017521805.1 of Ruminococcus sp. Taxonomy (GTDB): domain Bacteria; phylum Bacillota; class Clostridia; order Oscillospirales; family Ruminococcaceae; genus Ruminococcus. The sequence goes on along the minus strand of JAFXDK010000042.1, from coordinate 10,214 downwards.
CCTGCTGTTTTTCGGCTTTTCCATAGCCTACAACCGCAGATTTGACCTGCAATGGCGTATACTCATAAACGGGAATATCCCTTTTCGCCGCCGAAAGCACAGTAATCCCCCTTGCCTGTGCAACATCTATAGCTGTTTTCTGATTCGTTGTAAAGAACAGCTTTTCCACCGCCATACATTCAGGACGGAATTTTTCAAATATAAACTCCATATCCGTATGAATTGCCCGAAGCCGTTCTGTAAATGGCGTATGAGCTTCCGTAAGTATCGCGCCGTATTCCACGGGAGTAAATTTTCTGCCGTCGTAGTCAACAACACCGAAGCCTACAATAGCATATCCCGGATCAATGCCCAGTATTCTCATTTTGTACCTCTCCCGTTTGATTATTATTTATAACTATAATTACCCATAATATTTCACTATACTATATTATTATAACATAAACCACCACGCATTGCAATACCCGTTTTATATAAAAATAATATAATTTTAATGGTAACTATGCTGTTAATGAATTCAATTTCAGCATAAAGAATTAACATATTTTTCAAAATGCCGCATATACATTGTGAATAAAAGGAGGATTTTCTATGAATAATGACAAAAAAGAATATATTATCGCTCTGGCAGGCAATCCAAACGTCGGAAAATCCACAGTTTTCAACGCTCTCACAGGACTGAATCAGCACACGGGGAACTGGGCAGGCAAAACAGTCTCATGCGCCGAGGGACATTTTGAATTTGAGGAACTGAGTTTCACCATTGCCGATATCCCCGGCGCATATTCCCTCCGTGCCGCCTCCGCCGAAGAGGAAGTCGCCCGTCAGTTCATTCTTTCGGGGAAAGCCGACTGTGCCGTTGTGGTATGCGATGCAACCTGCCTTGAACGGAATCTCTATCTTGCATTACAAATCGCCGAAGCTGTGCCGAAAACGGTGCTATGCGTCAATCTCATTGATGAGGCAGAGAAAAAGGGTTACAAAATCGACAGAGATAAATTAAGCGAATTAACAGGAGTTCCCGTTGTTTTCACTTCTGCAAGGAATAACAAAGGACTTGACGACCTCTGCCATACCATAAAGAATATTTTAATTTCAGAAGATTTCCCCGAAAAAACCACGGAATTTGACACAGCAGAGGAAAACGGCATTGACCGCATTGCTGAAAAAGCCGCTGATATAGCCGCGCGGGCAGTTACCTGCATCGAGGATATCCCGCATAAGACCGACCGCCGCCTTGACAGGATTTTCCTGCGAAAATCAACGGGAATCCCCATAATGCTGCTGCTTTTCGGCGTAATAATGTGGATAACGGCGGCAGGGGCAAATTATCCCTCCGAATTGCTGAGCAATCTGCTTTTTTCTCTCGGGGATAAAATGTCACAAGGACTTTTCAGCATAGGCGCGCCTGCATGGGTGGAAAATATGCTGATTCAGGGTGTATACAAGGTGCTCGCGTGGGTTGTTTCTGTCATGCTGCCGCCTATGGCAATATTCTTTCCCCTCTTCACATTATTGGAGGATTTTGGCTATTTACCGCGAATCGCCTTTAATCTCGACCGTTGCTTCAAATGCTCGGGAGCTTGCGGAAAACAGGCTATAACCATGGCAATGGGGCTTGGCTGTAATGCCTGCGGAGTTACGGGATGCAGTGTGATTGATTCCCCAAGGGAAAGGCTTATAGCCATTCTGACGAATAATTTCACCATATGCAACGGCAGATTCCCCACTGTTATCGCCATTATATCCATGTTTTTTGTTACTGCAGGGGGAATCGGAGGTACATTTCTGTCTGGAGCGGCACTTCTTGCCACTCTGATTTTTTGCGTTATAATGACCCTTCTTGTATCTTTTTTGCTGTCGAAAACCATACTGAAAGGCACTCCCTCCTCGTATACGCTGGAATTACCGCCCTACCGCAAACCGCAGATATGCCGTGTACTCGTCCGTTCACTTCTTGACAGGACAATTTTTGTTCTTGGCAGAGCCTGCACAGCCGCAATTCCCTGCGGACTTCTCATATGGCTTGGTGCAAATATAGAAATCGGCGGAAACACAATATTGTCGATTATTTCCGATTTTCTCGACCCATTCGGTCAGCTTCTGGGACTTGACGGCGTAATAATCATGGCATTTATATTCGGATTCCCTGCAAATGAAATTGTTGTGCCGATTATACTTATGGCTTATCTCTCACAGGGAAGCCTTGTAGAAATGGGCGATACAGCGTCACTTCGGGAGCTTCTCACCGCTAACGGCTGGACAATGCAGACAGCAGTGAGCATGCTTATTATGACTGTGTGCCATTTCCCCTGCGCCACTACCTGCCTTACTATTAAAAAGGAAACGGACAGTCTGAAATGGACGCTGCTGAGCATGGCATTGCCTACAGCTGTGGGAATACTACTATGTATGGGGATAAATATTTTCGCAAATATCTTGACATAATCCACCTTTACGTGCTATACTTGTCTTATCATGAAAGGATGTGCCAATTTGAAAAATTTATTGTTCATCGGCGATGTTGTAGGCGATTCAGGCTGTAAATTTCTCCGCTCTAAACTCCGCAATATCAAACAGGATTACAAAATAGACATAACTGTTGTAAACGGCGAAAACTCCGCACAGGGCAACGGTATTACTCCGAATTCCGCTGATAATCTCATAAATGCAGGAGCGGATATAATCACTACGGGAAACCACGTTTTCCGTCGGAAAGAGGTATATCCCCTCCTTGAATCCGCGGACTATATAATCCGTCCTGCTAATTATCCCGACGGAAGAGCATACGGAAAAGGGCTGTGCGTACTGGACATGGGCTGTTATTCTGTAGCTGTTGTAAATCTCATGGGTACGGCATTTATGGAACCCCTCGACAATCCCTTTACTAAAATCGATGAACTCCTGAACGAAATCAATACTGCGAATGTTTTCGTCGATTTTCACGGCGAAGCGACCTCAGAAAAAAAGGCTATGGGACACTATCTCACAGGTAAAGTCACGGGAGTTTTCGGAACTCATACCCACGTTCAGACCGCTGATGAAGCCATTCTCGGCGGTCACACCGCATATATCACCGATGTGGGAATGACAGGTCCTGAAAATTCATGTCTCGGTGTTGATTCAAAGCTTGTGATAGATAAATTCCGTTTTCATATGCCTGTCAGATTCAAAGAGGCTGATTCCTCCTGTTTCCTCTGTGGCATAGTTGTATCATTCGATGAAAAATCAGGTGTGGCTAAAAGCATCGAGAGAATTATTATACGATAATCGTGAAAATGTCTGATAATCCACTTGTGTGTATTAAAAACCGACAATTATTGTAAATGTTGCACAAAAAATCTCACAAAAAAAGGTTAGGTTCATATATTGAAATATCCATTGAATTGTGTTATAATAATTGTAGAAAATGACTGATACATCAGTTTTTTCTCACATCACATTATTCAACATTATTTAAACAGGAGGATCTACTATGGAAATTTTAAAAGTATCATCCCATTCAACACCAAATTCAGTTGCAGGAGCTATTGCAGGAGTTATTAGAGAGCATAAGTCTGTAGAAGTTCAGGTTGTTGGCGCAGGTGCTGCAAATCAGGCTATTAAGGCTGTTGCTATTGCAAGAGGCTATCTCGCACCTATCGGCATTGACCTTATTTGTATTCCTGCTTTCGCTAACATTCAGATTGAAGGCGAAGACAGAACTGCAATGAAACTTATCTGTGAACAGCGCTAAGCTGCGAAAGATAACCGATTAACTGAGATGCGGTGAGAAAATACTCACCGCATTTTATCATTTTCATTGAAATATCATCAAACCATCACAGGAGAAATTATATGAATATTGAAGTAAACAGAATAAATAAAGGTATCTGCGGAAATCCCGAAAAATATACAGTAGAAATAAACGATATATTTACATATCAGCTGAAAAATATAGCCGAAAAAATCGCTTCAAACAGCGAAAACAGGCCTGTTATACTCCTTGCAGGGCCCTCGGGTTCGGGCAAGACTACCACAGCTTTTATGTTGTCTAAAATGCTTCGTGAGCTGGGCTGCAACAGCCATACGCTGTCAATGGATAACTATTTCAAATCCCTTACACCTGAGGAAAAAGCACTTGCGGCAAAGGGCGAAATGGATTTAGAATCCCCTGACCGCATCGATAAAGAACTTCTCAACAAGCAGATTGAAGATATCGAAAACTGCGTTCCCATAGAGATTCCCAAGTATGATTTTGCGGAATCCAGACGTTCCGACGAGACAACGGCTTTTGAAAGAAAAAAGGGCGAGGTCGTGATTTTCGAGGGCATACACGCTCTTAATCCCGATGTTATTACAGTTCCCGAAAACAGACTTTGCAAGCTTTATGTCAGTGTTCGCACGCGTATCACAACAGAGGGAATTGTGCTGAATCCTGCGAAAATCCGACTTATGCGCCGCATGATACGTGACAGAAATTTCCGCAAGCGCAGTCTCGCTGAGACCATGAATATGTTCAAGAGCGTTGAAGCAGGCGAAAACAAGTATATTATGCCTTATAAGCATCGTTCAGATTATGATATCGACACATTTATGGCTTATGAAATGAGCGTATACAAGTACAATCTGCTCGACGATTTAAGAGGAATGTCGGATATCCCTGAGCTTTCCGATGTTATCGAGGTCATGTCGGATATTGCACCTCTTGACAATGAATTTGTACCGAAAGATTCCCTTATACGTGAGTTTATCGGCAAGGGAGAATTCAAGTATTAATTTACTGAACTTTTAGCCATTAGCTAACAGCTATTTCAACAAAAACAGGTAAAAAATCCCATGAGCATTATAAAAAATCCCACTTGCGCCAAGCAAAAAATGGTGCTATAATAAGTTTAACTTATTTATAAGTTAAACTTATTATAGGAGGAATTTTTATGTCAGCTACAGCTACTCATTCAAGAACCGAAAAACTGCGCCGTATAACTGCCGCAGGTCTTTTTGCCGCGCTTGTTTACGTTTTTACTGCCTACCTCCACATTCCCACAGGTGCAGGCTATACCCACGCAGGCGACGGGCTTATATACCTCGCGGCGTGTATACTCCCCACTCCATACGCAATGGCGGCAGGAGCAATCGGCGGAGCGCTGGCAGACGGGCTCACAGGCTACCCTGTCTGGATTCCCGCAACTGTTATAATAAAGGCTGTTACTGTCGCATTTTTCAGCAATAAGAGCGAAAAAATACTGAATCTCAGAAATATCCTTGCAATAATTCCCTCAGGAATTCTCTGCATTGCAGGCTACAGCATTTATGAGGGAGTTGTTATGGCAGGCGGATTTTCAATGGCAGCTCTGACTGCCGCATTTACTCAGACACCGTCATATCTGGTGCAAATCGGCACAAGCTCACTGTTATTCGTTGCTGCAGCGCTTTTCCTTGACCGCGTAGGATTTAAAAAGAAAATCAGATTATAATGAATTATTATGGGCGTTTTTATGCGCCCATTTCTTTTGCAATGAAAAAATCCGCAAAATATTGACAAATATGCATTTCATGTGATATAATAACAATGTATGCAGAAACGGCTATTATAGAAAGGAAAATTGATATGATACTTCTTGACGAATTGAGACTTGAACTTGTAGGCTTCCGTAAAGAAATGGAGGAGCTTGCAGATGTTCTCAGCATAAAGGCTTCAAAGGAACGTATCGAGGAGCTCAACGCTGAAACCGCTAAGGACGGCTTCTGGGATGACCTTGAAAATTCTCAGAAAGTTTTACAGGAAACAAAGGCTTTAGAGCGTAAAATCGAGAAATTCAACAAGCTTAACGGCCAGCTTGAGGATGTTATAACTCTCATTGAACTTTCAATTGAGGAAGAGGACGAAAGCTCCATTGAGGAAATCAAGGCTGAGGCTGAGGATTTCAAGAAAAAGCTGGAGGAAGAAAAGCTCTCCACACTGCTTACAGGCGAATACGATAACTCCAACGCTATCCTCACTTTCCACGCAGGTGCAGGCGGTACAGAGGCGCAGGACTGGACTGAAATGCTCTACCGAATGTACAATATGTGGGCTGAGCGTCACGATTACAAAGTCACTCTTATGGACTATCTCGACGGCGACGACGCAGGTGTTAAATCCGCGTCAATACTCATTGAGGGCGAAAATGCCTACGGCTATATGAAATCGGAATCAGGTGTTCACCGTCTTGTGCGTATCTCTCCCTTTGATTCATCAGGCAGACGACACACATCTTTTGCGGCTCTTGAAGTTATGCCAGAAATTGATGATTCTATCGAGGTTGATATCCGCCCTGAAGATATCGAAATGGAAGTGTACCGTTCCAGCGGCGCGGGCGGTCAGAAGGTAAACAAGACCAGTTCCGCTGTACGCCTTATCCACAAGCCCACAGGAATCGTTGTATCTTGTCAGACACAGCGAAGCCAGTATCAGAATAAGGACTACGCTATGAAAATGCTCCGTTCAAAGCTTATTGAAATCAAAGAACGTGAGCATCTTGAAAAAATTGAGGATATCAAGGGCGTTCAGAATCAGATTGCGTGGGGAAGCCAGATTCGTTCCTATGTATTCATGCCCTATACCCTCGCTAAAGACCACAGAACAGGCTTTGAAAACGGAAATATTCAGGCTGTAATGGACGGCGATATTGACGGATTTATCAACGCTTATCTGAAATCCCTTTCACACGGCACGTTAAATAAGTAATTGGGTGATGTAAAATGAAAAATATTTTTGTTAAATCAGCACTTGCTTTAATGGCGGCTTTCGCTCTCACAGGCTGTACTGTAAGCGAATATCAGTACGATTCCACAGGCACAGGCACGGAAGCTACCTATTCTATAAATATTGTGGATAAATCGGAGGTTACAGACGCTCCCGAAGTTCAGGCTACGAAAGCTCCGGCGGCTGAAGAAACTGCCGCACCTGTTGTTGAAGCTACGGAAGCCCCTGCAATTGAGGAAACAGAAGCTGCAACAGATATGTTAGTAGTGGATATTACAGAACCGTTTGCTGAGGAGTTTATTGAATCAACATATCCCGACAGCTATGTTGAATACTACTTCCGTTCACAAAGTCAGCTTGACCAGCATTTTTCCAAGCATGGATATGAGTTTGACGGTGATTTCAATTATGAAACTGCCGAGGATTACGAAAACGGTGCAAGCGATGTTATAAATAATCCCAACGCTTTGTACAAAACAGAAGCCGAGGACGGCGACCATGTGTATTATATCGAGGCAACAAATGAATTTGTTGTGCTCTCCACAGACGGATATATCAGAACATATTTCCGCCCAAATGCTGGGATTGATTATTTTAATCGTCAATAAATTAATGCGTTATAATTTATCTAAACGGCTTGACAAACTGCGGATTTTGGTGTATAATATTATTAGGGAGAAATCCTTAAAGATGGTGTTTCGCCGCCGATGCACAAGTGCGAAACTTTAAAGATGGTTTGTTCTTTCCGTTATAAAAAGAACAATGTTAAAGATGGTGTTTCGCCACCGATAAACAAGTGCGAAACTTTAAAGACAGGCGGGATTTTTTCTCGCCTTTTATTTTATTCTGAGGGGTGAATATATGCGGTTTTACACAATAGACAACAATTATGTCAAGCAATTGTATCAAATAGATAGTGAAGTGTTTTTTGAACCTGTGAATTACGATACTAAACCATACATTGGAATTGTTATACAAAATGGCAGCTATCCGTACTTTATACCCCTTACATCTGCAAAGCCCAAACATAAAAAATGGGCAAATGTAACTAAAACAAACTATTTGATATATGAAATGCTCCCGTCAGATTTCGAACCAATTCCTGCGAACTGGGTATATTCAATAAGCCAAAACGGCATAAAACATATTTTATCTGTTCTGGAAATAAAGAAAATGATACCTGTTCCTTTACATTATTGCACACCTATTAACTTTTTACAAGTTGCTGACCTTGATTATCGTGCATTACTTCAAAAAGAGTATAGATTTTTAAAACCTTTGGACACTTCTATTCAGAAAAAAGCTAATGATATTTATAACAAACAAAAAGAAACAGGTGTAATAATTCCTTTTGCTTGTAATTATGCAAAATTAGAAAAAATATATCTTAATAATGTCAAAACTGCAATGACAGTTTAACAGACCGTGCTGATAGCTGACGGTTTATTTTCATCACTCAACATTTCGGCGAATACCACACGCCATACACAAAACAATTGAAAAAGGCTGAATTTATGAACCCACGTTTACCGTATCTGAGGGAAAAAACCTCAAAATTAACTGCCTCCCCCGGTGTGTATATAATGAAAAACCGTGAGGGTGGCATAATATATATCGGCAAGGCGAAAAATCTGAAAAAACGCGTTACAAGCTATTTCAGGGAGAATCCCGACCATACGCCCAAGGTTGCGGCAATGGTTTCAAAAGTCAACGACTATGACTTCATTGTAACCGACAGCGAATTTGAAGCCCTTGTCCTTGAATGCAGTCTTATAAAACAGCACAAGCCGCGTTATAATATCCTGCTCAAAGATGACAAGGGATACTCCTATATCCGCGTATCCGATGAGGAATACCCTCGTATCACCACAGAAAAAAACACAACTGAAAAAGGAAAATATCTTGGACCTTACACAAGCTCCTACATTACAAAAGAGGCTGTAAATGAGGCAAACCGTGTATTTATGCTCCCGACGTGCAGGAAGAAATTTCCTCAGGATTTCCGCAAGGAACGTCCATGCCTCAATTACCACATCAAAAACTGCATGGGAGTATGCCGCGGCAGAATATCGGCTGAGGAATACCGCGGAATAATTGACGAAGCAGTGGAGTTCATACGCTCAGGCAGTGCCGCCTCCGTTGAGCGAATGGAAGCGGAAATGAACAAAGCCGCTGAGGACCTTGAATTTGAAAAAGCCGCTATGCTCCGTGACCGCATCAGCGCCATAAAAAAAGCGTCGGAAAAGCAGAAAATGGTGGGAAGCGGCGTAGAATCCGCAGATGTTATCGGCATCGCTGAATACAACGGCGGAGTATATATATCCGTGCTGATGTATCGAGAAAACCGCCTTTATGACAAAGCTGTTTTTGATATGGAAAAATCCGATTCAGAGGAGGATATCCTCAGCACATTCATGGTGCAGTTCTATCACGGCAGAAGTGATATTCCGCGAATTATAGCCGTTGACCATATGCCGACCGAGGAAGAGCTCATACAGAAACTGCTGGAGAATCAGGCAAAAAAATCGGTAAAGATACACCACGCTCAGAGGGGCAGGCTTCTCGATTTGCTAAAGCTTGCTAAAAGCAATTCTGCCGAATATGCCGCGCTGAAAAGCAATCGGACGGGAAAAGAAGTAATCGCTCTTGAACAGCTTGCAAAATGTCTTGGATTAGCAAATCCGCCGAAAATTATTGAAGCATACGATATTTCAAATCTTTCTTCGGAATCAATGGTTGCAGGAATGGTTGTATTTGAGGACGGCAGACCGCAGAAAAAGGCATACAAGAAATTCACCGTAAAGGAACAGCAATTCCAGAACGACTACGGCAGTATGCATGAGGTGCTGAAAAGACGTTTGCTTCATATTGTAAATCAGGAGGGGGATGAGTACTTCACGCGACAACCAGACCTTATACTCCTTGACGGCGGAACAGGTCATGTACACGCTGTTGAGCCTATACTGAAAGAACTGGGGCTTGATATCCCCCTTTTTGGCATGGTAAAGGACGACAAGCACCGCACCCGCGCTATAGCTACAGGCGGCAGGGAGATACAGATAAATAATTTGCAGGCGGCATTCAATCTTGTGACGAAGATACAGGACGAAGTACACCGCTTTTCCGTAAGCTTTATGCACTCCAAGCACAAGAAAAAGACGTACAGTTCCGAATTGCTTACGGTTAAGGGAATCGGCGAGAAAAAAGCGGCAAAGATACTGATGAAGTTCAAGACCCGTGATAATCTCAGGAGAGCTTCTATTGAGGAATTAGCTGTAACTGCCGGAATCAGTACGGAAACGGCACAGGAATTGTGGGAAGTTATACAGAAAATGTAAATTACGCAAAAAGGCGCTGTAAAAAAAGTGAAACCAAAAGTCCGAGTGAGCCATGTAAATGGTCTACTCGGACTTTTTTAAAATGTAAAAAGTGAAAAAGTGCAAAACTGTTGAAAACAGGGTATAACGAACACACCGGCAGAAAAATA
>JAFXDK010000041.1 GCA_017521805.1 Ruminococcus sp. | reverse complement strand
GTTTGCGAGCTGCATATGAAGAATTGTCAACTCGGTCTGTTCAGCGGTGTAGCCAAATAATTCTGTACCTTTATTCCTAATGAATTCCAGATACTCCTCAAATGTATCAAAAGAATAGTTTTTCACTTCAGGCTCACCGTTTTCGTTGTACCCAGTCATATTAAACGTAACAGTACCGCCGTCATAAAAGGGATCCTCGTATGGCACTCTTAACATCAAAAGATACCCGTCTACGAGGGTGTACATCGGAATACGATATTCGCCGCCTGCTTTTTCGGCTTTCTGGATTTGGCTCATTATTGAATTATATTCATCGTCTGTTAGTTCATTGCGTTGTTCTTCGAGCGATTTACGCCATTCATCAAGGTCGATCGTCTGAAACTCGATGCTGACTTTGTGCTCAGCATTAGGATCGGCATTTGGTTTTTCGATTTCGTCAAGAAGCGTAAGAGCGTGCTTGTTTACAAGATCAAGCTCTAACTCCGTCATTTTGTTGGTAAGCTTTGTGGGAGATACTGTCTGCGGCTGTTCAATTTCAGCAGTATTGCTTTCGGTGGTAATACTGCTTTCCTGCTGAACAGAGTTTTCAGGTTGTGAAGTGTTTTCCTGCTTGTTGTTGCAAGAGGTGACTGGTAATGTCATTGCAAGAAGTAAAAGAAATGTGACTAATTTTTTCATTGTTATGCCTTTCTGCTTTTTATTTATATTTGCTAACCTATTGGGTTATTTCTATTATACACTACTTTCTCGCAAAAGTCAATTAATTATACAAAAATTTTGATTTTTACTATACTAATAAATGCAAATAACCGCCTGCGATTCGCTGCCATAGGCGGTTGTTGGCGATATTCGGATTGTGCAAATTGAAATTTATTGTTATATTTTATTTAGAAATGCCCTTTAGGAATTCTTCAGCCTGGATGCGATTTGAAAATATATAAATATCCTTGAGAGAATATCTTTTCAATAGTTCTATTACTTTTGGTCTGCTTTGTGAATTGAAGTTTTTTATAAACTCAATAAATTCTGCATCATCTTCATCGCTTTCTATCCAAGGCATATCACTTCTTGGCTTTCCTTTTCTCTCCTTAATGCCATTAAGACAAACATCTAATGGATAATCAAGAAAGATAACTGTATCACACGCTTGCATTCTCAATTCCATTGTAGAACTATAATTGCCGTCTATTATCCATTCGTCATTTTGAATTACTTTTAATAACCTATCAAGAAAAACGGATTTTTCAACGGTTGTTTTATCTTCATTCCAAAACAACATATCTAAATGATACAATGGAATATTTGTGATTTTGTGTAATGACCTGGACAAGGTACTCTTACCACTTCCGGGACACCCGATTATAATAATTTTTTTCATATCTGTTTACCTACAAATTCTTATCGATCCGTCCGCCCTCCTATATTATATCACACTCCGCAGACAATTGCAATAAAAAACCTCTGATGGCAACATCACAAACGTACACCGCAACATAAATGGGAATGTGTATACTAATAGAGATTCCCTTACGTTTCATTACGATATCATCGCATATCTCTCTCCGAAAATTATTTTCTCCATAATAATTTCGGGAGAAATTTCTCCGCCGATTACCATATCAAAAATATTCGGTGTAAAGCCTGATACAAGTGCAGCTCCTGTCTGTGAACGCTTTACAGGCATATTACTCTGACGGCTGTTCACATTCCAGAATATCACCTGTGGGAGCCTATATCCAAAGTGTCTGTATTTCTTTTCCATTGCTTCAAATACAGGGAAATTATTTCCTCCCTCAACGCAGTAATCAAATTCCATATCAGAAATTATATAAAGCTTTGCAGGCATTTCATCTGCACTTACTTTATTTTTCACAGCAGTACGCAGTATAAGGTCAAATACAGCTTCAATATCGGTATTTGCTACCTCGTTGAATGTATTGCAGAATTGCACTTGGTCAACTATATTCTTACCCTTGATTTCAACAAGACGTGGATGTTTTGAAAAAGTTATAAAGTGATTTGCAAATTTACCCTTGTTATGCTGTGCAAAGTATATTCCTAATGAAAGTGCTGCGTCAATGGGACGTATTCCCCTGCCGCAGGTCATAGAGCCTGAGCCGTCAACAACTGCAATTGCATTTTCAGTATTATTCCCGAAATCAGGCAGATTTCTCCACGTTGTATCAAGAGAAAGGCGATCTGCTTTTGACAATTTTGCATCAAGACATCTGCGTACTATTTCATATGGATAAAGGGTTGAAGTATTCAGCTTTGCCTCTCCCCTGTCAACAGCATGAAGATATTCCGTATAACGTATACCGTCATTTCTTATGAATGCCCTTCTGTACTTCATCATAGCACATGAGGGCTGTTTTTCATAATCAAATGTGTAGTCACTCACACGCAGGCGGTTTTCAATTATATCAGTATATCTGCGAAGTTCCGAAAGAGTCTGACGGTAATCTTTTTCAGTCATTCCAAGCAGTTTTACTAATTTTTTTGCTGTTATCCTTGTTTGTGCAGATGAAGCATTTACAGAGGGCAGCCATTTGGCAAGCAAAGATACCTTTCCGCCATTTTTATATGAATTGATATCCTCGTTAAGCTGTCGGCGAATTTCCTCAACTGCGAATTTTTCGCAGAGAGTACCTATAAGACAGCACAAATCGTCGAAACGTCCGTATTCAGCTATATAAGGAATATTTCTTAAAACGGCATCAGCACAGTAATCCGCAAGAGTTCTCATTGCAATTCTGAAAAATCTTCTTTCGCCTAATCCACCACGTATATCTCTTGTGAAAAATACTATTTTCATTGTCTTTTCAGGATTTTCAATGAACGCACAAATTACAGCTTCTGCAATATCCTTTACGGAGGCATTACGCATTGCACCTGCTCTGAAAAATAGGTCAAGGCAATATGACTCTGTTGTATTATAGGTCTTTGCTCCGTTTTCTGTGTATGTAATTCTGTTTTCCTTTTTTTATAATTCAAGCATAATAATCCTCCTGTTCTTTCAAGACAGCCATACTTGCAGGATTCGAACCTGCTAATCACCATTTAATAAGTTGCTGTATCTGTCTTTGGTTTAATAATAGACAAGGCACATTATATCAATACCAATGATTAAAATTTTGCTGTTAGTGCCTTGGGGCTTTACACGGTTCTTTGATTTTTCCATAATATCATCAAATTGTTGCTGTTTGAACCGTTTAAATCTAATACACGGTGCCGTGGGAGTTGAACCCAATCTGAAAGACTGCCATTAATTGCTGTCAGCACCGTTAAAATTAAGGGCATCTCTAATAAATCCTACCCCTTTACAACTCCAACTGTGAAAAGCTTCTTCACAGGCTCTACAAGGTCTGTCTGATTTGCCATTACATCATCTATATC
>JAFXDK010000109.1 GCA_017521805.1 Ruminococcus sp. | reverse complement strand
TGATAATGTATCATTATTGGATGCTGTAAATGATTCTCTGATAAGTGTAAAAAAGATGTTCGCAAATGCAAAGCATCTTACAGAGTTTATTGATATAATGGAGAAAGCAATTCGCCTTTCTAAAACAGATATGGACGATGTCGATGCTATTCGTGAACTTGGTGAGGGTTGGGTAGCAGAAGAAACTCTTGCAATTGCGGTATATTGTGCTTTGAAATATGAAAATGATTTTGATAAGGCTTTGATTGCAGCTGTTAATCATAGTGGGGATAGTGATTCAACGGGTGCGGTTACAGGCAACATACTCGGCGCATATCTTGGAATGAGTAATATTCCGCAAAAATACAGGGATAATCTTGAACTGTATGATTTTATACTTGAAATTGCTGATGATTTATATAACGATTGCAAGATTTCAGAATACAGTTCTTACCGTGATGAAGTATGGGAACAAAAATATGTGTACCATACATATGCTTTATGATAAAAAATACCGTCGTACAGATTTTGAGTTGTCTGTACGACGGTTTTTATACCAATCCCTAAAATGTTAGTAGACAAAGATGATGAGCAGAAATGATGTATGTCAAGGCGGACGACGAAAGCATACTGTCGTATGGTGAGTAAGTCCAACGACGACATACAGCATTTATGCCATTAGATTCGTCTACTGTTGTTTTAGGGATTGGTATTAGTATAGAATTAATTGCCATAATGTTCTGTACCAAAGAGGACTTTGTCAAAGAAATCTCTCGTTGTATCTTCGCCAAGCTGTTCTTTGAAAACGTCAGTAGAAATACCGCCGTTGGAAATCAAGCCGTCGGAATATTCTTTGCAAAGCTTTCTTTTTGCAGACATTTCTTCTTCATTCAGCGTTGGAAGTTCTTTTGATGCACTCAGAACTGTTTCGAATCCGTCACAGAGCATTTGGTCAAGTGTCGGGTCATCTTTTGCCTTACCGATTTTATAGAATCCAACTGTTTTAAGTGAATCATACCATGCAGGTGTTGGTGTAGTATCTTCCAATTCTGAATATTTTTCTTTTACTGCTGATAAATCGGATAATAGTGACTGATAGGCTTCGTCTTTCAGATCAGGTACACAGTCATAAAATTCAAGATAAGAAGTTCGCTTTCCGAATTGATACATATAATCGGCAGAAACCAATGGAAGATTTTTTTCAATTGGTGTGAGAATAATAGTTGCCATTTGCATAAAGCCCATATTTACTTTCATTACAGATAAATTTCCGACACCCTCTACAGAATATTGCTGAACATCGAACTTGAATACATTGTAAACTTTGATTTCTTTGTAGTTTTCAGGATCTTCGGGAGTTAGTGTGTACTCCTGAGATATAGCGGAAAGTGCGGCATCAACAGTCTTATCCATTGCCTTGACGTTCTTTGCGGAAAAGATCGCAATTACAATAACAACAATTAAAATCAAGGCGAGAATAACGAGAAGAATTTTCCTGATTAACGGAAAACGGCGGGGCTTGTCAGCGGCATTAGTTTTTTTCATACAAAACACTCCTTTTTTTAAATGAAATACCCGTGCTTAATGTACTTATGCATTATAGCGTAAGTAAGAGTATAACAGCATATAGTTCAGCAATTGAACTGTTCATAATTCAATTATAGTACTTAAATTCTATATTGTCAAGACTAAATGCCGTAAATATTTATTTAATTCATTTAAGGACATCTCTAAAAACCCCTTTTGAGAAAAAACAGCTATGCACGACATCTGCTGCATCAACCTCCCTTGGAGTGCGAAAGCACGCCTTCGGAAGCTTTCCTTGCAACTGCCGCACCTATCTGTTTTTTCTTTAATCAAACGAGCTTTTAGAGATGCCCTGAAATGTATTTACTTTTCATTGAGCCTGTCCATTTCCCATTTTTATGAAGTAAATACCATTTTTCGTTGTGTGTTCCTAATGCTCCGATTTGTCGTGGATGTGCAAGGGGAAGTACTTTAATATCTTTATCACGAATTTGAACAGAAACGGTATTGCCATATCCATAACGCTCTGTGAATTCTTGAAGTGATGAAAAATCTATATCAGTTACACGATTCAAGTACTGTGAAATAGGAATATCACCAAGCAGTACAAGCAATGGTGCTTGTGATTCTATAAGTTCATCTGTAATTTCTGCTGCACGTTCTTCGTCACAGAAAACAGTAGGACGCTTGGGAATCGTCACAGGATTCAAATTATACTTCTCAATCAATGGAGTATAACGCTCACGAATTGCTTTTTCCTGACTCGGATTTATTCTTGTTTCCGGAAGTAAATCACACAACCAGGCATCATCACGTGTAAATCCAAGTGGGGCAAGAATTTGCTTATCCAATACTTTTGCTGATGGACCGTTCAACTGACTGCTGGCTGGAATCAGTTCACCAAGTTCGGCAGGAATTTTAATTCCGTCAATGATTTGTTTTGCTTCTTCGGGGTTTCCGTCCCAGAAAATACGTGGTTCGCTGGCAACTGCAAGTGCTTGACAGATAACTTTATTTCCTTTCTTCCACTTTGCGTGTACTGCACTTGCATAAACACCAAGAACGAATACGTGTTTTGCAGAACGGTCTTTTTGTATCAATCTTTGAACCTTTTGTCCAAATGGGTATTGCATTAATTTCAGCCTCCTAAGGTATTCATTAAGACAATTATACCATATCAGTTGTTAAATTGCAATAAGTTTTTAAAGAATCACCCGTTATTTCCACGGACGTTTTCTATTTGTCCAACTATTAGCTTTATAATAATGGGAAACTACTGTATCCAACAGCAAATTGCAAAAAAATAATCCTGCCTCAGCCAAAGCCGAGACAGGATTTTTTGCATTTGAGTCTAAATATTAACCATAACAACAAATTCCCCGTTGTTAAGCACAAGTTCATTGACAGGAGTAGGAGAGGGTGGATAAGAGCGAGCAGTCCTTTG
>JAFXDK010000040.1 GCA_017521805.1 Ruminococcus sp. | reverse complement strand
GCATGCAAAAGCGGTAGTCGCCGTAGCCGTCTGCAATAACTGCATATTCCCCGTTTTTATTTTCAGCCGCATAAACCTCTGTACCGCAAGTGCCGTTATCAAGATTGAATTCAAGGACTGCTGTTTTTGTAATTCCGTCTATGTCTCTCGTATAATACATTAAGCATTTTCCGTCACGGTCACAGCTTAATTTAAGAGGAATATTTTCGTATTGCTGTACATCTTCAAAGTGGAATGATTCTGTCAGACTTCCGTTGCCTTTATTAATATTGAGAATATATCCGGTATTAAGTGGTAGATAAACTTCGCCGTCTTTGACGAAAAGCTGCTCGTATACATAACTATTTTCAGGACAGTATTCATTTAATTCTTCAACGTTTACTGAATTTATAAGCGTTCCATCTGTTGAATATGTGCACAGCATATATTTTGTTTTTGACTCTAAATAATATGCATCCCAATCAAAATTTTCTTTGTCATCACTGTATGCGTAGGGAGCCATTCCGCTGTGCCATTCCATTCGTGCAAGGGAGTAAATTACTCCGTCATTGTATGTATAAAGTCCGTCAGTGTAGTAGTAATCATCCTGCGGTGCAGGCAGTGTAAGCTTATTATTTGATTTCAGTTCAAAATCCGTTGTATATTCCGCAAATGAAATATCAAGGGGCGATTCAGGAAACAGTAATACTCCATAGCCGTCGCTTGTTATAAACATTTCCGATGCGCCTACATGGGTTACACCTAAATCTATTGTTTCCATGCGTACAGTTGATGTCAAGGGGTCTTCTCCAACATGCAGAGTTGTATCAACCTGCTGAAGTTCTTGTATTTCTTCATTTTCAGAAGATACATTTTCGACTTTTTTGGTTTCACTGCAGCCGCATAAAGTAAAGCAAGCTGCTGTAAGAAGTAATAACATTTTCTTGAATTGCATAATTTAATCCTCCGTCAGTTTTATAAAGAATGATTTTTCGGAATATCCGCTTATGATTGCATGTGGAGTTTCATCTGTGTGATAAGTAAGAGTAATTTCACAGTTTTCACCGTCCCCAAGAGTAAAAGCATAGTCGTAATGTTCTCCAGCTTCTGAAATGGCACAGGGAGGAATAACTCTTTCTATGCCGTTTTCAGAGGTGAACGCCACCATGAAATTATCCGCAAAAAATGTCCGTGTACCGTTGAGGGAAACGGCATTTTCACTTTTTACCTCAATTGTCACCTGATATTCGCCCTTTTCGGCAAATTCTGCCTTTTTCACATCAATTATGAGATTTCCTGCCGATACCATATTGTTTGCAGAATATTGTGTTTCCGTTGCAAATGGCGGTATATCCGATAATTCCTGCTGTGTTTCATCGGGTTCGATAACATTCATGTTTAACACTCCAGCCAACAATCCGCTGAAAAACAGAATATAAGCGGCAGCTGTGGCAACTTTTGAAATCCAGCCGAATCTGGAGCTTTTCACGGTTACTTTTTCCGTAAAACACTCATATTCGCTTAAATTCTGTTCCGATAATATATTACGCACCTTTTTCCGTAATCTTCCGTGGTCTTTCTCTGAAATTCCGTGATATTCTTCGCATAACTGCACCGCAGTTTCCTCGTCAACGGTCCGCAGCAGCTTTATAATATCTTTATTTTTCATAATTTTTACCTCCACTGCTCCATTTCTTTGCGAAGACGTTTAAGCGCCCTGCCGCATCGCACTTGTGCCGTATGTGGTTTTAAACCTGTCATTTCCGCTATTTCCCGCATTGTTTTGTCAAAATAATATTTCTGTATAATAATAGTTGCGTCAGGCTCACCAAGTTCTTTTATTTTCTGCAATAAATACTGCTGTTTTGCCTTTTCCTCCTGGATATCCTGCATATTTTCGGACAAAGGCTCAGCCGTAGTTTCAAGTGATACGGTATTTATTTGTTTTTTGTGTAAAGACGTTCTGTAATTCAACGCGCGATTCTGCGCCGCCTTTCCAATGTATGATTTCAGTGCGTCGCCGCGGATGTTGTCGAATCGGCGGACTATCTCTGCAAACGTCTCCGCAAAGCAGTCCTCCACATCCTCACGGTTGCCGCAATCCCGAAGAATACGGAAGATAATGGCGTAAATATACTGCGAATACTGATTATACAAGGCTTCTGTGCCTTTATTCAGATTACTGCTCATTAGTATACGCAGTTCATTGTCCGTCATATCCTTCCTCCTCTCCAAAGCCCATGGTGCTTCAATATAGTAGACATTATAAAAATATAAAAAGTCACACATAAATATTATACATTAAATTTTTCTGAAATGCAATGTTACAGGCAGATATCAGGAAACAACTGTGAGATTACATTCGCATAGAAATTCTGTCAACTCGTCGTTTTGTATATAAACCGTCGGTTGAATTTTATAAAAAAATCATTGGTTGCATACAACGGGAAATTGTGGTATAATAACATTGTTGAAAGATATCCGGATATCTCTCGTTCAAAAAACAATTACAAGTTGATTTTTGAGGTGTAAAATAAAATGGAATTGCAATTCAGTAAAAACTTAACAAAATACAGAAAATCCTGCGGGATGACACAGGGACAGCTTGCGGCAAAACTGAATGTCACTCCACAGGCAGTTTCAAAATGGGAAAACGGAAGCTTGCCCGATTCAGAGTTTCTGCCAAAGCTTTCAGTAATATTAGGCGTTTCAATTGACGTTCTGTTCGGTATAAAGCAAGAACAGCCCGAACAGGATATTGAACAGCTTATTACTCAGAAAATAAGGCAGACTCCCGCAAAAGAACGTGCGGATTTAATTATGAAGTTTTATTATGCAGCTGTATCAGCCTACAATGAGTATACGCCCACAGCTGCAAAATATCCTGAAAATCTTGAACTTGAAACATACGCAGAGTTGAGAACGGACAACGAGTGTTCTATTGCAAGACTCAACGACGATTTGAAATATTGCTGTTTTGTCAAAATCCCCGAAAACGGTGTGGATTCATATACCGAGGTATGCGACAATATGATATATCTGTTTCAGACCCTTGCGAATAAGGATACTATAAACATTGTCCACTACCTTGGCAGTTGCTACCGCAACAGAATGCAGTCGTTGGAATATATCTCCAAGCAAGTTGATATTCCGGTAAAACGAGTTAAAAGGATTATGGATAATCTCGACCGTCTGGGAATTGTATGGCGCGTATCTGCTGATATTACAGATACACCAACAATTATATATGGCTACAGTCATAATACTCCTTTGACTTGTCTGCTTGTTATAGCTAAATCAATTTCAAGATATATCAGAACTCATGATTTATTCATTGACGCGTACTCTCGCGGACCTTTCCGCTCAAAATCCGCTGAAAAATCGGCTCCCGTTCCACAGGCAGATTTATGGGATAATAATAATTCGATTATTTCTGAGGAGGAATAATTTATGAAGAAATGTAAATCAATTTTTGCAGCTGTTATGGTTATGGCAACTGCCATTACAGCACCTTTTTCAACCGCTAACGCTGAAGAAGCATACAAAATGAATATTGATATAGACCTCAGTGCTGAAAAGAAAGAAATCAGCCCCTATATCTATGGTATAAACCAGTATGGTAACGATTTAAGCAAAGTTACTGCAACATCTGTAAGACAGGGTGGAAACAGAATGACTGCATATAACTGGGAGAACAATGCTTCAAACGCAGGTTCTGACTGGAAGTACAGCTCTGATAATAACCTTTCTGATTCTGATGAACCGGCTGATTGCGCTAAAAAGCTTTTAAAAGATGCTGAAAAATGTGGTGCGCCATACAGATTCACAACACTTCAGCTTGCGGGATATGTAGCAGCTGACAAGGACGGCTCTGTATCAGAGGAAGAAGCTGCGCCCTCTGACCGCTGGAATGAAGTAGTTCTTACAAAGGGAAGCGAATTTGATGAAACTCCTGACCTTACAGACGGCAAGGTTTATATGGATGAATACGTAAACTACATTATCAATACATTTGGCGATTCATCTTCACCTACAGGTATTCAGGGCTACAGTCTTGATAATGAGCCTGGTCTCTGGCATCATACTCACAGCAGAATTCATCCTGAGCGCGTAACAATTGCAGAACTTGCTGAAAAATCCATTGAAATGGCTAAAGCAGTAAAGAAACTTGACCCTAAGGCAGATATCTTCGGACCTTCGCTTTATGGATATACAGCATTTCAAAGCCTTGCAGATGATGATTTATCTGACGAGTGGGAAAAGATAAAGGCAGAGAACAACTACCACTGGTATATCGACTGCTATCTTGAACAGATGAAAAATGCGTCTGAGGAAGCAGGGGTAAGACTTCTTGATGTTCTTGATATACATTATTATCCCGAAGCAAAGGGCGATTGTCGTGTATCTCAGTGTACAGATTCTACTCATACAAAATGTGCAGAGGCAAGAATGCAGTCAGTCCGTACACTTTATGAGGAAGGCTACATCGAGGACAGCTGGATAGGACAGTGGGGAAAAGAAAATCTTCCCATGCTTCCTAAGGTTCAGGAATCAATTGATAAGTATTATCCCGGAACAAAACTTGCTATCACTGAATACAACTTCGGCGGTGAGGATTTAAGTGCAACAATTGCACAGGCGGAAGCTCTCGGCTGTTTTGCAGATTTAGGCGTATATCTTGCAACAAAATGGAGCAGTAATGACTATCAGTTCTCAGGTATCAACCTCTACACAAACTATGACGGCAAGGGCAGCTCATTTGGTGATATGCTCCTTTCCACAAAGACAGATGATGTATCACTTGCAAGTGCATACGCTGCTATCAAGGGCGAAGATCAGGGTACTATTACAGCAATGATTACAAACAAAGACCTTGAAAATCCTGAAAATGCAGTGATTAATCTTGAAAATGCAGATACAACCTACGAGGCTGCGGCTGTATATGCAGTTTATGGTGATTCACCTGAAATCAGACTTATTGACATAGTTGAAGATGTAAAGGATAACGTGGTTAATGTTGAACTTCCTGCTTATTCAGCAGCTATGATTGTTATTACTGATGACGCATCTGATTTTGAGGGACTTGAACTCTATAATCCCGATAAATTCACATACAAGACAGAAACATTTGAAGATATAGAAAACATGATTAATAAAAACGGCTACGTTGAAGTACCGATAACTGACCCTGAGCATCTTGTAAGAATTGATATTACAGGCGATGTTACATCAAGTGCAGGTTCAAGCTGGGGCACTGCTGGCTGTGCAGTATGTATCAACGCTGTTTCTGAAGACGGAACAGAATTCTGGACTTCAAAGAGCTATTCCTTAAAACTTGGCAAAGGAACAACCGCATCTGTTGAGTTTGACGGCACACTTACCAACAAAGAAGATATTGTAAATGCAGTTGTTGCTGACGGCAAGGTTGAATTACAGAAATGGTGGGATTCTTCCGAAAAAATGGAGCAGGAAATAGAAGATACAATTTCTGTAGAGTATAAAAAGATAGAAGTCGTTTATGAATATGAAAACACAGAAGAACCCGGTGAGCAGGATAAAACCGAACCTACTGAGCCCTCAGTAACACCCTCAGACGTTGTTTATGGCGATGCAAACTGTGACGGAAAAGTTACAATTGCAGACGCTACAGCAATTCTCCAGAGCCTTGGAAATCCTGATAAATATGCACTCACAGCACAGGGAGCTCTTAACGCTGATGTGAACGGCGAAACAGGTATTTCGGCTGATGATGCAATCGTTATTAAGAAAGTAGACGCTAAGCTTATTAAATTAACAGAACTTCCTTTAAAGGTGTAAAATAACAGCACATCAGAACTACGACGCATGTAGTTCTGATGTGCTTATTTCATTTATCAGTGCAAGCAATACATATGGTTACCTCTAATACTATTGCACCTAAAATTAACTTTTGAATTTTCTATTTTGCTTCGAGAGCAAAATTCTGCGTCAGAAAACCTCGCCATACGACAATATGCTCCCGAAAATACATCGGGAGCCGTTATTTTTTATTATTCATTTAGATAGTCTGTCAAGCCCTTGAAAATAGTCATAGCTACCTTTTGCTGATATTCCTCGGTATTAAGCAGGGCGGCTTCTTCGGGATTGGAGAGGAATCCGCACTCCACCATAACCGTGGGATTTTCGCTGAAATAGCACAAAAACAGTTCTTTTCCGCAAAGCTTTATTTCACGTTCGTTTTCGGGCTGAATAAGCTCCTTGAAGCTATCCTGCAAATTCTTCGCAAGGGATTCACTTCGGCTGTCTGTGGCGGAGTAGAACATCTGCGCACCGTTGTAAATCGGGTCGGTAAACTGATTCTGATGAATGGAAATGCATACCGC
Source organism: Ruminococcus sp. (assembly GCA_017521805.1). Lineage (GTDB taxonomy): Bacteria > Bacillota > Clostridia > Oscillospirales > Ruminococcaceae > Ruminococcus. The sequence goes on along the minus strand of JAFXDK010000040.1, from coordinate 4,140 downwards.
ATTTTTGTTCTTGTTAAAAATTTCAAGCCGATTATCCATATCAGAGCTTTTCTGGTTGGCGATTCCCTCAATTCCCTTGTCGTGAATGGATGTGTCGGTATCTCGTGTGACTTCAACCTCGTAGCCGTTAAGCTCCAGCAAATCGCGGAGACGGAGAAGTATACTGAGGTTTATTCCCTTTTCAGGTACTCCCTCTGCGGATACACAACCGCCGTCAATTCCGCCATGTCCTGCGTCCAGAACAATAACGGGAGTTTCTTCAGAGATACCCATAACCGAAGCAGGAACTGTTTCTGCTTTTTCGGTGATAATATTTCCTCCTACAACAGCAACAGTTACGCAGGCAGAAAAAATAACGCCGGTAATAATTTTTCGTTTAGCATTTTTCATTGTAATTCTCCTCATTTCAAATATATTGCAATAAAAAATATGCATGAGATTCTGAAAAAATGCTGTACGTAGTAACTTATGTTAGTAATCAGACAGATTATCACACAATGTAATAGTGAGAATATCATCAGAATAATTACTTTTTACAAAGTAGTCCGTAGTTTCCACACGTCTGTAAATGCCGTCATCACCAAGCTGCCGCGTGATAAGATGTACTTCTGATAAGTGATTGTTATAATCATTTATGAGTTTTTCGCGGTTAAATGTTGTAGCGAACAATTCTCTGTCATCAGGGTGCATTGATGATGAACCATGAGCAATTAATTCGTCAAATATACCTGTCGAGGGGCATGAGGTAGCACTGAAATTCTGATAAGCCATCATGTAGAAAGTATTTCTTGTAAGATTAGAGAAAATTACAAGTGGATAGCGACGGAATATAACTTCCATTAATAAATTTACAGTACTTGCCGGACTTTGAAGCTGAAGTATATCTGTTGGTTCTTCTGCGGTATGGTGAAGCTGACAAAGTGCCAGATATTCTTCTTCAGGCATAGGTTCAGCAAACAGAAATCCTTGAATTTTGTTACAGTCACAGGTTCGCAGAAATGCAAGCTGTTCTTTAGTTTCAACTCCCTCAGCTACAGTTTTCATATGAAGTCGGCTTGCAAAGGTGAAGATACTTTCAAGAACAATTCGTTCTTTTTCGTCCTCACAGTTGTGGCTCAACAAGGATTTGTCAATTTTAAGTACATCAACACAAACATCCTTAACAAACTGGAGGGAGGAAAGTCCGCTGCCGAAGTCGTCAATAGCAACGGTAAACCCCGCATTGCGTATAGATACTATCCAATCAAGAAGCTTGTCAGCTTCTTTTACCATTGCTGATTCGGTTATTTCAACTTCGAACAATTTACGGGGCAGTTCATAGCTATCTACTAGGTCAGAAAGTTTTTTTGCAAAATCTTTTTCGCGTATATGCAGACGGGAAAAGTTTACAGATATAGGAAACTGAGGCAGTACATTTTGTTTTACAAGGGTTTTGCATACGCAATCTGCAATATACCAGTCAATCTGTATAATCAGGTCGGATTCCTCTGCCACCGGAATAAAGTGAAATGGTGAAATGACAGTGCCGTCAGGCTTAATCCAGCGTACAAGTGCCTCTGCGCTTTTCAGTTGACTGGTTATTGCATCGTATTGTGGCTGATAGTATGGCTGCAATTCGTTATTATCTAATGCAGCTTTTATTTCTTCTGCTGAGTATTTCATATGGATACCGTCCTTTCTGAGTATATTAAAATCACTATTTAGAGAATTCCTTTAGTGTTGGATTGTATAACCTGACAAAAATGATTGATAATATCTTCTTATATATATTTATTATACCATACTCAGAACGGCTTTTCAATAGATATAGTGTTAAAATAATATGAAAAAGAAAAAACAGTTACGCTTATATTGTGATTATCAGAAATTCAGCGAGAATCCGTATAGCTTACGCTTATTCTTTTCAGTACAAGCATAGCGCAGATGCCTGTGAAAAGTCCCGCAATACTTCCGGATACAATAAGTATTGGATAGTAAGCTAAAACTGAAAAAGTTTTCATAATTGTGACAGCTGCAATGATTTGTCCTGTATTATGCAGAACACCTCCCACAATGCTTGAAAGCCATAGATACTTATGAGGAATAATTCTGCTTACAGCAAACATACCAATCAGGCAGAGAAATGTACCTGCTGCACTGTAAATCAGAGAAGAAATATTACCACTGAATACAGCGCCGAGAAATATTCGTACAGCAACAATCATAGCTGTTTCACTTTTTCTGAAACGATAAACAGCGAATACAGTTATAATATTTGCCAGACCAGCTTTTACTCCGGGCACAGGCAATAAATCAGGCAGTCTCAGTTCAATTATGAAGAGTATAAGTGATACTGCGGTAAGCAATGAAAGCAGTACAAGCCTTTTTATGCCTGATATTTCGCATAAATTGTTATTCACGGCTAATCACCTCAGCTTCATAAGACGCTGTAAACTGCACAGAATCTGCAATCCCCTCAGAATAGTATATTTTTTTGTCATCGGTAATCAGTATCATTTCAAAATCCGAGGAGTTTTTCCAATATTCAATAGCTTTTTTCGTTCCAAGAACAAAAAGTGTCGTAGAAAGTCCGTCACAGAGCAAGCCGTTATCACCGATAATTGTCACAGAAACAAGCCCGTTATCCGCGGGATAGCCGTCGGAAGAATCAAGAATATGCCAGTATTTCTCGCCGTTTTCGTCAGTGAAAAATCTCTCATAATTTCCTGAAGTTATTACAGCCTTGTCAGTAATTTCGAGTACGCATACCTGCTCTGATGGCGAAAACGGATTCTGCACGCCGACTTTCCACAAAGAGCCGTCAGGCTTTGAGCCGACAGCGTGAACATTTCCGCCAAGATTCACAAGTGCCGATTTTACGCCATTTTTTTTGAGAATATCCGTAACGCAGTCACTTGTGTATCCTTTTGCAAGTGCACCGAAATCCAACTGCATATCTCTTGGCAATTGAACAGTATTTCCGCTTATACTAATTTTTCTGTAATCAACAAGTTGTAGTTTTTCAGCAATAATCTCGTGATTGGGGACTTGCTGTTTATCCGTAGTAAATCCCCATTCAGTCAGCAGGGGATAGATAGTAACATCCAGTGCACCGTTGGATTTTTCGCCTATTTCAATGGCTTTTTCAAGCAAGGAAATAGTATCATCAGAAACGGTAACAGGAGTTCCTTGTGCATGATTTATCGTCCATATATCGCTGTTTGCTTCTGTCACAGAAAAAAGCTTTTCTAATGATAAAATTTGCTCTGAGGCATAGCCAAGAGCGTTATCAGCGTGTTCACCGTAAGCTTTCAGGTGCATATAAGTATCCATAGCGAAAATATCACGAGTATATTCTTTTTGAGATTTGGAGGAGTTTTTTTCGAAGTTTGCGCATCCGCAAAGTATTATTAAAGAGAGAAAAAATATCATGTAAATTTTTTTCATAAATTCATTCCTGTTACTATTCTGGAATTTGTTAGCATTTACAAATTCAAATACAGTATAACACAATAACAGATAGTTTGTCAAGGAAAATTAGAGATTGTTGAAAAAACTATAAATAAAATGGGATTCTAATACCAATCCCTAAAATGTTAGTAGACAAAGATGATGAGCAGAAATGCTGTATGTCAAGGCGGACGACGAAAGCATACTGCCGTATGGTGAGGAGGACAACGACGACAGACAGCATTTTTGCCATTAGATTTGTCTACTGTTGTTTTAGGGATTGGTATAAAGGGTGAAACCCTTTAGCAGAGTCCAGAGACAGCGTCTCTGGCAGGGTGTGGGACAGCGTCCCACGTAGCGTTCATGCGCTCTGCAAGTGAGAGCGTCCCCTTAAAAATTATCTTATTGAAACTTTTTCGACAGTCTGAGGGGGGGGAAACTCCCCAAAACGCAATATCTTTTAAAAATAGCCGCACAGAAACAACGACTCTACGTTGTTCTCCTGTGCGGCTATTTCTATTATACCGAGTTTTTTTACAGCGCCATTGATTATTATTCAGTTAATCCCAGGTAGGCTCCTTACCTGTAGAAATCGCCGCATAGTAGGCGAGAATTTTTGAAGCGTCGGAAGCGTCAACAATATCATCCTTGTTCACATCAGCGGCATTTGTCTGTATTTTGTCAAATGTCTGATTTCCGCCTGTCTGAATT
>JAFXDK010000039.1 GCA_017521805.1 Ruminococcus sp. | reverse complement strand
GTACTCAGGAAAATATATACTGAACCAGCGCTGTATTCTGTTCTTATTTCGTGTAAGTTCAGCTTCTATCTGAAATCGCATATTTGATGCGTTTCTCAGTTCTGCATATACTCCCTCAGACATATATGGACAAACGTATCTACCTTCCATAACAAGTTTTGCAATTGTTTTAGGATCTTTTCTGTCGTTCTTACTTGGAAGATGATCATCTAACTCTTTACTGCGTTTTACATGAAGCGGATTTACGAGTACTGGTCTTATTCCGTTATTCTGAAGAAATTTAGCGAGATTGAACCAATAATGTCCCGTTGGCTCCATACCTGGGATAACGGTTTCTTTTTCACTTTTCTCCATTATTAATGATATCCAGGTCAGAAATCCTGCGAATCCATCTGCGTCATTGGTGAATACATAGGCTTTCTTTGTATACTCCATTCCTCTCCAATCAAACGCTCTTGCGTAGTGTTTTTCACTTCCTACATCTATTCCGACTATTAAATTTTCCTCTCCTACTTGCAATATCTTTTCATTTTGTGTATAATACATATATGGACACCTCTCTGTAGTTTGTTTTACTAACTTTCGCTTTGTCAGTATTTACATTCTACTACGAGGTGTTCTTTTTTGCAACTCCTGTTTTTTATTCTTTTTCAGGAAGCTCCTTTGAAGAATAATTAATTATTTTTTGACATCAAAACCACGCAGTCAACGTGCCACGACACGTTCATTTTGATATCAAATATCGATATTGCTGTTAAATCCGTGCTTGGAAAGCAATCAGATGTGGATTTCTGTGCGTGGGAATATGTCAGTAATTGTCCTGCTTACGGGATAGTAAGTTAAATGAATGACGCTCCAATTAAAGAGAAATTACTTCAGTTCTATGATACTTTGATGTTTACGCTTTTCTTCATTATAAGCTGAGTATTCAGCATTCTGTTGTTTTCTTACTTCTTCTCGCTGTAACTTGTTTCCAGAATGCTCAGAATATCTGCGTAAAGCAGCATCAACATTTTTAAGTATCTCACCAATCCGAACATTATTTAGTGCTTTCCTATGTAAATCACGTATTCTTGCTGCATCTCCAGTAAGTCTCGCACTTGATGTTGTACTTTTAATTCGACATTTTACTTCAATCAATTCGTTTTCTGTGTAGTTCTCAATCAGCCATGTAGGAAAATCATCGTACATACTAGCAGTAGGAGGATATAAATCATTTTCTTGGATTCCTGTATATTCAGGATAATCTATTGGTGTTAGATAATTCGTACTCCAAACACCGTCTGATGAAAGCAAGCCGCGATGGGTAATTGTTTCAATCTTGTATTTTTTTACACATTCTTCACATTCAATAATAACTGCTTCTTCTTCATATCTGTTCCAGTCGTCACCGTAAGTTTTTTGCGTTAATTTACCTTTTCCGCATGGACAGACAGTACTACGAGTATACATTTCTTCCCAACTCACTCTAATGCCTCCTTTTAGCCATAGGTTTATAATGAACAGGGGATAAGAAAATGAAATGAGAAGAAATAATTAGTTCATATCTTCATCTTCTGGCACCTGTTCACAGGTTATACGTCAAGATTTTTTTCGATTAAATGCATGATTTCCTCAATGCACTTGTCGCCAATGCCATTGATTTGTCGGAGGTCTTTCTCAACCTCTCGAAGGTTGATGGACTTGCTGTCGTTCTCCAGCAGCTCGTTTGCATAGCGCATCAGGAAGGCTTGTAGCTCCTCACGGCTCATTTTCTTGATTGCACGATATGTGTCTCGGTCGATAATTTTCTGTTCTGCCATTGAATACAGCTCCTTTATTATTTCGTGCGGTATCATCATTTATCTTTTCTTAATTATAGCATAAATATGTCGGAAAATCAATATTTCGCTCCTCGGTATACGCGTGAAGAACAAAGTTTTCTGAGAAAGGCGATGAAGTTGGCTTGACTTAATAGCGTAAATATGCTATAATAAAATTATTGCAGGCCAAATCTGGCCTAAATTCAGGAGGAGCTGTATGGAGAATAGCGAAGTGCTTTTAGAAAGAAATATGTTACAAAAAGATTTACGAATTCGTCTTCCAAAGCAGATATTAACCAATCTTGATATTACTATTGGCGAAGAGTTAGATATTTATATTGACATGATTAAACAAGAGATCATTATTCGTAAGAGCAAAGAAACCGTTAATAATGCACAGAAAGCATAATTGTTTGAGGTGATAAAAAGAAAATGATACTTGACCACATTTTTAACTCAACAAGTGAGAATATGTCCGATATCCCGGATGAATCGGTTGATCTTGTAGTTACATCACCCCCATATAACATCGACATTCAATACGGAAATAAAACTGAAAAAGGCAGCATTCTTGAAAGCAAAGGAATAAAATATGCCGATAAAATGGATGAAGATGATTACAGAAAAATGCTTTTATCTGTTTTCTCCGAATGTAAACGAGTACTTAAGAAAAATGGATCGGCATGGATAAACATTAAAAACAGATATGATGGTGGAGTTGTTATTCCCCCATTCTGGCTTCTTGATATGTTTCAAGATATGTATCTGAAAAACCTTATAGTCTGGAATTTTGACTGGGGTGGTTCAACAAACAAACGCTTTGCACCTAGATATGAATTTGTATTTTGGTTTGTTAAAGACAAGAATGATTATACGTTTAATCTCGACGACGTTAAAATTCCAGCTCTAAACTATAGGCCGGATAGATATAAAAGCCAATTAAAGAATCCAACGGATGTTTGGCGCATTTCCATGGTTTCAGGAAATTTTGAGGAAAGAACATCTCATCCTGCTCAATACCCTGAAGAATTGATTGAACGAATTGTTCTTGCCGGAACAAATATAGGTGAAATTGTTTTAGATCCTTTTATGGGAAGCGGTACATCAGCAGTTGTGGCAAAAAAACTCGGCAGGCATTATCTTGGCTATGAGACTGTTCCAGAATACTGTCAAATTGCCGAGGAGCGCTTATCGAAAGTTTCGGAGGATAATAATGAGTGAGATCATTTATAAGATTGGTGATTGTAGGGAGCTTTTGAAAGATGTACCAAGTCAATCAGTAAAACTGGTTGTAACATCACCGCCATATAATATTGGTAAACCTTATGGGAAGTATTCTGATAAGATGCCACTTGAAGAGTGGAAAGAACTTATTAGAGCGGTAACAAAAGAAGTGTATAGAATACTGACACCAGATGGAAGCTTCTTTTTAAACCTTTCTCCTGTTCCATATGGCAAGGATAAAGAAATCCTGCCTTTGCCGTTCATCGGATATGAAATAATGCAGGAATGCGGATTGCAGCTGCGGAATATGATCACTTGGACTTTTAACAATATGCAGAATTGTACAAACAGATTATCAGGTCGATATGAGAATATCCTATGGGGAGTGAAAGACCTGAGTAACTATGTTTTCAATTTAGATGATATTCGTATTCCATATATAACCCAAAACGACAAACGTCTTGAAGGCGGAAAAGGCAGAAATCCTACAGATGTATGGTATTTTGACCGAGTAAACAACATGACAAAAAAGAAGCTTGGCTTACAGCATCCTACTGTATATCCGCTTCCAATGATCATGAGGATTCTAAAAATGTCAAGCAATCCGGGAGATACAATACTCGATCCGTTTGTAGGTAGCGGCACATCACTTGTTGCTGCCAAACTGCTTGACAGAAACGGGATAGGATTTGAATTGGATGCAAAGTATGTAGATGAAATTGAAATGCGATTAGCGCAAGAAGGGGTAAGGCAATTATCCCTTTTTGAGAATTGAGGTATTGTATGTTATATCAAGAACTGTTAAATTCATGTCGAGCACGTTTTGATGCTTTTTTTCAGAATGTTCCGATTTTTAGTAATCAGTTTAAATGGAATGAATATAATGACGAATGTTATCGGCTAATGTATTCAGATAATCAGGAAGACAGCATTGCTACCGTGAAAGAATTAAAAACAATGATACCGGAACTTACTGATATGTGTAAGCAATGTGGTGCATTTTTCATTCCAGCAAGAAATAAGAGTTTACCTAAATATGACGTTATTATGGGGAAACAACATGAGGAAGCTCTTATGGAATTCCTTTCAAATAAGCTTAATACCATAGTATGCCGCGCTGATCTTGAGAATCGCAGTATGCCTGACTGCAAAGTCTTAAAAGCTGATGGCACTATAGCAGCCTATTTTGAAGTAAAGTTTCATGGAGCGCCTTTTGTTTGTGCGCTGCAAAAAACGGGACGATATTGTTATGAAGGAAGCGCAACCCTTGATTACAAAAAAATAGAAAAACAGCTTGCGATAATCGATAAACTAGATGCTCCAGTTTTCTACGTTCACTGGATAGAGTATCCATGTCTTAAGGGCGTTTTCTTTGAGACGAGTGATCAGGTGAAACGATATATTGCTGAACAGCATGAAACGTTTGAAAGAGAAAAACGTGAAGGCGATGAAATGAAATCAGCCAAGGCTGTCTATTTGAAAAAGATGTATTCTCCGCTTCTGCAGATGAAAGACTTTGAGTCTTTTGTTACAGAATTAAGTGACTTACTTTAATTGAGAGGTGTTTAATATGAGTGGTCAAGAATTCATTTCTTTCTGTTGTTCTTCGACAATGCAGCTTCCTTTGATTATGGACAGCAATGATATCTGTACTTCTGATACTGGCATTATCGACTATTTCATTCAGTACATGAAAACGAAATACAAAATTAATATCGTTGCATGGGAGCCATCATCGTGTGCTTATCCCAATTATATGTTTCTTGGTGGGGATAGAGGAATCTTAGCATATATTTCATTTCGATATATCCATTCTCCCTCAAGCATTACACCAGATGATATAAGTTGGAAAAGCAAAGAGGTTCTGAAAACAGTTCGTGTAGCCTCTTCGCAATTGGACAGGCCCGTATTCTATGTTTATCTTATAAATACCGCGGATCGCATTGGAATATTCTTTGAAACAGATGAGCAGATTCGAGACCGTTGGTTATCAACCGATTTTTCGTCTGATATCTACACGCCTGTCACTGCTGAAATGGGAGATTTTCAAAACCTATTATCAATTTTACTTGACTTAAAGCGTAACAGTGTAAAGGTTTCATAATTTGTAATATAGCAAGAGCAGCTGCCCTATTGGATAGCTGCTCTTTTCTTATTAAATACGCTCAGAGATATATTTCAGCCCCCGGAACAGTTCGCTTGGATAAGCAGCTGAAAAAGCATGGATATCTGTATAGCTAGGGAGAATTTCACATAGTTTACGGTGTTGCATTACTGCATGAAGGCCAATCAACTGTCTGCTAAAATAATTCGCTTCCGAGTTTGTTGATTTCATGGAATACAGTTGCTTTATATTGTGTACTGTCTGAGCTTGCAAACAAGCAGGACAACCACATAAAGGCATACTGTCTGGCACCTCATTTAATTTGATATATACGGCTTTTTCCCGTCTTAATGTACCATCCATATTGATGCCGCCCGTAAAGTACTTACTGAAACCCACTTTGGGAAATGGCGTGGGATCAAATACAAGCCTTGTGGATTCTTCATTGCCGTCGCCGACGCGTCTAACAGGAGAAGCGGCATCAAAAGATGTGGCACCACAGTAATAATTGAGTGCAATGTTATTATATCCGCCACATCCTAAAGCATGAATTGGCCTATCTCCAACGAGTTCTCTGACAATTTTGCTTGCTCTTGCAGGGACGATTGTTTCTATAAATCCACGTTTTCCTATCCGTGATAGATTTATATCATTGTACCAACTTGGATCTACTTGTTTATAGCTTGCAACACCACCAAGAGCAAAGCCAAAAAAGCGAGCATTATACTGTTCTTCCAAGCTAAGAATATATCTCGTGTTTTCGGAATATTCTGCTGGAGTATCACCATGTACTGTTGCTAAAATATAAGGATAGTAATCGGGATGATCTTTGATGTACTTAACTGTAAGCTCAAGCAAAGCATTATTGATCTCTTTTTTATCAAGCGAAGCAAGAAATCTCACGAGTCTTGAATTTCCCTTTTCATCATCTTTTTCTGTGTATTTGCCGCCTAAGTCAAAGCCGACAACAATATCACACTTGATTCTATCTGCAAAATCATAATAATCAACGGCGGCTTCCAGAATCCTATCTTTGAACAAGGTGAGATCGTAGTTTACTGACTCTGCAATCTGCTTCATAATATTGAAAGCGCCCGAATCAAGAAGAAACACTTTCTGATTGAAATCATAATCGGGAGAAGAATAGCCACAATAAATCTTACCCTTCCTTATTAAAGAAGCGCGAATGTAATTGTACAAGTCACCAACAGTATTGAAGCGACCGATTTCGTTGAAGAGTTTACTGCTAAACTTATGCGGGAATGAATTGTTAATGTAGAAATAATTGATCAAAGCAGGGGTATTTCCAGTTAGTTCTGCATAAACAATTTCTCTGTCTTTATCTCCATTCCCACCGCCATAGTTATAGACCTGAAAAAAAGAAGGGATCGGCAGTTCTTTTCCGTGTACATTCATAATAAACCTCCTTAGTAAAGCACTATTGTTGTCCGTGCCATATATCAAAATGTTACTGTATGTCACAACTTTTCGTCTATGTAATAATTATATCACACTCGTGTGAAAAAGTACAGCCCTTTTTCAAATTTTACAAAGAAGAGAAGAAGGCTCTGCTAAGTATCGATTTGATACTAAAGCAGAGCCGATTTATAATTATAAAATACAAAAAATAAATCTGTTATGGCTTTCAAAGAGAAAATATAGGCGTTGTGGGCAGGATACTACCATTCTCTAAACGCTTTAACATAATGTTATGGGTATTTCTCTAAATCACTTCATCTTTTCGTTGTTCGAAAAGCGTGGAATTACACTACAATGTTAGGGTAAAGATAACGTTTTTAAGATATTGTCCCTTCTTTGATATGGAAAGAAATTCGATTTTTGTTACAAAAGTCTATAACATCTTCGGCGCATTGATTAAAAAATGCTTTTCGCTCTTTATAAGCTGTTATAGTTTTGTTATAGTTCATTCGACCGAATATTATTCTATCAACGAACGAAACCGCGCTAAGAATATCCGAAAGATTCTGTTTAATAATATTAGGGGTCGGATACGGTTCAATACTCACCCAAGTTTTGCACCCAGCGTCATGGAGTGCCCTCAATGCAGCAAGTCTGTCATTTATCGGAGCAGCACCCGGTTCGTATTGTTGACGAAATTCCTCGCTTAATGAAACAAGCGTAATTCCGTAATAATTATCATGCGAAAGAAGAGATAATTCAAAGGGCAGAATTCCTTTTGTAAGAACGGAACACTTAATCCCTGCAGCATTTGCTTTTCTTACGGCCTCAACGCTCATAGATTGTATTTCTGGATAATCATACATAAAGGGATCGGTTGTAAAACACAAATGCAACATCTTTATTTTCCCAGCATATTTAGGGATCTCTGCTTCCAAGAGTTCTAAAGTATTATCTACTAAAGCAGGCTCGCACCATTCTTCATATGTTTTCACTTCTCCAAAACGTTTTTTTTGAAGAAAAGCATAGCAAGGATACATACAACCATGGGAACAACCTAAAACGTGGTTCATAGTATAATCGCCATATTCAACCCCGGTTTTATAGATGAGTGTCTTTCTGGTTATACGACTTTTTATTTGTTTGCCCATTTTATCATAACCTTCTTCTGGTTGGTTTTCTCGTCCATAAAAGCTGCAGGTCTTCCTGTAGGAGTCGTTTTAGGATCACGTTCTACCAAGAGTAGTCCTCTTTTTTCAAAATCCTTTAATTTTTGCTTGATTACACCTGATTTACATAAAGGACCGTATTGCATAAAGAAATATGCTAAAGCCATATGAAGCGAAACATAATTTCCGTGTAACCTTGAGAAAAAGCTCATCATCTTTGCTTCAATCTCGCTTTCATTAACAATTTGATTATTCGCATCTTCTTCAAACAATGACATTTGCCCGGCATTTTGAACTTCATGCCACGCTTCCCAACGATTGCAAATATTGTCAACCATTAAAAGGCAACCATCTTGATGATTTGTTGCATGGATCATTCTGTATTTTGGACGTTGACCTTGCTTGATTCTTAGAGGCATATTAAGCACAAATTTAAAGCAACGCATCAATTCCTGACAGTATTGTGCAGCAAACAATTCTTCAGCTTGATAGCCATCAATTTTGTTGGCTTTTAAGTCTTGGATTATGGCTTGCCAATAATCACCACCTGCGATTTCATTAAGATCCTCAATTGATTTTTTAGAGGCATCCATTTTGGCTGGCGCGTACTCAATCAAATCGTCAAACAGATTTGGATCGTCCAACTCCAGTTTTACGCTCAAAGCATGACAAGCTTCACGGATAAAGCCAAATGAGTTCATATTAATAAGTAATTCAATGGAGTTATATGCCCCTTTAGCAAATCTGTTGAACATTGAGTATTTTAATGCTTTAATTCCATATGGATCAATATATAGAAATACATTGCAACCTGTTTTACCCTTGAGTATTTCTGTAATCTGCTCCTCATATTTACCTGAAACTATACGAGAATTGTTACGAATACCAATATTTCTTTTCAGGTCTTCAGCATAATTAACATCAATAAAAGTTGTACTAATCTGCGGTGCGCCTGTATTTGTAGAAGCTAAGCATTCATCGATAATTCCAAGTGCTATCAAAGGCGAGCCGGGATTACCATCTTCAAATTTACCTTTTCCTGCAAAACAGTCTACATAAACTACAGGCTTTTTTGTCTGAAGTATTTTTAATAGATAAGGTTTGAAATAGCAGCCAAGTAGCTGATCTTTAACCTCTGACCATGGTTTCTTTTCTTTGAAAAAATCATCATTTTTCTTAGACATGTCATCCCCTCCAATTATTAAAGTAACGTAAAGCAGTTAATTGTACATTTAAAACGGTATATCTGAACCTACAGCTACCACTTCTTCCTCATTTCCATTCAGGATTTCGGAAAACTCCTGCATATCGTCAGCGGTTACTAACAAGTCACCAGTCACAATAGACATTTCGATGTATCTATCATAAATATCATCGGGATCTTGAAGTGGGGGTGCTGGTGTTAAACCATGCTTCAGAATTACTGAGTACGGCTGTAGGATGTTTTGCTGATTGTATATGGTCGGAAGCCCGCAGATTCTGCAGAAGCGGGCATTGCTTTTGTTTTTATGCTCAGGCATATCATGCTGCCAGTCGCCAATGCAGATGTTATATAAGGTCAATCCGCAGATCTGGCAGAATTCAGAATCAGGATCAAGTTCCTGATTCTGGCAGCGTGGGCAGTAACGTACACGCCCATTATCGTCCATAGGGACTCCGTCTGAATATATCATTTACAACACCTCCGAAAGTGAAGCGTTATGTCGTTTCTATTAGTTTTACCGATACAATACTCGGCTCTATTGAACCGTAGCGTTCAATTATTCTTGTAAGTTTGTCTCTGTTCTTTGCAATCTCATCTGCTGCACTTTGTGTATCGGTTATGATGATGAGGTTGTCATCATCATCAAGAAAAGCATTTGTATAAAAAAGTGCAGGAATAACAGCAGAACCATAGAAAGCTGTGCTTGTAGCTATTTTCATTTTCATATACTGCCAATGCTCATATTCGAGATAGTCTTCAAATTGAGGGCTTGTCCAGCTTTCGATAGCATTAAGGCGGTTTTCCATTCCGCTATACACATTTCCTATGGAAGCAGGTGCGCCACAGGAAGGGCAGAATGAAGAGTCTAACGGCAGGTCAATATGTTCTACGGTGCATTCATTATGAACAGAGGCTCCGCAAATGGAACAATAGTCCGCATCTTCTTCTAATTCCTGATTTAGGCAATTGGGGCAAAAACCAACACGGCTTTTGTCGCCGTTCTTATTCTCCCATGTAGTTCTATGCGGAATGAAGGGATGAGTGATAACTGTATCGTCATTTGAGATGTTATTCCCCATAGGAAATACATAGGGCTCAGATTTTATAAGGCTGCCGCAATGAAAGCAGTATTTAGCACGTGGATCTCTGATATATGATTTGCAAGCCTTACAGCGGAGGTATACACTATCAGTCCTATATGTCCAGAACACGCCCAAAAAGCTGTGTATTCTATGATAAAGGGTATTGAAAATGCCTTTTGTTATAAAGCTGTAAAAGTGTCGAACCAGTTTTTCATCATACTTTGTTGGTACATAAGGCTTTTCATAAACGCGTTCATATTTTTTATATGACGCTTCATCTGAGACACCAAATATCAGCGCGATTTTATCTGAGCTTAATCTGCCTAAACTCTGGATAACTGGTGTCGGCATCAGGAATTCTGCGACGAACCAATTCGTCTCTACTTCAAGAACACCATATGCTTCTTTTGTCAAACCGCCTCTGTCGAGAGCCGTCACACCAAAGTCATCAAGATGCCCAAGCAGAATATGACCGATTTCGTGAAGAATAGTCCAGTTTGTTCTTTCTACTGAACCTGAGTAATCATCATACACTATAAAATATGTATCGCAATCACGACGCTTGATAGATCTTGCATCAGCCTTCGTCTCATGAAGATGGAATGGATCATCCGAATTCAGTACTTCACGCGCCTTCGACCACGGCAGACAGACAATAAAATCAGATAGGTCTTCTAAGACCTGTTCTGCAGAAATTGGGAATTTATCATATCCCAGCTCAAAAAGCAACTCATATGCTTTCTTGGTTACATAATCGAATCTCGGTTTACTCGGTATCCTTTTTCTTTCTTGCATAATCTATGAACATCTCCACCTGTCTATATAGGTCGTCTAAATCCTCATCAGCGAGATCAGAATTTCTGGAAAGTCCATCTACTATTTTTCCTACGGTTTCCTTCTGCTTTTCGGTTTTTAGTCCGGGAAAGACACGATCAATAGTCGGAGTATCGTCAGATGGAATGTATCCAGCATACTTCATCAACTCTTCCTGTGGCACTTCTAAAGCCTGTGCGAGTGCTGATAGAACCTTTAGGGACGGTTGCATACGCTCGCCAGTTTCAATTCTATGAATTTCGGTGTGGCTTATGCCTGCACGTGTGGCAAGCATATTCCGACTAAGGTCTAAAGCCTTTCTTCTTGATTGAATAAACTCGCCTAATGTCATTGAAATCACCTCATTTTTGTATTCTGGTTAATGCTTACCATCATTATAACACATATTGAACCTAAAAGCAATACTTTTTTGAGATTTTTTGAAAAAAGTTTCAAAATCTGTGCTGATCCCCTTGACAAAACACAGGATTTGGTGTATAATAGAAATTGGGATGGAACTGATAGGTTCAATTTCGTTGGCAGCGTATGCCATTTATTTTTTATCTTTAGTTGCACTTATCAGTTCAACTCTAATAAATTTTATAACCGGAGGTTTGCCTATGGAAGTGGATGTCCGCACGCCGAAGGGGAAGAAGCTCTTTGAGTGGAACCCTGAAACAAAGACGATTACCATTGTAGCCAAGAAACGTCGTTATCAGGTAGAACTGAAGGACGATGCCGGGAAACCGGATTACAAGGTAAAAGAACAGAAACAGATATTATAAGTCTTCCTCAGAGCTGCGAGATAGCCGGAAGGATGCTGTATGATTGTACAGTATTCTTCCGGCTTTCTTTTTTGGCAAATATCATTCACACTAAAATTTTCTTCGGCGATATTTGCTAAAACACGAAAAACTGTCCTATTAGCACTGAACCTCATGTCCCGGACAAGACGTTAAACTGTCAGCTGCTGCATACTGCACCGAATGATCAACGGCGGCTCAATGGTCTGCGGCGGAACAAGAGAATATAACGGCTGTCATTTGAGCTGACGGCTGCAATCCGAATGGAGAAATCTGTTTTGGAATGCGGTCTGGTTTGTCATGCCCATTTGCAGGTCAAAGGTTCCTCCATTCAAGAAAAATGGAGGATTTTTATGACAAATTTACCGTTCGAGAGAAAAAGCAAAGTCAACACAAACAGCGACAACTATCTTGATGCCAACGGCAACTATGTTTACACGCGTATGGTACATCGTCCCAACGGACAGTGGGAGCGTGAGGTCATCGATGTTGTCCCGCTGACAGCTGAGAACATGGAGTGTATCATCGTTCTGGAGGAAAACGACCATGATGTCGATCTGGCAGAACGCTATGATGCCGAGAACGCCGACTACGGTTTCCATGCACATAAGGATGCAGACGAGGGCGATCCGTTTGACCGCCTCGCAGTCCAGATATTTGATGATGATCCGGAGCATCCGGACATGGAGAAGGTTCTCGCCTTCATCGAAACGCTCACACCCGCCCAGAAGGATCTGCTGTACGCTCATCTTGGCGAGAGAAAGTTCCTCGAAGATATCCGCCGTGAGGAAGAGGCAACGACCGGAAAGAAGATCACCAAGCAGGCAATGCACAACCGCTGGAATAAGATTATTGCGAAGGCGTGTAAATACTTTGGTGTTGAAAAGCCGAAGCAGTTGCACAAGCGAGGGGGTTGACTTTTTCGACTTACAGTGAAAGGCAGGTGGATACATGAAACACAAAATTAAGATAGCAGTCTCAAATGGTGATACGAAAACACAGGTATTGACAGGCTGCAGCATTAGACTTCCTAAGCGACTGCTTCGTTGGTTGCTCGGTGACTTCTGCGAAATCCTTGTCTTGACCCCAGGTAAGACAGTTCAGGGCGTGGAAATTCATGAAGTTACCGAGGGGGTTGACTTTTCTGGCTAATTATGAAAGGAGTGAAAATCATGGACAAAATGTTCGAACTGATCAATGCTCTGAATGCCCTAACAAAAGCTGTTGGTACGCTGACAGAGAAGATCACAAGCGACTACCTCAATACGTTCGAGACTATCTATGATCCTGCGGAGGACGAGCCGCAGGCAGTGGAAACACCGAAAGAACAGCCGTCATCCGAAACAAAAGCGGTTACTTTCGTGGAACTTCGCAGCCGACTGGCTGAAATTTCCCGTGCAGGTCATACCACTAAAATCAAGGAACTGATTACCAAGCATGGTGCAGAAAAGCTTTCAGATGTGAAAGAAACTGACTATGCAGCATTGCTTGCAGAAGCGGAGGAATTGTAATGGCTCACGCACTTCTTGCTCCGTCATCCAGTGAGCGTTGGATTTCGTGTCCACCCTCGGCAATGAAGAATGCTGCAGTAGCGGATACATCCAGCAGTTATGCACAGCAAGGGACGGATGCACACACTCTCTGTGAATATAAGGTGCTTAAGGCACTCGGTCACCGTGTCCGTGATCCTACTCCCGACCTTGCCTATTTCGATGAAGAAATGGCAGAACACACTGATTCCTACTGTGAATTCATCATGGAGCAGGTGCAGGCGGCAAATCAGACATGTGCCGATCCGCTTGTTCTTGTGGAACAGCGGCTTGACTTCTCTCGATGGGTGCAAGACAGCTTCGGTACAGCGGACTGTATCATCGTGGCAGATGGTACGCTCACCGTGGTGGATTTCAAGTACGGACTCGGAGTTTTGGTTGAAGCAGAGGACAATCCGCAGATGAGAATGTATGCACTCGGTGCATTGCATCTATTTGAGGCACTATATGATATCCATACAATCCGTACCATCATCTTCCAGCCACGCCGTGACAATGTCAGCATTGCGGAAATTTCAAAGAATGACCTGCTCACATGGGCAGATGAAGTTCTCATTCCGGCGGCTGAACTTGCGGCAAAGGGTGAAGGTGAATACAAGGCAGGCAAGCACTGTCAGTTCTGCAAAGTCAAGGCAACCTGCCGCAAACGTGCAGAATACAATCTCGAAATGGCACGGTATGATTTCGCTGTTCCCGATACTCTCGATGATGAGGAAATCAGCGTGATTTTGAATCGTGCAGACACCTTCATTTCTTGGGTAAATGATGTGAAGGAATACGCACTGGAACAGGCGATCAGCGGACGTTCTTTCCCAGGATTCAAGGTAGTGGAGGGATGTTCCAACCGCAAGTACACAGACGAAACTGCCGTAGCACAGGCAGTCACCGATGCAGGCTTTGACCCCTATGAAAAGAAACTTATGGGCGTGACTGCTATGACTAAACTGCTCGGCAAGAAACAATTTGATGCCCTGCTTGGTTCTCTCATAGAAAAGCCAAAGGGCAAACCCACACTTGTACCAACGTCGGACAAGCGTCCGGCATGGAATACAGCAAAAGAAGATTTTATGGAGGAAAATTAATATGGCAAAGTTTAAGAATCCGACAAAAGTGATCACAGGCCCAAACACCCGCTTCAGCTATCTCATCGTAAATGAGCCGAAGTCTATCAATGGTGGTACACCTAAGTACAGCGTGTCCCTCATTATCCCCAAGACCGATACCGCAACCGTGGAAAAGGTGAATGTGGCGATTCAGGCAGCGTATGATGAAGGTCAGTCCAAGCTCAAGGGCAACGGCAAGTCAGTACCAGCACTCTCCGTTCTCAAGACACCTCTTCGTGACGGTGACGCTGAACGTCCGGACGATCCGGCTTATGCGAACAGCTACTTCATCAATGCTAACTCTGCAACAAAGCCTGGAGTAGTGGATGCGGATTGCCAGCCGATTCTCGATACCAGCGAGATTTACAGTGGTATCTACGGCAGAGCGTCCATCAATTTCTACGCATTCAATACAAACGGCAACCGTGGTATCGCTTGCGGTCTGAACAATATCCAGAAGCTCCGTGACGGTGAACCCCTCGGCGGTAAGAGCCGTGCAGAGGATGATTTCGCTGATGATGAAGATGATGATTTTCTCTCTTAATTGAATGACAGACGGGTGGGGCGTTTGCAGCGTTGCTGTGGGTGGGAAATACGAAAGGTAGGTATAATATGAACGAAATGATTACAATCAACTATGATAACCCTCAGCGTCCTGTTGTTTCCGGACGTGAGCTTCATACGGCACTACAGATTGAAACTCCATATAAGAAATGGTTTGAACGCATGACAGAATACGGATTTACTGAAAATAAGGACTTTTGGACAAATTTGTCCGAAAGTACGGGCGGCAGACCTGCTACTGACCATATGCTTACAATCCCCATGGCAAAGGAACTGTGCATGATTCAGCGTACAGAAGTCGGCAGAAGATTCCGTCAGTACTTTATTTCCGTTGAAGAAGCATGGAACAGTCCTGAAATGGTAATGCAGAGAGCGTTGACTATTGCCAATGACCGTGTAAAGACATTGCAGCTTTCTGTGTCACAGCTTACCGTTGAGAATCAGATTATGCAGCCGAAAGCAGAATATTTTGATGATTTGGTAGACAGGAATCTGCTTACAGGTATCCGTGACACTGCAAAGGAATTGCATATCAGACAAAACGATTTTGTGACCTTCCTGCTGGACAAGAAGTATCTCTATCGCAATAAGAAGGGAAAACTCCTACCTTACGCACAGCATATGAACAGCGGACTGTTTGAACTAAAGGAATTCGTCAATAAGACAACGGGTTATACCGATACACAAACGTTGATTACTCCAAAGGGTAAAGAAACCTTCCGCCTGCTGCTTATCTGAGGTGTGTCATGAAAGAACTTGAAATTGACATTGAAACCAAAAGTGACCGTGATATCAAGAAATGCGGTGTTTATGCTTATGCAGACTCACCGCACTTTGCGGTTACGCTTTTCTCTGTATCCGTAGACGGCGGTGCAGTGCAGCTTTATGACCTGACAGCAGGTGATGTAATTCCCGATGAGATTCTGAATGCACTTGTGGATGAAAGTATCATCAAACATGCCTTTAATGTGCAGTTTGAAAGAGTGTGCTTATCAAAATATCTGCAGGTGCATTATCCTGAAATCTTCAGTGGATACAGTATAAATGAAGATACCGTTCATGATTATCTCAATCCTCGCAGTTGGCAGTGTACTATGATTCATGCACGGTATTTAGGACTGCCGTCCTCTCTGGCACAGGTAGGCGAGGTTCTGAAACTTCAGCAGCAGAAGATGAGTGAGGGAAAAGCACTTATTAAATTCTTTTGTGTGCCTTATGATTACGAAAACGGCGTACCGCTTTTTCACAATCCTGCCGATTATCCCGAAAAGTGGGAGCTTTTCAAAAAATATAACGTCCGTGATGTTGAAGCTGAATTGGAAATAGACAACCGTTTATCGAAGTATCCTGTCCACGACCGTATTTGGGAAGAATTCTATCTCGATCAGGAGATTAATGACCGTGGCATTGCGGTGGATATGGAATTTGTAGAGGCTGCACTTATCCTTGACGGACAGGCAAAGGCAAAGTTATCAGCGGATATGCGAAGGCTCACAGGGATTGAAAATCCCAATTCCGTGTATCAACTGCTTGATTGGTTGAAGAAACAGGGTTATGCGTCGGATACGCTTGATAAGGCAAAAGTAAAAGAAATGCTGAAAACTGTAAAAGACCCTGTGAAATCCGTTCTTGAAATTCGTCAGCAGCTATCAAAATCATCTGTAAAAAAATACACAGCCATGCAGAAAGCTGTTTGTTTCGATCACAGAGCAAGAGGAATGTTCAGCTTTTATGGTGCGAACCGTACAGGACGGTTCAGCGGAAAAATTATTCAGCTGCAAAACTTACCACAGAATCATATTCCCGACCTCACAGAGGCAAGAAATACCGTGAAATACGGCTATTATGATGAAGTTGAAATGTTCTATGACGATGTGCCGGATACGCTGTCACAGCTGATAAGAACTGCCTTTGTTCCCCGAAAGGGATACAAGTTTGTTGTAGCCGATTTTTCCGCTATTGAAGCTCGTGTCATTGCATGGCTTGCAAAGGAGCAGTGGAGAATGGATGTATTCCGTGACGGCGGTGATATTTACTGTGCGTCCGCTTCACATATGTTCGGTGTTCACGTTGAGAAGCATGGTGTCAATGCTCATCTTAGGCAGAAAGGCAAAGTTGCGGAATTGGCGTGTGGTTATGGCGGCTCTGTCGGTGCGATGAAAGCCATGGGCGGTTCGGAAATGGGGCTATCGGATGTAGAACTGAAACAGATTGTGGACGACTGGCGTGCAGCTTCTCCCCATATTGTTGACCTGTGGTGGTCTGTGGACCGTGCCGTCAAAAAGGCTGTTAAGGAGAAAACTACGACTGCAACGCATGGTATCCGCTTTATTTATGAAAAGGGATTCCTTTTTATTGAACTGCCATCGAGCAGACGGCTTGCCTATGTTAAGCCGAAAATTGGTGAAAACAAGTTTGGCGGTGAGTCTGTTTACTACAGAGGTATTGGTGCAAATAAGAAGTGGGACTGGTTGGAAAGCTACGGTCCGAAGTTCGTGGAGAATATTGTTCAGGCAATCGCCCGTGACCTGCTGTTCTATGCCATGCAGACTCTTTCCCACTGTTTTATCGTTGCTCATGTACACGATGAAATCATCATTGAAGCGGACAAGCGATTGTCTGTAGCGGCAGTCTGCGAACAAATGGCAAGAACACCGGCTTGGGCAAAGGGACTGTTGCTCAATGCAGATGGATATGAATGTGAATACTACAAAAAGGACTGATAACATGGCTAATTTATATAACGCTGAAGGCTATTTCTCTCCAACGGAGCATGAAGCCTTCACCAGAATTGAAAAGGAGGAACGTGCGGCATCGAAAGCTGCTGCATTCCGTCCAATTGTGTATATCTGTTCACCATACTACGGAGATACGGAGAGGAACGTAGAGAACGCCAAGAGATACAGCCGCTTTGCCGTTGACCGTCATTACCTGCCTGTCACGCCGCATATCTACTTTACTCAGTTCATGAATGACGCAATCCCCGATGAACGTGACATTTCTATTTTTATGAATTGGGTGCTGATGAGTAAGTGTGAGGAATTATGGGTGTTTGGTACTATTATCTCAAAAGGAATGCAGGCAGAAATCGACCGTGCAAAGCGTAAGCATATGAGAATTCGATATTTTACAGAAAATCTGGAGGAAAAGGTATGAAATTCACCCTGTATACTGCCGATTGTACCGGCAACGAAAAGAATACGCTCTATCCGCATCAAAAGGTTATCACTTCAGAAGCAGATTTGAAAAAGGCAGTTACAGCCGACCATGTGTGTGCCTTGTATGACCATTTCTCACGCAGCGATGCCAATTTTCAGCTATCTGATGTTGTACCGATGGACTGCGATAATGACCACTCCGACAATCCTGATGAGTGGATGACTGCTGAAAAGCTGTCAGTACTGCTGTCCGATGTCGCATTTGCAATCACCTACAGCCGTCATCACAATTTGCCGAAAGGCTCTGTATCCGCAAGACCACGGTTCCATGTGTTATTTCCGACCTGTGCCTGCAAGGATGCAGGTATCCACAAATCCGTTAAAGTTCGTATATTTAAGGAACTGCCATTCTTTGACGGAAATGCCCTTGATGCTTCACGTTTTCTGTTTGGTGCAAAGGGCGATGTATTATGGCATGAGGGCAGTCTGACAATTGAGGACTGGCTTCTTCTCATGAAACAGAACCGCAGTATACCAGAAGGACAGAGTAACAGCACCATGTCACGCATAGCGGGCAGGCTTGTCAAGCGTTTTGGTGTGACGGAAGAAGCACATGAGAAGTTTCTCGAAAAGGCTTCTGAATGCGAACCGCCTCTCTCCGATGAAGAACTGGAAACCATCTGGAATAGTGCCAGCAAGTTTGGTAAAAAGGTCACTACACAGGAGGGTTATGTGCCACCCGACCAGTATGGCAATAGTCCTCTTATCCCCGATGATTTCTCCGATGTTGGTGAAGCTCGCACGTTTGTGGAGGCTTTTGGGGATGAAATTGTGTTTACGATTGCGACCAATTATCTCCGCTATAACGGTATCTACTGGGAGGAATCGGAACAAGCGGCGGTGATGGCGATGATTGAACACACGGATGCACAGCTTGCGGATGCGGAACAGAAAATGGAGGAACATTTGTCTGCCTTGGAGTGTCTGGGTGTCACTCGCTTGCTTGCAAAAGCAGGCGGCAAAAAGTTTAGGGACAACTTGAATCCTGAACAGCTTTCAGCCTATGGACAGTTTCAGTTTTCCGATGTGTATCACAGCTTTGTGATGAAATATCGACATATCCGCAGTCTGAATAACGCCCTCGATGCGGCAAAGCCCTTGGTACTTCGTCATCCTGAACAGCTTGACGGGAATCCATTTTTGCTAAACACCCCCGGCGGCACTTATGACCTGTCAAAGGGAATTGAAGGCTGGAAAGCAACAGATCCTGCTGACCTCTTAACCAAGGTGACGGCGGTTGTGCCGAATGAGGATGGCAGACAAATTTGGGAAGAAGCCTTACAGGTATTTTTTTGCGGTGATCAGAGCTTAATTGAGTATGTACAGATGATCTGTGGCCTGTGTTTGATTGGTAAGGTGTATGTGGAGTCTATGATTATTGCTTATGGTGATGGCAGGAACGGCAAGTCCACGTTTTGGAATGTGATTTATAAGGTTCTCGGCAGTTATAGCGGAAATATCTCTGCCGATGCGCTGACTGTTAACTGCAAACGTAATGTCAAACCCGAAATGGCAGAACTCAAGGGAAAGCGTCTGATTATTGCTGCCGAGCTGCAGGAGGGAATGAGGCTTAATACCTCAGTGGTAAAACAACTGTGTTCCACTGATCCCATTTTTGCGGAGAAAAAATTTAAAGCACCATTCTCTTTTGAACCGAGCCACACCCTTGTGCTGTACACCAATCATCTGCCGAAAGTTTCGGCATCTGATGACGGTACATGGCGCAGATTGATTGTCATTCCATTTCAAGCAAAAATCCAAGGGCAGGAGGACATTAAGAATTATACTCAGTATCTTATTGACAACGCAGGCGGTGCGGTACTTTCGTGGTTAATCGAGGGTGCTATGAAAGTTGTGGCTGCCGATTTCAAGGTAGACCGCCCACAGTGCGTATTGGATGCCATCGGTGCGTACCGTGAGGGCAATGACTGGCTGGGAACATTCATTAATGACTGCTGTGAGGTGGACAAGTCCTATCAGGAGAAGTCCGGAGAGCTGTATAAGCGTTACCGTGAGTATTGTACGGAGAACGGCGAGTATGTCCGCAGTACATCAGATTTCTATAATGCGTTGGAGCAATCAGGATATAAGCGGAAGAAGCTGAACAGCGGAATTGTCATCTACGGGCTTCAAATTCGACTGGAATTTCTGGATTGACCTGCACTTTCATCATTAAAAAACAACGTAAAATAGGGAAAGTGCAGGTCGGTGAAACTCATATCCCAACCTTACGCAGGCGAGAAAAAAGAGAAATTTTCTTCCTATGGAAAGGTTTGTATATGACATTCACCGACCTGCACCTTTTTCCCAGAAAGGGCTATTCTATGCGAGAAAAAGACATTGAGCAGAAATTATTGACGGCGGTCAAGGCTTATGGCGGTGTCTGCTGGAAGTTTACCTCTCCCGGAACAGCAGGCGTACCCGACCGCATTGTATTGATGCCACACGGCAGAATCGCTTTTGTGGAAGTGAAAGCACCGAGAAAACAGCCACGGCCATTGCAGCTTGCACGTCACAGACTACTTCGAGAACTTGGCTTTCGGGTGTATGTCCTTGACCATCCCGATCAGATTGGAGGGATTATTGATGAAATACAAGCCACATGACTACCAGAAATATGCCATCGATTTTATTGAAACACATCCACAAGCCGCTGTTCTTCTTGAATGCGGACTCGGTAAGACCAGCATCACGCTGACGGCACTGAATAACCTGCTGTTTGACCATTTTGAGATACGAAAGGTGTTAATCATTGCTCCCATCCGAGTCTGTCGGAATAGCTGGCCCGATGAAATTGCGAAGTGGGAGCATCTTAAGGATATGACATACAGCTTAGTGCTTGGCAGTAAGGAACAGCGACTGTCTGCACTTCAGCATAAAGCTGATCTCTACATCATCAATCGTGAAAACGTGCAGTGGCTCATTGAGGAAAGCAGCATGCCCTTTGATTTTGATATGGTAGTAATTGATGAAATGTCCTGTTTCAAAAACCACCAGTCAAAACGATTCAAGGCATTGAGAAAAGTAAGACCGTTTGTTAAGCGTATTGTGGGATTGACAGGAACGCCGTGCAGTAACGGACTACTGGATTTGTGGGCGCAGTTCCGATTGTTGGACAAGGGCGAACGCCTCGGCAAGCGTATCGGGCAGTACCGTGATGCGTATTTCACGCCTGACTGGAACGGCTTTACCTATTCTCCCCGCAAGGGTGCGGAAAAGGAAATCTACGCCAAGATTGCAGACATCAGCATTTCCATGAAAACCACCGACCACCTGCAGATGCCGGAGTTGGTGATGGTAGCTGACAAGGTGGAGCTTGATGAGCCGATTGCAGCGATGTATAAGGACATGGCACAGGATATGTGTCTGGATTTAGCCCTTGATTCCATAACGGCAGCAAATGCAGGTGTCCTATGCGGAAAACTGACACAGCTTGCCAGCGGTGCGGTTTATACCGACGGCAGCAGCGTGATGCGGATACATTTCCACAAGCTGGATGCACTGGAAGATCTGCTGGAAGCGCAGAACGGCAAACCCGCCTTGATCGCTTACTGGTATAAGCACGAGAGAGACACCATCATGCAGCGGTTCGAGTGCAGGGAGATTAAGAGCGATGCCGATATTGCCGACTGGAACGCAGGCAAGATTCCGGTCGCCCTGATACAGCCGTCCTCCGCAGGTCACGGTCTGAACCTTCAGTCCGGCGGCAGCACAATCATCTGGTACACGATGCCGTGGTCGCTGGAGCTGTATCAGCAGACGAACGCCCGTCTCTGGCGACAGGGGCAGCAGTCCGGAACGGTTGTCATACACCACCTTGTTTCGGTTGATACGATTGATGAGGATATTATGAAAGTTCTGGAAAGCAAGGACAAAACACAGACGGCGATGATGCAGGCTGTAAAAGCAAGATTGAAGTAGGAGGTATGGCATGAAGGAATATCTGGAACAGGCAGGACGACTCCGCAAAAGAATCAAGCGTAAGATTAATGAAATCCAAATACTGCGTCAGAGAGCAGAAGGTATGAACGGCAGCGGCATCAATGATATGCCGAGAACCACTTCTCCCGACCATAGCAAGATGGAAGGCACTGTGTTTAGAATTATGGCTCTGGAAGAAGAAATCAAAGAAACGCAGGCAAAGTATGATGCTTTGGTTACTGATATGGACAGACGAATTAAGGCTGTTGAGGACAGCGATGACCGTGACCTACTGACCAAACGCTACCTGGAATTTAAGACATGGAATGCCATTGCAGCGGAGTTCGGGTACAGTGTACAGCATATCTATAGGCTTCATGCCAAAGCGGTCGAAAAGTTGAGAGTAGATGAGAGTACATAAGACTTGATATTCAAGCCAAAGTGTGATAGAATATATAATAGCAAATAATATACAGAGCCTTTGCAGTACCAATGCAAGGGCTTTTTTCATACCTTGTGGAGGTGAATCATGCCCCGTAAATCCAAACGACCGTGCAGTCATCCCGGCTGTCCGAACCTTACAGCCAGCAGATACTGTGACCAGCACAAGCCCCTACACTCTGACCGACCATCCGCCGCCAAGCGTGGTTACGGCAGTAAGTGGCAGAGGGTAAGCAAAGCATATCTCCGCAAGAATCCGCTGTGCGTGAAGTGCAAAGCGAACGGACGGTTTGTAACAGCAACAGTTGTTGATCACATCGTTCCTCATCGAGGTGATAGTGTCTTGATGTGGAGTGAATCCAATTGGCAGGCACTTTGTAAACCCTGTCATGATAAGAAGACCGGAAATGAGGACAGCAGACCTGAGTATAAGTATTAAGGACAAAGAATCCAAAAATGATCTTTGGCTGAGTATTCTATTTTTCCTTCTTTCTTTAAAGCATCAATCAGGGCTTTGATATCTTTTTTATATAATACTGTTGAATATTCCGCATTTAGTCTATCACAGATATTATCCTTTGAAACACATGGATGCGAACTAATTAACTCGATTATTATATCTCTAACATCTTTTTCTTCATCACGTTTTAGAGCTTCTAACTCAGTTGCACCAGCATCTATTATTCTTGCCCATTCAAGAAGAGTAGATTCTTTTAAGACCATTCTTGCTTTTACTAAAGCCCTTGTTTCTTTGTCAACCTTGTGTTTTTCTGCCGCTTCTAATACATAGATTGGATCCTCGGCTTCATATATACGAAAACGCCCATGCGCTAATGCACATCGGATGTAAAAAAAGATGTCAAGAAATTCAGCAGACTTCCCGCTGTAAATAAAGACAATCCTATTTCTATCCCGCCTTGTATGGAAGCGACTATTAAGCCCGCATTTCCGTAATTTTTCTTGCATATCTGAGGGCGTAATTATTGTGTTGTCTGATTTCCGTTTTTTATCTCCGGTAGCCTTAACATAGTTTACGTCTTCTTTTAGTTTTGCCGCTCTGAGAAGAAAATGCTTGAGTTTAGTATTATTCCAAGGTTTCTCCCCCCATGTTCTCCTGTTATTATTCATTCCGGTTACAGAAGAACTAACAAGAGTACAAGGCGTGGAAAAAACATAAAACTCTAATATTCTTTGAAAATTTGAGCTAAATACCATATCTAACTTATCATTTACCCAGTTAGGTGCAAATGCTGTGATTTCATTTGGCATAAATATTCCTCCAACAACGAGTTTTATCTATTATAACACAATTCGACAAAAAGCGCAATGGGGTGGGGCTGGGGACTGCCCGGTGGGGGTATCGAAATCTCTACGGAGTAGCGATCACAAGACCGGCGCCCCCTCTCACGCACAAAATTCGGATTTCAAAGGGGGTATTGACCTCTGAAAATATATAGATAGCGAAATATACCGAAAATACGAAACTTTCCCGACGTTACAGTCGGGATTTTTTATGCTCATTTTTAGTCAAAATGTTTGAATTTGTTTGAATTACTGGAGGTCGGCTGAGCCAGAGGCAGGATGCTGTCTGAAGGCAAAGTTGTGCCGACATTGGATGAAAGGAGGTTGATGACGTTGTGGCGAAGGACGGCACAAACAGAGGCGGAGCAAGACCGGGTGCAGGACGGCCACGAAAGGCTCTTGCAGAGAAACTTGCAGAAGGAAAAACAGCGGAAGTGATGATGCAGCCTGCGGATATTGAGTCCGTAGACACTCTGCCTGTAAGAGAATTTATGCAGGAATTACAGCGTGACGGCTCAAAACTGCTTGCTGATGAGGTGTACACCGAAACATATCAATGGCTGAAAGAACGCTCCTGTGAGAAGATTGTCAGCCGACAGCTTGTGGAGCAGTATGCTATGAGCATTTCTCGGTGGATACACTGTGAGCAGATTGTCACAAAGTACGGCTATATCTCAAAGCACCCCACGACCAATGCAGCGATTGCGTCACCATACGTTGCAATGTCGCAGAACTACATGAAACAGGCAAATCAAATCTGGAATCAGATTTTTCAGATTGTGAGGGAGAATTGCAGTGTGGAGTTCCAAGGAAATCCGCAGGATGACATGATGGAGAAACTGCTCCGAAGCAGGAAATAAGGGAGGTCACTATGAAATCAAATACAGATGTAACTTTCTGGCGTGAACTGAAAGCCAGCAGACCTAAGCTCACAAAACAACAGTACCGTACTATCAAGGGACAGGCGGTTAAGGGCAATGTCATGGCTGCAAGAAAAGGTTTGCAGAGAATTCAGCAAAGGAGGCAGCACCGATGAAAACAACCACAGACTTTCAGCTTGTCGGTACTGACAAGCTCATCCCGTATGTAAATAACGCCCGAACTCACAGCAAGGAGCAGATCACAAAGCTGCGTTCCTCGCTCCGTGAGTTCGGTTTTGTCAATCCAGTCATCATCGACCGGGAGTATAATGTCATTGCAGGTCATGGTCGCCTCATGGCGGCGAAGGAGGAAGGCATCACGGAAGTGCCGTGTGTCTATGTTGACCACCTGACCGATGCGCAGAAGAAAGCCTATATCCTCGCGGATAACCGTATGGCGCTGGATGCAGGCTGGGACGAGGAGCTTCTCGCCGTGGAGATGCAGGAACTGCAAGACCTCGGCTATGACCTCTCCATGACAGGCTTTGATGAAAAAGAACTTGCGGATCTCTTTGATACAAACAACAGTGATGATGTCAAGGATGATGATTTTGACCTGACTGCCGCACTGGAAAAGGCGGCATTTGTGCAGCGTGGCGACATTTGGACGGTCGGCAGGCACAGACTGATGTGCGGCGATGCGACTTCTCCCGAAGATGTATCTATTCTCATGGGCGATACAAAGGCGAATCTCATTCTGACAGATCCGCCGTACAATGTCGCATTCAAATCCGGCAGCGGGCTCACCATTCAGAACGACAGCATGAAAAACGAGGAGTTCTACAATTTCCTGCTGGCGGCATTTCAGTGTATGGCGGCACACCTTGAAAAAGGCGGTGCAGCTTATGTGTTCCACGCAGACACGGAAGGGCTGAATTTCCGCCGTGCGTTTGTAGATGCGGGATTCCACCTTGCAGGCTGCTGCATCTGGGTGAAGGACAGCCTTGTGCTGGGACGCTCCGACTACCAGTGGCAGCACGAGCCGGTGCTGTACGGCTTCATGCAGAACGGCAAGCACAAGTGGTATTCCGACCGCAAGCAGACGACCATCTGGAATTTCGACAAGCCGAAGCGCAATGCGAACCACCCGACCAGCAAGCCCCTCGACCTGCTCGGTTATCCCATCGGCAACTCCACTCAGGAGAACGCTGTGGTCGTCGACACCTTCGGCGGCAGCGGCTCGACGCTCATGGCGTGTGAGCAGATGAACCGCATCTGCTACATGATGGAGCTTGATGAAAAATACGCCTCCGTAATTCTCCGACGCTACGTTGAGGACACCGGAGATTCCGAAGGCGTGTATGTTATTCGTAACGGACAGCAGATCCCTTATGCAGATCTGGTAAAAGAAGTAGAGACGAAGAAAGGCTGATAGCGTGTTATTCGCATAAATCAGATTTACCGCTAAGTCTTTTACCGTATTTATGCATAAGACTATGGGCAAACTTTAGATTTATAATCATTCCGATTATTGCTACAGGTATCAGAATGATAGTCATCAAATCAATATTGATTATGCTCAATGCATTTATGATAATTATTAAACTCGGAGGTAAGCAGATAAGGCTTGTTATCAGCGAAGGTATATACTTCCTAATATAAATGCTCTGCCCAATATGCACAAGGAAATGCGCTGTCAAAGAGATCATAAGACCAAGCCATAGTGCGTTTAGTACTTTACATGAAAAGAAAAAAGTCAATAAACTGATTCCAAAGAATGGGATAAACTCCTCATATACTGCGAGTGCAAATCCCTCAGCCGAGAAATCTTTGTATACAGCGGTTATCTTTGGAAAACGGTCAAAAAGCTGTTTGTTGTTTCTGAAAAAGTAACCAAACCCGATTATTTCCTCCATATCATGAAAAATAAAGAGTATGGGCAGTAGTAAAGCATATTCTTTCATATAATCAGCTCCTGATCTCAATAATTCCTAATTTCTGTTACTATGATTATACAGCATATCCGCCAATATGTCAATATCTGGAGGCGCTGTAATATGCACAAAAATCGGAAAAACCGCCCCGCACATATTCTCCGGTTTACAGTCTTGCTATCTGTGTGGTTCAGAGTTAATATGTGACTACCGAAAAACAAGGAGGTATTGCATATGACAATCAAATTCAACTGCACAGGTACAGAACGAAAAAAACTGGTACAGGCAATAAGTGAAATTACAGGGTTAAGTGCAGAATACCAATATATGCCGACCTGTGCTTACAACATCGGAACTATGACGGTGGACAAGGAAGGTACGCTGCACTGTGAGGACGGCACGGATATTGATGGACTGCTGCAGGAGCTTCGCAAGCGTGGGTTCGTTGCAGAAAAATCAGAACCTGACAATCATCTCACAATCAGTATTCCGAGGGGAAAACTGGACGAGCAGACGCTCACTAACCTCGACAGGATTCTGGAAAACAAGGGTACGCTCATTAAACACGCCTTGCAGACGGATTCGCTGGAATACACGATGACGGAAACAGAAGTGCAGTTTCCTTGGTTCACATTGGAACAGCCGGAGGACGCTGACGCTTACAGCCGCTTTCTTACAGCACTCATCGACATGGCAAAAAATCAGAAGCGTATCAATAATAAGCCGGACACAAGTGACAATGAAAAATATACCTTCCGCTGCTTTCTTCTTCGATTAGGTTTTATCGGCGGAGAGTTCAAAGGCATAAGAAAAGTGCTGCTCCGTAATTTAAGCGGAAGTTCTGCATTCAGACATGGAGGAGTTGAAAATGAAACATCCGACTGAAAAAGAATTAACTGCACTCCGTGAAAAATATTCAACAGGAACTATTGTAAAGCTTATTTCAATGAGTGATGTACAATCTCCTCCTGTTGGTACAATCGGTGAAGTAACTATGATTGATGATATGGGTTCTATTCATGTGAATTGGCAGAACGGCAGTACACTTGCACTTATTCCTGATGTTGATTCATGGGGAATTCTGAAAAAGCCTTGAGGGCCTGATTACATGAGAACCCTCTCCCATTGTAGTGTATTTTACCATACAATTGCAAATTAATCAAGGGTGTATATCACACAAAGATTTCGTTGATATACACCCATATATTCTGTACATTTAGCGGCTTGATATATCCTCCAAAAGACGGTAATATGTGTATACCGAAAGGGAACAAACCCCTACGGCAAGCCAAAAAACACTTTGCGGAGGAAAAGAAAATGAACGAGAAAACAGTACAGCAGATTGCAAGAATGAAAGAACAGACAATCGGAGTTGAGGTTGAAATGAACAACATCACAAGAGAAAAAGCAGCAAGAATTGCCGCCGACTTCTTCGGAACACACCGATACGAAAACACAGCAGGCAGAAACGGTTATTACACTTGGTCAGCATGGGATGCATATGGCAGAGAATGGAAATTTCAGAGAGATGTTTCAATTGCAGGACCCGACAGCGAAAAATGTGAAC
Organism: Ruminococcus sp.; assembly: GCA_017521805.1. Classification (GTDB taxonomy): domain Bacteria; phylum Bacillota; class Clostridia; order Oscillospirales; family Ruminococcaceae; genus Ruminococcus. The sequence continues at coordinate 391 of JAFXDK010000039.1, read as the reverse complement.
TTGTAACACCGATTCTTCACTACAGCGACATTGAAAACCTACAGGAGCTTATTCGCCGCCTCAGAAAGGCAGGAGCAATAAGCCACGCAGGAATCGGTGCAGGAGTTCACATACATATTGGTGCAAACGGCCACACACCCCAAACCCTTAGAACACTTGCAAACATTATGGCAAGCCACGAAAATCTTATTGCAGAAGCTTTAAAAATCGACCAAGGCAGAATGAACCGCTACTGCAGAACAGTAAATCCAAAATTCATTGAACAGGTCAATAAGAAAAAGCCTTCAACAATGGCACAGCTTGCAGACCTTTGGTACACCTCAAACGGTGCAGACTACGGCAGAAGTCAGCATTACAACGACAGCAGATACCATATGCTCAACCTTCACGC
>JAFXDK010000038.1 GCA_017521805.1 Ruminococcus sp. | reverse complement strand
CAACAACCACAACAACAACTACAACTACTACCACAACAACTACAATAACAACCACCACAACTACAACTACAACTACCACTACAACAACAACCACCACAACAACTACTACCACTACTACAACAACAACCACCACAACAACAACTACAACTACTACCACAACAACCACAACAACAACTAATACCACCACAACAACTACAACAAGACCTACAGCAGTTCTGGCTGATATCTATGTAAATAAGGTTGATTCCAGCGGTACAGAGATTGCTGATGCAATTCTTGTACTCAAGGGTACTGACGAAAACGGCAAGCCTATCATATTCAACAAGAAGGACGTTGTATTCGGCGACGGTACAGACTTTATTGGCGACGGCGAAGAACTCAAGTGGGTAACAGGTAATGACACAACATTCATCAAGAATCTCCCTGACGGTGAATATGTTCTCCAGGAGGTATTTACTCCCGAGGGCTATGAGCCTTCTAAGGATATTCACTTCGCAATCTCTAACGGTGAAGTTGTAAACAACATTGATAATACAGTTATCATGACAGCGGCTAAGCTGGGTGAAGTTGAAATCAGCAAGCAGAATGTATACGGTGAGGAAATCATCGGTGCAGAGCTTACTCTCACAGGTAAGGACGCTGACGGAAATGATATCGTGTTCGCACTCGAAAACGTAAAGCCCGGTCAGAATGCAGAGCTTATCACATCAGAGGACGGCACAGAGCTTACATGGCTCAGCGGTTCAACTCCTACATACGTTAAGAATCTCCCTGACGGTACATATGTACTCCACGAAGTAGCAGCTCCAAGCGGCTATGAAGTTACAACAGATATGACATTTACTGTTGAAAATGGCGAAATCAGCGGCGATGTAGGCGTTGACAGCACAAGCGTTACTATGATGGATGATATGATTAAGACTGATGTAACAATCAGCAAGGAAAATATCTTCAGTCAGGAAATCCCAGGCGCTACACTCACTCTCACAGGTGTTGACTTCACAGGCAGACCTGTAAGCTTCGACAGCGCAGATGTTACACTCGGTACAGGTGCAGAGTTTGTATCTGACGGCAGACATCTTACATGGATTTCCGGCACATCCGGCACAAACATCAAGAATCTCCCCGACGGTACATACGTACTTCACGAGGATGCAGCTCCAAGCGGATATCTCGTATCAACAGACATCGAGTTCACAATTGAGAACGGCGAGGTCAAGGGTGAAATCGGCGTTGAAAGCAATTCCGTAACAATGATTGATGATATGCGTGTTGCTGACATTGCACTCAGTAAGCAGAATGTTTACGGCAAGGAAATTGCAGGCGCTACACTCACTCTTACAGGTACAGATCTGGCAGGAAACAAGATTAACTTCAATGAGAACGCGCTTGTTCTCGGCGAAAACGCTAAGTTCGTATCTGACGGCGACGCTCTTACATGGGTATCAGGAACAACAGCTTCAATTGTGAAGTCACTTCCTGACGGTACATATGTACTCCACGAAGTAGCAGCTCCAAGCGGATATGAAGTAGCAACAGACATTACATTCACAATCAAGGACGGCAAGCTTGTAGGCGACGTAGGCGTTGACAGTGATTCCGTAACTATGATGGATGACATGACAGCTACTGATGTTTATATCAGCAAGCAGGATGTATTCAGCAAGGAAGTTCCGGGCGCTACACTTACTCTCACAGGTACAGACTTCGAAGGCAACAAGGTTCAGTTCAACAGAAACGGTGTAACATTCGGCGAGGGTGCAGAATTTGTATCTGACGGCGAATCACTTACATGGATTTCAGGAACAGCACCTTCACTTGTTAAGAATCTCCCTGACGGTACATATGTACTCCACGAGGTTGCAGCTCCTAACGGCTACGAAGTAGCAACAGACATTACATTTACAATTGAGAACGGCAAGCTTAGCGGCGAAGTTGGCGTAACAAGTGATACAGTAACAATGATTGATGAGATGATTGTTACAACTACAACTTCTACAACAACTACTACATCTGATACAACAACAACTACTACAGCATCTGATACAGCAACTACAACAGAATCTACAGATACAACAGATACAACCACAACTACTACAAAGAAGACCACAACGAAAAAGGTTACAACAACCAAGAAGACAACTGCTAAGAAGGACGACGCTCCTAAGACAGGCGATGCAGGTACTGCAATTCCCGCAGCAGCTCTGGCATTGGCAGCAGCTACAGCATTCGTTCTCAGAAAAAAGAGAGAGGATGAGGAATAAGTTTCCATAATTTCTCGGAATAAGACATAATAAAACCGAGGTCTGCCATTGCGGCAGACCTCGGTTTTTAATAATCTATGTTATAGGCAGTTCCACAATAAACACCGTTCCGTTTTCGGCATTTACTGCTCTCACTGTTCCGTTGTGATAGCTTACGCCATGCTTTACAATGGATAAACCAAGTCCTGTTCCCTCGATTTTTCGGGAACGGCTCTTGTCTACCCGATAAAATCGTTCGAATATACGGTCAATATGCTCCTCAGGAATGCCAACTCCCGTATCAGTAACAGTAATAACCGCTTTCATAGGAATATGAGATATGCGGACGGTATATTTTCCGCCGCTTTTGTTATATTTTATAGCATTTTCGCACAGGTTGTATATAATCTCGCTTAGAATTGTTCTGTCTCCAATAATCGTTACAGGTTCGCCTATAAGCTCAGCTGAAACGTTTTTATCGGCGGCTGTTCTTGAAAGTCTGCCGATAATTTCTTCTGCAAGGCTGTAAAGCTCCACATCTTCAGGTTGTCTCGGGATGTCTTTTTCGTCAAGCCTTGAAAGCGATACAATATCATTTATAAGAGAGATAAGCCGTTCAGCCTCGCGGCGTATGTTTTTGCTGAATTCCGCAACATTCTCTGCTTTGACTATGCCGTTTGCAAGCATATCTGCAGTACCGTAAATGGTAGTCAGAGGCGTTTTCAGCTCATGTGATACATTTGAAGTGAACTCGCGGCGCATTTTCTCCAGAGCTTGTTCCTCTGTTACGTCCATGATAAACACGACAATTCCGTTGAGAGTGTCGGATATACTTGCAGGGCTTGCAATAATTTTTCTGTCGCCCATTTCAGTTGATATGATAATATCCGCTCGCAGACCGCCCATAGCGTCCTGAATACAACGTCTGAACGGCTCGGCATTGCTGAGGGCATAAATGCTCTGTCCCTCAGTAAGAGGCTGAGCTCCCAGAAGCTGATATGCGGCGGAGTTGCAGGATAGAATCGTTGTTTTAGGATCTGCAATAACGATACCGTCTTTCATATTTTCAGTTATAAGACTGAATTGCTCGCGGCTGTCGGTAAGCTCTGTCATATAGCGGTTTACCCTGCCTGTCTGCTTTCTGAGACGGTCAATGAGAGGAGAGAGCTCGTTGTACGCTTTCTTGGAATCGGGATTTGCTGTGTCGATGTTTTTTATTGGCTGAACGATTTTTTTCGCCGCAAAAAAGGAAATTCCCACAAGAACAATAATCATAACTGCCGCCGCCGCAATGATAAAGCCGATATGCTCAAGATTCTTTTTGCCGATAAGCAGCAGAGTGATGATTATAGCCGATATAAGCGAAATAACCGATGTGATGAATATGCTGAGAAAAATTTTTTTAATCATTTTTTTCTCCTATCCTGTAACCCACACCGCGCACCGTTTCTATGAGCTCGCCCCATGAGCCAAGCTTTGAGCGGAGGGTACGGATATGAACATCAACGGTTCGGCTTTCACCTGAAAAATCATATCCCCAGATAAGACTTAGCAGCTCATCGCGGGTATAAACTCTGCCCTTTTTCTTCATAAGCAGGCACAGCAGGTCGTACTCTTTAAGGGTAAGGGATACTTTTTTACCGTCGGCATAAACCTCATGCATATCCTGTATTATTTTCAAATTTCCAACAGAAATTGTATCAGCGGCAGTCTGGGCAGGCTTTGAAACTCGCCGCAGAAGTGCTTTTATACGCGAAATAAGCTCCATAGTTCCGAATGGCTTTGATATGTAATCGTCAGCGCCGCTGTCAAGTCCCAGAACCTTGTCAAATTCCGTACCCTTTGCGGTTAGAAGTATTACAGGCAAATTTGCGGTTTCAGGTTTGGAACGGAGCTTTTTCAGAATAGAAATTCCGTCCTCTTCGGGAAGCATAATATCCAGCAGGAGCAATTCGGGAATATTTTCTGAAAGTGCCGCATAGAATTCTGACGGCAGTTCAAACCCGACAGCTTCAAATCCCGAATTATTCAGCGCATAGAGGACAAAATCGCGGATTCCGCTTTCATCTTCAAGCATATAAATCATAGTTTCACCTCAAAAAGTAGTTTGCAGAATTCTATATAATAGTATAATCCATTTTTTCGGGAAATGCAAGAGTAGAGAAGTAATTTATAAGAAAATTTTTTATAATGTTTTTTATAAATCAAATATTGTTATATCATGTAATCAACTTTTTTGAGAATACGTTAAGAAGCCAAGAGTACACACAGGAATTCTTGGCATCTTGGCGCCTTATTGTATATTACACAAAAACATATACTTGCATTTGTGCATTTTTTAGTAAAGCCTTTAGCCGATAGCCGTTAGCTTGTAGGGGCTGCCTTTGGCAGTCCGCCGACGGTACGTCGGTTTAATTATAAATTCAGATAGTACAGATAACAAATATTAATATAAATTATAAAATACATAATTATTTATTGTAGTATGTTGTAACATCTTAAGCTTTATATTTTATAATGATATTTTGTAGGGGAGGTTGCCCACGACGTCCCGTTAATTAAACGATATATCGGCGGGGCGTCGAAGGCGCCGCCCCCTACACGATTACATTTTTCATCAAGTTTTAATTGTTACAGCGTAGTAGGGGCGAGCATTGCTCGCCCAGTTTTCAATTATAATAACATATTATAAATTTCGTTCCGAAATTGCGGGCGGATAATATCCGCCCCTACACAAAATAACGTATAATAGCCGTTCCGTAGGGGCGCATTCCTGTGCGTCCGTGCGTAAAATTGTTTTTTTCTACAGACTGAGGACTGCCAAAGGCAGCCCCTACAAGCTAATGGCTAACGGCTATAGGCTAAAGGCTTTACTAAAAAACGCACAAATAGAAACGCAATATGTTTTACAGATTAAGCGCAAATCCCGCAATAATTCCAATAACCGCCGATGAAGCGATTATAATAATCGGGCTGATTTTTTTCTTTAATGTGAAGAAAAGCGCCGCCGCGAATATTGCAAGAGATACATAGAATGAAATTCCCGTAAATACCGCAGTTGTGAGCCCGGAGGGAAAGAATACCGTAAGTCCGATAGACACAACAGCCGAACCAATCATACCGATAACAGCAGGTTTCAAGCCTGTCATACAGCCCTCTACCGCCTTGCTTTTACGGAATTTATCAAAGCATTTTGCAACAATGAGTATCACTATAAACGACGGAAGAACAACTCCGAGGGTTGCACAGATTCCGCCGATTATTCCGCCTGTTTCATTTCCCACGTATGTTGAAATGTTTATAGCGAAAGGTCCGGGAGTACTCTCGCTGACAGCGATAAAATCAACTATCTGCTCATTTGTCATCCAGCCTTTCTTAACAACAGCCTCCTGTACCAGAGGGAGCATAGCATAACCGCCGCCGAATGTGAAAAGTCCTATTCTGAAAAAGGTGATAAAAAGTTCAAGTAAAATCATTTGCTTGCCTCCTTTGCCTTATTTGCAGTTGTAAAGAAGTAGATAAGACCAGCAACAGCACAGCCGATTATTATAAATACCGCGTTTATGTCAGTGAAAGCGGCAAAAACAAATGCTGCTGCCGCTATGCAGTAGGAGAAAATATTCTTTGTGCATTTCTTGTACATGGAAATCAGCGCCTTTATAATAAGCGCAAGAACTCCTGCACGTATGCCGAAAAATGCGTATTTTACTGCCCTGTAGCTGCTGAATTCGCGGAGTACCATTGAAATTATGGTGATTATCAGAAACGAGGGCAGTACAACTCCCAGAGTTGCGCACATTGCTCCCAGAATGCCTGCTGTGCGGTATCCCACAAAGGTTGCGGAATTTATGGCAATAGGTCCTGGAGTGGATTCCGCGATTGCCACGATTTCGAGAATATCGTCATCCGTAAGCCATTTCTTATTTTCGCATACCTCTTTCTGAATCAGCGGAATCATGGCATATCCGCCGCCGAAGGTAAACGCTCCGATTTTCAGAAACGTGAGGAATAATTCCAGTTTTTTGTTTTCTTTTTTCTCCATAAGTATCTCCTTTTTGAATTTTACATGCACGGAAACAGCCGAACTGTTAAAAAGTTCGGCTGCCTCCGCATTAGGTGGTTTATATGAAATTTGAGGATGTCATTAATTATTGCGGCATTTCTCTGTCACTTCCGAATGAGAATTCAGGTCTTTCTGGAATTACAAAATTACCGCTTTCGTCAGTTGTTGGCTGAAAATCGCCCTTGTTAAAAGGCATATCCGGCTTTTCAGGCATTATCATATTTCCGTTTTCGTCCGTAGTTGGCTGGAAATCCTCCATGCCGTGACCGTGTCCGCCAAATTGACCTTTATTTCCGCGACCGCCGCCTCCGAAGCCGCCGCCCATAATGGACTGTTCTCCGATATAGCTTATGGTATTTTCAGCGGTAAAACTGCCGATTTCCGAGCCTTTTCCGTCATAGCCGCCTATTTCGTATAATCCGAATTTATTTTTGGAGGAAGAACCGCCGCCGACTTTGATGCTATATGTCTTTCCCTTTTCAATTTCGGGAGAACTGATAACTATATGGTCAAAAGTTTTTGTCGGAGCAAAGCTGATTATCTCGTTGCCATTTTCATCGGCAAGAGTAACAAGAGTATCGGGCTGCTGAGCTGAGCCAATAGCCGCTGAAACGCAATTCTGCGCTGAATTTGCGGAGGGAGCTTCTGCCATTCCTGAACTGCCTGCCGCAATAAGCAGACCGCCATTGACAGTCATTTCACCGTTTCCGTCAAGAGCGCCGTTTCCGCTGTTTGTAGGACCGTTTACAAGAACTGTACCGCCGCTTACGGTCATATTTCCATTGGAATCCAGACCGTCTCCGTCAGCGTCAACATACACCAGACCGCCGCTTATATTAAGCTCCACACCCTGAGAGTATGTACCCATGCCGCCCTGCTGGGTTGTTCCGTCGGTAGCATTAAAGCCGTCGTCAGAAGATGTGAGAGCAGTTTCGCCGCCGCTGATATTTATAACAGCGCCCTCGATTCCCTCATAAGATTTGGAAATCGTAATTGAGCCGCCTGTGATATCAATTGTACTGTCGGCATGAATTCCGTCATCACCTGCGGTCAGAATGGCTGTGCCGCCGCTTATTATCACATTGCTGTTGGAATGAAGCGCGTCGTCTGCGGAATCTACAGTTATATTTCCGCCTGTAATTTCAACAGAATTACCGCCTTTTAGCCCTTTCATACTGTCAGATACAGTGTTTTCAGTGTCCTCAGCTGTAGTGAGAGCTGCTGTCTGTTCAGGCGCAGGGGGTGTCATACCGCCGAATCCACCGAAATCCTCTGGTGGTGTCATACCGCCGCCGAATCCGTCGGGTGGTGTCATATTTTCAAAGTTGTCAGGTGGAGTAAAATCTCCGCGGAATCCGCCGAAATCTCTGCCTTCAAAGCCCATATCGTTCTGCTGAGGTGCGGCATTTTCAGAACCGCCGCCACTTACGATATTTATATTGCCCTCAGCAATAACAACATCGGTTTCTGCCTGTATTCCGTCATTTGCGGCATCTATTGAAATATCGCCGCCCTCGATGTAAACAAATCCTAAAGCAGTATCGTCAGCCTCGGTTGATTTTATGCCGTCCTCGCCGCTTTTTATGTCAATTTTTCCGCCACAAATTGCAGTATAATCCTTACCCTTGATACCGTCAGCGGCAGAATTTATTGTGATATTTCCGCCTGTAATGACAATATCGTCCTTGGAGTGAATACCGTCTGCAAAATTAGCATTTATGTTGAGAGAGCCTTTGCCGTTTATGGTAATGCTGTCACTGCTGAAAATGCAGGCATCGGGCTCGCTGTTCTGCTCGTCTGCAAAGGAGTAATTACTGCCGTCTGTCAGCGAATTTACGCTGTTTTCGGCAAGAGTAACAAATATTTTGTCAGAATCCGCCCCGTATATTGCCGAGGAGGTTTTGCAGGTAATATCTGCATTGTCGAGAACAAGCTGAACTTTAGCCTTATTAGCATTGACAATAATCTGCCCGTCGTCGAGCTTTCCCGAGATACGATATATACCCTCTTTAGAAATAGTAACAGCAGACCCGTCAACAGATACACCGTCGCCCTCAGCCTTGGCAGAAGTGCCATTAAGTGTAATTTCAGCGGTGAAATCGCCGTATTCCGCAGATTTATCCCTATCGGAGAAAAGTTCATTGTAGGGCTTTCTGACAGTAGATGCTGAAACTGCTTTTTCTTCGGGAACTGTCACAGCTTCGGTAGGTTCCGCCTTAGTGCTTTCAGTGACAATATTTTCCGTGGGAGCTGTTGGCTGTAAAGTTGCTTTTTCTCCGCTGCATCCTGCAAGAGATGCAGAAATCAGAGCTGCTGTAAGGAAACCAATGGATTTTTTTGATTTTTCTGAATATTTCATTTTATCACCCTTTTAAACGGTTTCCCAATTCCTTTTTCTATAATTTTATTTTACATTGCATTTATGACAGTTTCGTGAAAATACAACGAAAACACAGTAAATTCTTTGTGTAGAAGAAAATTCTGTGAAAAATTTAAAAAATCTCTTTACAAATTCAAAGGAATAGTGTATAATAATCGTATCGGATTGACTGAATCCGAAAAATATTTAAGATATAGGGAGTAAATTATGTACACAATCAAAAATTTCACAGACAATGACGATATTAATATTATCGCGCAGGCAGGAGCTTTCACAGTTATTGAGTATAAGCGTGACCTCAGCGTAACACCTCAGACAGCGGCTACAGCCTTTTTCAGCGCTCATATGAACGTGCGCAAGCGTCAGGTTATATGTGACCTCAAAAAAGCAAATATCACAACTCAGTCAGGCGCTATGCAGTGGATGCTTGGCGATGTAAACGCAACTACAGGCATTAAGGGCGTTGGAGACCTCTTGGGCAAAGCTGTGCGTGGAAAAATGACTGGTGAATCCGCAATCAAGCCCGAGTACACGGGTAACGGTGTGCTCGTTTTAGAGCCTACCTACCGCTATCCCATTCTTCTTGATGCGGCAGAATGGAACGGCTCAGTTGTTCTTGATGACGGTCTTTTCCTTGCATGTGATTCCGCATTGCAGCACAAAGCTGTTATGAGAACAAATCTTTCATCTGCTGTTGCAGGCGGCGAGGGACTTTTCAACCTCAGCCTCAACGGTTCGGGAATTTTCTGTATCGAATCCGCTTGTCCCAGAGAAGAGCTTATTGAAATTACTCTCCAGAATGACGTGCTCAAGGTTGACGGAAATTTCGTTATCGCATGGAGCAATACGCTGAATTTCACAGTTGAGCGTTCAGGAAAGAGCCTTATCGGTTCTGCTGCTTCTGGCGAGGGACTTGTAAACGTATATCGCGGCACAGGCAAGGTTCTTATGATGCCTGTCAGATAAATGGATATTATGATATTGGGGGCGGATTTTATCCGTCCTCAGTCTGTAGAAAAAAGGTATGTTTTAATTAAGGGCGAGCAATGCTCGCCCCTACAATTGGCTATATTGCGTTATTTTGTGTAGGGGCGACCATTGGTCGCCCGCAATTTCGGAACGAAATTCAGGTTTTTGGACAATCTCGGGGCGGATTTTATCCGTCCTCTTTACATTTTCGGTTAAATGATGTATAATGTAATTACAAGGGCGGTGATAAAATGACAGCATATCTGAAAAAATACATGGAAGAATTACAGCGGCGGCTTGAAGGATATGCAGACAAAGCCGAACTGGAGGAAATATTTCAGGAGCATAAAGACAAGATAGCTTTCATGCAGCATGAAAGAATTGTCCATTTTCTTGTGACGATGATGTTTGCCATAATCCTTGCAATATTCGTATGTGCCTTTTTATTTACCGAAAATCCTGCGCTTATGCTCCTTGTGGTGATAATTATGGTGCTGTTAGGATTCTACATAAAGCATTATTATTTCCTTGAAAACACCGTTCAGGAGATGTATAAAATATACGATAAAATGCTGATTCTGCGCAAAAAGGAGGCTGACAGCAATGACGAAAAAGGAAATAGCACGGCTTGCTTGTGAGGAGTTACAGAAGATTTACCCCGATGTGAAATGCTCCCTTGACTACACAAAGCCCTATGAGCTTATGATAGGGGCGAGGCTTGCGGCACAGTGCACTGACGCAAGGGTGAATATCGTTACTAAAACGCTTTTTAAGAAATATCCCGATTTGCAATCCTTTGCCGATGCAGACCTTGAAGAACTCGAACAGGACGTAAAACCCTGCGGATTTTATCACACTAAAGCAAAGAGCATTAAAGAAATGGCGAGTCAGCTTATAAACAACTTCGGCGGCGAAGTTCCCGACACTATGGAGGAACTGCTGACGCTTTCGGGAATTGGCAGAAAAACGGCAAATCTTATGCTTGGGGATATCTTCGGCAAGCCTGCGATTGTAACAGATACCCACTGCATACGCATAACAGGGCGACTTGGACTTACAAAAAACAAAGAGCCTGCAAAGGTTGAGGCTGACTTGATTAAGCTGATTCCTCCCGAAAATTCAAGCCATTTCTGTCATCAGATTGTAGAATTCGGCAGGGATATATGCAGTGCGAGAAACCCCAAATGCGATAAATGTCCGTTAAACTATTTCTGCAAATATTATAATGGAGGTAAAAAATAATGCTTTTTACATTTCAGCTTAAAACTCCCGCACAGGGACTTATAAACATTACTCCTGAAATAAGGGAGGCAATCAAGGAAAGCGGCGTGCTGGAGGGAATATGCGTGGTATTCTGTCCTCATACCACTGCGGCAATAACTATAAATGAAAACGCCGACCCCGATGTAAAATCCGATTTCATTAAGGGAATGGACAAATTTTTCCCCGATTTAAACGAATTTCAGCACTGCGAGGGAAATTCCGACGCACATATCAAATCCTCAGCAGTAGGGGTGAGTGAAACAATTATAATAACAGGCGGAAATCTTCTTCTTGGCACATGGCAGGATATATATTTCTGCGAGTTTGACGGACCGCGTAACCGTAAATTTTATGTAAAGATTATGTAACAGATTATTAGTTAAGCAATATAACACCGTAACATAAAATTAAAATACTCTAAACTGCTTAACAGATATATCTATTAATTTAAAAGGAATTTAAGTTGAGTTTAAGCTGTTTTTCTGCAAAAATTGCCAAAAGGACAGCTTTTTATTTGTGTAGTTATACAAAGTTTTACTTTAAAATAAAAATTAAGTTGAAATAACTTGATTTTTACCTAAATTAAGAGTATAATTAAAGCAGGAAGTAAAGAACATTGATTGGGATACAATGTTCGAATGTAGGAACAGCTGCATAAATATCAAGCGGCGTTACTATCAACTTATGGAGGGAATTAACATGCACAAATTATTTATGAAAAAGGCAGGAGCTGCTGTTATGGCTGCTGCTATGGCATTAAACAGCGCGGTTATTACTGCTGTTTCTGTTAATGCCGCAGGCTCAGAAAAGTACGAGTTTGAAAACGGAACTCTGACCGAAACTGTTGAAGCTGTTACAGAATCAGGAGCAAGCGGCGATAAGGTTGCTTATATGCAGGACGACGGTACTGTTTCAGTTGATGTGGAAGTAGCTTCCGCAGGTATGTACAAGCTTACAATCTACGCTTACGGTGTAGGCGGTTCTAAGGTTCAGAATCTTGCTATCAACGGCGTTGACCAGGCACAGATCAGTATTCCTGAGGGCGATTTTGCACCTATTTCTACAACTGCAAAGCTCAGCGCAGGTAAGAACACAATTACTATCAGCAAATCATGGGGCTGGACAAAATTTGACTACATGACAGTTGAGGAAGCTACACTTTCTCCCATAAAGGCACTTGAAACAACTCCTTGCGATATCAATGCTACAGCTGAGACACGTTCTCTCATGGCTTATCTTGCAAGCGTATACGGAAAGAATATCATTTCAGGTCAGCAGGAAATCTACTCAGGCGGCCCTCACGGTCTTGAAACTGAGTTCGAATACCTTGAAAATCTTACAGGTGAGCTTCCTGCTATCAGAGGCTTTGACTACGGTAACTTCTGCTGTCCCGCTTTCGGAAGCGATGACGGCTCAACAGACCGTATCATTGAGTGGGTAAAGGAAAGAAAGGGTATTGCTACAGCTTCTTTCCACTATAATGTTCCTAAGGATTTCGCAAGCTATGAAATCGGTCAGAAGATTGACTGGGCTAAGACAACCTACACAGCTAAGGATACAGACTTCTCACCTTCAAAGGCTGCTACACCCGGCACAAAGGAAAACGAGTACTATATGCAGGGACTTACTACTCTTGCTAAGGAGTTCAAGGAGCTTGAAGCTCAGGGAATCCCTGTTCTCTGGAGACCTCTCCACGAAGCAGAGGGCTCAGGCGGCGAGTCTGGTTCTTGGTTCTGGTGGGGCAGAGAGGGTTCAGAAGCTTACAAGAAGCTCTGGATTTACACATATGAAACACTTACAAACGAGTTCGACTGCCACAATCTTATCTGGGAGTGGAACAGCTATAACTATGAATATTCACAGGATTGGTACCCCGGTGATGCATACGTTGACATTATCGGTTACGATAAGTACAACTGCACAGACTGGTCCACAGGTTCTGCTGTTTTGAAGCACAATGACAGCGCTATCGGTTCAACATTCTACGGAATCATGGACAGATACGACAGCGTTAAAATGGTTGCTATGACAGAGAACGACAGCTTCTCAACTGTTGATAACCTTATCGACGAAAAGGCTGGCTGGCTCTATTTCTGTACATGGTATGACGGCGGAAGTGATGATACAAACTTCCTTTCCAACCCTGTATTCAATACAAAGGAAGACACAATCGAGATGTACCAGAGCGAATACTGCATTACTCTTGATGAGCTCCCCACAGACCTCTATTCACAGGATATAGCACCTGTAGATCCTTCAAAGACAACAACAAGACCTACAACAAAGCCTACTACAACTACAACCCGTGCTACAACAGAGGCTGATCCTAACAAGGATTACGGTACAGTCAAGTACGACAAGACAACAAAGAACTTCAAGATTACACTTCCTAAGGCTGCTGAGGAATTCTATATCAATGTAGAGCTTCCAAAGGGCGTTACATATGCTAACGGCGGTATGGGTGTATCAATTCCCCTCGACGGCGAATACTATTGGGTAAATCTCCAGTGGGAAGCTAAGAGCAGCGGTTCTATCAAGGTTAATGTAGAGGATAACTTCCTCAACTGCTCACTTGGAACAGAGGTTATCGAGGACGAGGCTCTTATCGAGAAGATTAAGGCTGAGCTTGGCAAATCTGACACATATGAGGGTCAGGTATGGTACGCTGACCAGAACGGCGATGCTCTCACTGATTTATCAGGAATCCAGATTCTTGATGCATATCTCTTAAAGGGTGGTTCTTCTACAACAACCACAACTCCTTCCGAACCCGGTGCAGAAGCAACACTCATTGGTGATGCAAACTGCGACGGCAAGGTAACAATTGCCGATTCTACAGCAATTCTTCAGGCTATAGGAAATCCTGATAAGTATGGACTTACAGCAGAGGGTGCTGCTAATGCAGACTGCTGCAATCCTGGAGACGGAATCACACCTGCTGATGCTCTTTCAATCAAGAGACTTGATGCTAAGCTTATTGATAAGCTTCCTGAAAAAACAGCATAATTCATAATACCCCCTATATAATAAAAATGAGCCTGAGAAATCAGGCTCGCAGTCTGTCGAAAAAGTATGTCGTAGGGGCTGCCTTTGGCAGTCCGCAATTTCGGAACGAAATTTACGTTTTTCCACACGCTCTGAGCCTGAGAAATCAGGCTCATTTTTATTATTTTTTATTTTTCCTATAAATAATAGTAAGTCCGCGGATAAGGAGATTATTGTCAATATGTACAGTCTTTTTGCAGAGCGGAATAACAGTTGAAGCAAGTCCGCCTGTAGCAACTGCGGTGCATGGCTCGCCAAGTTCTTCCTCAATACGCTCGATTATGCCGTCAATAGCACAGGCATTTGAAAACAGCGCACCGCTTTTCATGCAATCGATAGTGTTTCGTCCGATAATATTAGGCGGCATCTCGAAATCAATTTTCGGCAGCTGAGCAGTACGGTTAATGAGAGCGTCAGCGGCAACGCCCATACCTGTCATAATAAGCCCGCCGAGATAGTTTTTGTTGCTGTCAACAACAGAAATGGTTGTGGCAGTTCCCATATCAATGATAATCAGAGGAACGGGATAAGAATTTATAGCTGCAACAGCGTCAACAGCCTGATCGCATCCAAGCTGTTTAGGGTTATCAATAAGTATGTTCAGACCTGTTTTCACTCCGGGCCCCGCAACCATAACATCGACCGTGAAAAGCTTGCGGATAGCCTCTTTTACAGTATTTGTCACAGAGGGAACAACCGAGGACATAACAGCATCAGTTATTTCTTCGCAGCGGAAGTTGTTCATCTCCAGAAGCGTCTTAATAAGAACTGCATATTCCGCGGCAGTTGCATTGTGATTTGTGGAAATTCTCTCAAACACCACGATTTCATCGTCATCGTTTACACAACCGAAAACAATATTTGTATTGCCAATATCAGCAGCTAAAAGCATAATTTATACCTCCCATTTTGAGTATAACTACATTATACCATATTTTTACCCTAAAATCTATAGATTTTGAAATTATTTTGAGTTATGGCAGTATAATATTATTGACGATTTTACACAGGATTTATTGTGCAATGTGTACATTGTGGGAATCCTGATAATATGTTATAATTAAGGTAAGAAGTTGTGCTGACAGAGGAGGAAATTATAATGCCTGAAATAAGTTTATTTTATGGAATAAGAGTAACAATGTACTATACAGACCATAATCCACCTCATTTTCACGTTGAATATGCAGGAATGAAGGCGATGATTGATATATTGAACGGTTATGTAATGCGTGGCAGTCTGCCTAATAAACAAATAAAATTGATACTTGCATGGTGTGAAATACATCGTGATGAGCTTATGCAGAACTGGGAACTTTCAAAACAGAATCAACCGTTGAACAGAATAAATCCATTGATTTAAATGGAAAGGAGAGTAATTATGCAGAACGATATATTTCCTGTTGTTATTCAGACTGTTGCAGGCGAAGATTATACCGTATATGCCTATATGCTTGACGGAACAATCAGAAAAGTATCTGTAAAGCATCTTGTGGAACAAGGCGGTGTATGGGATAGGTTGAAAGACTATGATTTTTTCAGAAATGCCCTGACTGTTATGAATGATACGGTGGCATGGGATTTGTCAGGCTGCTTTGACCCTGCAAACTGTATAGATATTGACCCATTTACTGTTGCCGAGTGTGAGGCTGTTTCAGACCCTCTTAGTGCGGCATAAAACTTTTTCAAGGAGAATAAAAATGCTCAAAGGAAAAACAATACTGCTTGGAGTTTCAAGCTCCATAGCCGCTTATAAAATGTGCAACGTGGCACGTATGCTGACGAAGCTTGGCGCTGAGGTACACGTATCAATGACGGCAAACGCCACTAATTTCGTACATCCTCTCACATTTGAAACCCTTACACAGAATAAGTGCCTTATAGATACATTTGACCGCAATTTCCAGTACAGCGTGGAGCACGTAGCAATTGCAAAAAAGGCTGATTTGGTGCTTATCGCTCCTGCAACGGCTAATGTAATCGGCAAAATCGCAAACGGTATAGCCGACGATATGCTGACTACAACAGTAATGGCTTGCACATGCCCTATACTTGTTTCGCCTGCTATGAATCACAATATGCTGCACAATTCCATAGTACAGGAGAATATTGAAAAGCTGAAACGTCACGGCTACAAAATAATTGATTCTGTAAGAGGTATGCTTGCAAACCGCGATATTGGTGACGGAAAGCTCCCCGATGAAGATACACTGGTGGAATATATCCTCCGTGAAATTGCCTTTGAAAAGGATTTAACGGGCAAAAAGGTGCTTGTAACAGCAGGTGCAACACGGGAAAGCATTGACCCTGTGCGATTTATCACAAATCATTCCAGCGGAAAAATGGGCTTTGCTATGGCAAAAGCGGCAATGCTCCGCGGCGCTGAGGTAACTGTGGTAGCGGCGCATACAGATGTTGAGCCTCCTATGTTTGTGGATGTGGTAAAAGTCAAATCTGCGGAAGATATGTTCAACGCTGTAAAGAGTTGTATGGATGATATGGATATTATCATAAAAGCGGCAGCTGTGGCAGATTATACCCCTGTTTCAACTGCCGACCATAAAATAAAGAAATCAGACGGCGATATGAGCATATCGCTGAAACGGACTACGGATATTCTGAAATATATCGGTGAAAACAGACGCGAGGGACAGATTGTCTGCGGATTTTCTATGGAAACGGACAACGTGATTGAAAACTCACGTAAAAAGCTGATTTCTAAAAACTGCGATATGATATGCGCTAATTCTCTTAAAAAAGACGGAGCAGGCTTTGGCACGGATACAAATATTATTACAATGATAACAGCCGATTGCGACGAAGAACTGGAGCTTATGAGTAAATTCGACGCGGCAAATGTTATTCTGACGAAGATTAAGGATATTATGTAAAATCTAAGACGGACAGTAGGCTACCATATTTTTTGCCCTCTGATAATATAGTGCCTTTTTAGAGCCATTTTGTTGCAGTAAAAAACGAATTTGTATGAATACACAATTTAAGCACATCGAGATTGTGCAAATCAAACAATTGGATATGTATAGATATAACTAAAAAACCGCATAAAGCCGTCAAGTTGGCTTTATGCGGTTTTTTCAATTATACTTCGGCTCACAAGTGAGATTAATTCCCAATCTCTTGAAAATACGTTCATCAACAGGAGAGAGAATAACGGTGGAATGAACCTCACAGCCACGGAGATTTGAAATCTGCTCCATAGCGCGTTTTGCGTTGTCATCGGTAGTTGCACAGATTGAAAGCGCAAGGAGAGTTTCGTCAGTATGTATACGGGGATTGTTATTACCCAAGTGATTTACCTTTAAATCCATAATCGGCTCAATAACGTGGGGCGACATAAGGAGAATACTGTCGTCCAGTCCAGCCATATGCTTTAAGGCATTGAGAAGAAGTCCCGATGCCGCACCTAAAAGGTCAGAAGTTCTGCCTGTGAGAAGTGTTCCGTCGGGAAGTTCCATAGCAGCGGCAGGAGCACCTGTTTCAGCCTCTTTTTTCAATGCAACTTCAACGGTTTTTCTGCTTTCGGGATTGATATTTGCCTGTTTCATAAGAAGTGACAGCTTTGTTACTTCATCGTCGGAAATAAGTCCCTTACGGCGGTCACAAAGTCCCACATAGTAGCGGCGGATAATCTCATCAGATGCCGCCTTGCAGGTGATTTCATCGTCAATTATGCAGTTTCCAGCCATATTTACGCCCATATCAGTGGGGGATTTGTATGGGGATTCCCCTAAAATATTTTCAAACATAGCGTTGAGAACGGGGAATATTTCAACATCTCTGTTGTAGTTTACTGTAGTTTCGCCGTACGCTTCAAGGTGGAATGGGTCAATCATATTCACATCGTTGAGGTCGGAGGTTGCCGCTTCATACGCGATATTTACAGGGTGACGGAGGGGAAGATTCCATATTGGGAATGTTTCAAATTTAGCATAGCCTGCATTTAGTCCGCGTTTATGCTCGTGGTAAAGCTGAGAAAGACAGGTAGCCATTTTGCCGCTTCCGGGACCGGGAGCTGTTACAATAACAAGTTTTCTTGAAGTTTCGATATATTCGTTTTTACCGAAGCCGTCCTCGCTGATAATTTTGTTCAAATCAGAGGGGTAGCCCTTGATATTGTAGTGGTGATACACCTTAACCCCGAGAGCCTCAAGTCGTGCAGCAAAAGCGTCCGCAGTAGGCTGATTGTCGTAGCGTGTAAGGACTACGGAACTTACAAGAAGTCCGATTTTTCTGAAAACATTCAGCAGACGTATAACGTCCACATCGTATGTAATTCCCAAATCTCCACGGATTTTATTTTTTTCTATATCGTCGGAGTTGATTACGATAACAATTTCTGAATCATCTTTCAGCTCCAGAAGCAGCTGCAATTTGCTGTCAGGTTTGAATCCCGGGAGTACGCGGGAGGCGTGAAAATCGTCAAAGAGCTTGCCGCCGAATTCCAGATAAAGCTTGTCTCCGAATTGGTCAATACGCTCACGGATATGCTCTGACTGCAATTTAAGATATTTTTCGTTATCAAAACCGATTTTACTGTTCATAGATATTCCCTCCATAAATTACGCTATTATTATTATATAGCAAAATCAGAAAAAAAGCAAGGGGAAATTCGTGATTTAACAAAAAAATGCTCTCCTATTTCGGAGAGCATAATTATATTATTTTTCAATACCTGCCTGTTTGCAGAAAAGCTCAAATGCCGCTGATACTGAATCGTCACCATTTATGAATTCAGTGCTTGCAAGAGTTCCTGTGTATTCCTCATTTACAAAGATATAGCAGAAATCCTCGTTGTCAGCTGTTACAAAATCAACCTGTGTAAATTTTTCGTTTACATCTGTGAATTTTGATGTGAAAATGGGATTTTCAAGTTCAGGGGAAGCGTCAACATCAATTTCCTCAAGTGCTATATAAGCAAAGCTATTGAAGAAATTTTCGAAATAGCTCAGTATATTGGCATTTGAAAGGTCAATGTCGTTATCCTTATACTTTGCCCAGTCTTCGTTGGCATTGAGTGAGATTTCAACATTTAAGTCATCACTAATTATTTCAAATTCAGAAGTAGCATGAAGATTTGCACATTCAATCTTCTTCATTATGAAATCAACAGGGGATTTTTCAATGAAATCCAGGTCGCCTGCATAGAAAGTTTCAACCTGTTTTGCCTCCTGATTGTAAACATATGTGTATATATCAGCCTGCTGACCGTATTTGCTGAAAAGCAGGGTTTTCTCAGTTCCGTCATTGGCTTTTACAATAAATTCGGCAATGGGCTTATCGAAGCCGTAGGTTGTGATATCATTTTCGTCCTCAGGGAGCATAAGTTCAGCTGTAAGTCGTGTTATTACGGCAAGGAGACTGCTTACTTTTGTCTGGTCAACCGATAGCATATCGTATTTATCGGGGAGCTTCCATGAGTTTTCTTCTGCGTTATAGTCGAGAGTGTATATTGTCTCACCATTGCGGACAAGTTCAAGACCTATGATATCATCTGTTCCATAGGGAATGAAATCGCTGTTTTTAAGTTCCAATCTTGTTTTAAGAATATTACTTATAATAGATGAGGGAATACCGTAAACAGTATTCTTTTTGTCGGTGTAGCCGTAGTAGAAATCACCCGTAGGGCTCTCGTTTCCAAGATAGAGTGTATATGGCTCGGTATCTCCTGATAATGTAACAACATAGGGATTTTCAAGACCATATGTCACCTTGCTTTCGTCATTTACTTCACCATAGCTTTCAACTGCCTGCAAACTGGACATAAAAGTAACTATACCCTGTACTGCGGTCTGATTTGTGTCGAATGCAGTACCGCTGTGTTCTGTGAGAACCCATTCATCATTAGAATATTCAAAGGAATAATCTCCGTCAGTACAGGATATATCAATATTTGTTATGACGTTAGCGTCAAAATCAAAGAGGGTTTTATCTGCCAGAGCCGTTTCCTCTTGTTTTGTTTCTTTTTCGCTTTTAGATTTTACAGCGGCGAAAACTCCGATAGATACTCCCGCTGCGACTAAAAGAGCAACAATTGCAATAATCGCTTTTTTCATCAAGCATATCTCCTTTTCAGCCATACAAGCAGACCTAATACTGCAAATACAGCAGGAACTATGAAGAACATTCTGATTGTTCTTGAAGCTTCGTTACCGTCAGCAAATACCATTGTATCGTATGAATTGGACTTATTCTCGATACCAAGGTCGATATCGCTGGAATAAAGCCATGTGTTTGAGAACTTAATTAAGTTACGTGTTCCCCATGTGTTAATAGTAAGATTATCGTCTATAGGCTCATCACAACCGATAACAATAAGTTTAGCGTTTGTCTGCTTATTGTAGGAGTAATAACCCATAACCAGAGGCTGATTTGACTTTTCCTTTGCCTCAGCCGCTGTAATTGCGTCACCGCCCATGGGCTCGCTTATGCAGGTATATTCCTCGCTGTCCATATCCGTGGGAAGATTCTCAATAATTGAGGCTTTTTCAATCATAGCTCCAGATGAAGTGAGTTCATAAAAACTTCTTGTATTTGAAACACCAGGAATCCAACCGTCAGCATAATTTGTTGAAATAATTGTATTTAACTCTGTAGTGAGGTCTTCGGTATAATCTTCAGCTTTTGCTGGATAAGTTACTGTAAAGTAGTTATCTACTTGTTCTCCATTAAGATTTTCAAGCATCCACTTAGGATTTTTTTCTTTTATTATATTATAATCCATACCAATTTCAAATTTAGCAAGGAGGAATTCGATATTTTCAAATCTGCCCTCTGTATCGCAGGGAGAGAGAAGCATTTGAATTTTACCGCCCTCGTCGATATAATCGCTGAGTTTTTTACAGTCAGAATCGCTTATATCGCGGTTAGGAGCAGCAATACAGATAATAGCTGTATCATCTGGCACTTTGTCAACAGTTGCAAGGTCAAGTTCCTCAATGTCATAGTTGTCCATTTTTATAATATCTCTATGAGATGAATAGTTTCCATCAAGTGTCTTGTCGCTGTAGCCTTTAAGGAAGTATACAGTGGGGAGACTTCCTGTTGTACACTGATATATAGCACCTGCAATGAGATTTTCGCCGGCATATACATCACCGCCGTTTGAATCTGTCTGGAAAAGATTTCCTGATATGCGGCGGATAGTGTCTCCGCATTTCACAAATACGTCGTTTACTTTTACTTCAAGAGCACCTGTAGGATTGAGGGAGTTTGCAAGAGCAGTATCCTCGTTGGGATTGAAGCAGGTAAGCGTGATATTGTCTCTCTTTTCAAGTTCCATAAATGTGTGATAAAGAGGGAGACATAAAGGCTCATTTTTGAGATTGAAAAGTGTATTGAGGAAGTACACCTCAATTTCCTTGTCAGATGTCTTATCGAGAATTTCTTCTGTAATCGGGTCAAGAGAGTATTTTCCAGAGGGTGTCATATCGTACACTTTATCGTAATATGAAAAAATCATATTAAGCGGTATGAATACAACGAGTACGAGGATTGCAAGCACGAAGGCAAAAATACCCGTAAGACTGAATTTCTTCTTTTCCATGGCTGCTTACCCCCTTTTCCAGCGTCTCTGTTCAATGGAAATATAATTCCATACGAGACATACAATAATAGCGGATACGAAGAATACAATATCTGAAAGTCTGATAAAGCCCTGAGAGAAGTAAGCGAATCTGGGCTGTGCCGCAAAAGCGTAGAGAGCAGCCTGTAATCCGGGATACTGTGCGATGAATTCAGTCATGGCAAAGTCATCGACAAAGAGGAATACAAACATTACAATTTCTCCGAGTATAGCGGCTATAATTGAGTTTTCCGTAAATGAGGAAACAAGCTGTCCGATTGCGATATACATAGCACCCCAGAGGAAAAAACCGAGATAAGCACAGATAAGCTGGCTCTCAACGACATCACCTTTGATTGATGCATATATCGGGAAGAAAAGTGAGCCTGCAAGCATGAAGATGAATACGGTTATATTTGCGAGATACTTGCCAATTATGATCTGTACAACATTAATCGGCGAGGTCATGAGCAGGACTTCTGTGCCAAATTTTCTCTCATCTGCAAAGGTTCTCATGGTGAGAATGGGGATAAGGAAAATGAACATGATAATAACGTTATAGAAAACGTTTGGGAATGAGAAGAAATAAGTTGCCTGATCCAGATTTCCAAGACCTCCATTGAAAACAAAGGTGAACATAAACAGGAAAAGAGCAGATACAACATAGGCAAATGGAGTGAAGAAAAAGCTTTGGAGCTCTTTTTTATAAATAGAAAACATTACTCATTATCCTCCTTTTCAGCGTTGTCGGAATCGGCTTCATCGTCGGGTGTTTCGGGATTTTCAGCCTTTATTTCGTCGAACAGCTCCTCAATTCCTGATTTGGAGGACTTGCTGTTGATAAGCTTGACAAATACGGATTCGAGGTCAGGTTTTTCCGTAAAGATTTCGGAAATCTGAATACCGTTGTTCATAAGTTCGAGCATGATTTTGTTTTTGATAGCTTCGCCGTCACCATCAAGCTGAACAGTAAATTCATAGACATCGTCGCCCTCAACGTTGATTTTGGTGATTTCCTTAACGCCGTCGGTCATTTCTATGATATTTGAAGCAACAGTTCTGCTGCCTTTAACTCTTATATGGAGAATAAGGCTTCCGCCTGTCTGCTTTTCAAGGTTTTCAATGGTGTCAATTGCCTTGATATCGCCTTTGTTGATGATAACAACTCTGTCGCACACCGCGGAAACTTCCGAAAGAATATGAGAACTGAAAATTACGGAATGTTCTTTTTTCAGGTCCTTGATAATGCTTCTTACTTCTGTAACTTGTTTGGGGTCAAGACCAACTGTGGGCTCATCAAGGATAAGGAATTTCGGGTTGCCTAAAAGTGCCTGAGCAAAGCCTACACGCTGTTTATATCCCTTCGAGAGATTCTTGATAAGCTTGTCCTTTACGTCAGTGATTTTCAGCAGATTCATTACACGCTTGATTTCCTCAGATTTTTTTGTCATGGGAATACGTTTCAGACCTGCGCAGAATGAGAGGTATTCTCTGACGCGCATATCAGGGTAAACAGGGGGGATTTCGGGGAGATATCCCAGATTTTTCTTAGCCTTTACGGGCTCTTTGGTAATATCGTTTCCGCAGATAGTGACTTTACCTGCTGTCATAGGCAGAAAGCCTGCTATCATGTTCATGGTTGTTGACTTTCCTGCGCCGTTTGGTCCGAGGAAGCCAAGAATTTCATTATCGTTTATTGTAAAGCTAATGTTGTTTACGGCACGGTTATTGCCGTAATACTTAGTCAGATTTTCAATAGTGATCATGATATTCCTCCTTATAATTAGTTTTTTCCGCATAAGCGGCTTTTGTATGTATAAACTGAGGGAAGTATATATACACAATAATAATAATGTAGAAATCAGTGTACCGTACTATTGAGGGAGGGGGTACAGAATACACTATCTCATTATCTATAGTATTATCTCAAATTTATGTGTACGTGAAATGAATAAATTGTGTATAAAATGTTAAATTCAAAAAAATGCACAAAAAGAACTATTTAAGAATATGTAAAAATTATATATAATATTGGTGAGTATACAGTGAAAACTTCCTGTAAGGATGCTGAATCTTGTGTTAAAAGTAAAATATCAGAATTTGTTCATATCTTAGCAACAAACATTATTTTTGTAAAATTTTTGGAGTGGTCAAATTACACAAAAATGACTTTGCGAATTGTGCATTGCAACAAAAAATTGTCAACGGATTGGTTAAAATCCGCCAAGCTGTTGACTTTAAGAAAAATATGCTTTATAATAATAATGAAAATAGTTTGCGAATTGTGCCGCATCCTGCATGCTGCACAGTGTACGAAGTATTTTCGTATACGCGTTCCGTTGTATCAGCGGAACAAAACCATTTTTATAACCAAAAAATCTATTGAGAGGGGTTAAAAAACAATGATAAGCAAGAAAAACAAAGCTCTTGCAGCTGGTATTCTTTCCGCTGCAATGACAGCTACAGCTATCGTTCCTGCTTTCGCATCTGCAGCATTTGAGCCTAATTCATATGCTAAAGAAGGCAGCGCTAACGAGTCTTATGCTGCAATGTTCGAGTCTCTTTATGAGGACGTTATCGTAAACGGTGTTGAGAACGGCTACATGAGCTCACAGACAAACGGCGATTCTTTCGGTATTCCTTACCACGCTGTTGAAACACTCGTAGTTGAGGCTCCTGACTACGGTCACGAGACAACTTCTGAGGCTATGTCCTACATGGCTTGGGTTACAGCTATGCACGATGTTCTCGCTCAGAAGGGTGTTATCAGCGATTCTTCAAAGCACATGGAAAAGGGTTGGAGAACTCTTGAGGCTATCATTCCTGGTTGGTCTGAGAATGCTTACGGTGCTGACACAAAGTATGAGACAATCTTCGAGCAGGAGAAACTTAAGGCTGATACAGCTACTGAGGAAAAGGATCCTTCACTCTATCCTGCAACACAGAACGGTACAGACGCTCTGAACCCAATTTATTCAGACATGAAGTCTCAGTATGCAGGTGATAAAGGTTACTACCTCATGCACTGGCTCGCAGACGTTGATGACTGGTATGGCTTCGGCGGAGGCAAGGGACAGTTTACATTCATCAATACATTCCAGAGAGGTGAGCAGGAGTCTTGTTTCGAAACAGTTCCTCATCCATGTCTTGAAGAGCTCACATATGGTATGAAGAGCAGCGGCCAGGGAGATGACGGTAACGGTATCAAGGCTATCTTCAATGGTAAGGATAAGGTTCCACCACAGTATTCATTTACTAACGCTCCTGACGCTGAGGACCGTGCTATTCAGGCTGTTTATTTTGCAAGCAACTTCGGCGTAGACTGCGGCGAGCTCTCTTACCTTGCTGGTAAGATGGGTGACCAGTGCCGTAACGACATGTTCGATAAGTATTATAAGGAAATCGGCTGCCAGAATATGGCTTCATCTTCAGCAGGCCTTAAGAGCCAGCACTACCTCATGTCTTGGTATACATCATGGGGCGGCGCTCTCACAGCAAGCTACGGTGATTACCAGTGGGCTTGGCAGATCGGTTGTTCACACTCTCACCAGTTCTATCAGAACCCACTTGCTGCTTATGCTCTCGCATATGACCAGAACATGGGAGACGGTATCAAGACAAAGAACTTCCAGTCTGACTATGAGGAGTCACTCAAGAGACAGATTGAAATGTATCTCTGGCTCCAGTCCGCTAATGGTCCTTACGCTGGTGGATGTACAAACTCTAAGAACGGTAAGTATGAGAAGTACGATGCTGATGAGTCTACATTCTATGACATGGTTTACGTTGAGCACCCTGTATATGCTGACCCAGGTTCTAACCACTGGATCGGTAACCAGGTATGGTCAACACAGCGTCTTGCTGAGCTTTACTACTATGTTAAGAAGAGCTCAAACGGCGATCTCGCTTCCGGTCAGACATTCGGCGGCTTAAGCCTTGAGGAAGCTCTCGAAGCACTCCTTAGCAGATGGATTGACTGGTTCATTGAGAATACACAGTTCAACTATGTAACTGAAGACGGTAACGAGCTCGCATACGCTATTCCTGCAACTCTTGACTGGAAGGGTCAGCCTGAGACATGGACAGGTGAGTATGATCCCGATGCTAACAGTGGTCTTACATGTACAATCAGAAACTACGGTATGGGAGATATCGGTTGTGTATCTTCACTCTGTAATACACTTATCTTCTACGCTGCTGCTAATGACACATCTGCAGATGCTGCACAGACTGGCGGTTCTTCACGTGGTGAGCAGGCTCTGTTACTTGCTAACAGACTTATGACAGCTCAGTGGGGTCTCGGTCGTGATGATATTGGTATCGCATTTGAGGACTGCAACGGTTCACTTAAGAGAATCTTCGAGCAGGTAGTTTATATTCCTGATTATTATAGCGGAACAATGCCTGACGGTTCTGTTCTTGAGCCCGGTGCTACATTCAGCTCTATCCGTGAGAAGTATGCTGAGGATAAGATGTATCAGGAGTGTAAGAAGGTTTATGATGCTACAGGTGAAACTGAGGATTATAAGTACAAGCTCCACAGATTCTGGCACATGGGCGATGCTATCATGACATATGGTACAATGGCACTTCTCTTCCCAGATGTAACACCTCATCCAGATCCTATTGATATGGAAACTACAGATCCTGGTGACACACCTCCTGATCCTGGTCCTGGTCCTGGTGAAGATGATCCTGGTGAGGACGATAAGACAGATCCTCCAGCAACAGGTGATATCCTCTGGGGTGACGCTAACTGTGACGGCAAGGTAACAATTGCTGACTCTACAGCTATTCTCCAGGCTCTTGGTAACCCTGATAAGTACGGCCTTACAGCTCAGGGTGAGCTCAACGGTGACGTTATCGACAACGGTGGCGGTATCACAACTGCTGACTCTATCGCTATCAAGGGCGTTGACGCTGGTCTCGTAAAGGCATCACAGTTCCCAATGACTGCTGATGAGTACGATGCACTTGCTAAGTAATTAAAATTACTATATTAATGCTGTAACGATTTAAACAACACGCTCTCCTGACTGGGAGGGCGTGTTTTTTACAAATCCCATATTGTTCCAATGTGGAATTGGTAATAATTGGAGAGGACTTTATAGATACAAAAATATCCCCGAAATATATCGGGGATAAATTATGGTATAAAAAAGTTCTCTACCAAACGGTAGAGAACCTGGTGCGAGTAATGGGACTTGAACCCATACGTCCTTCGACACACGCCCCTCAAACGTGCCTGTCTGCCTATTCCAGCACACTCGCATTGCATCATTTCCTGACTGCTTTAATATTATACCACATAATATTAAATTTGTCAAGGGTTTTTTCAAAAAAATTCTAAAAAAAATTCGGCATCCGGAATTTCTATCGGATGCCGTGCTTATTACTTTATACTGCATTTGTACTTGTGGCAAGTATTTCCATGGATTTAATCTGGTACTCGCCGTTATTTTCCGTCAGAATAAATTTTACGGATTTTGAAGATGTCTTGGGAAGCCATGCAGGGAGTTCGTCGATATAATCAACCTTTATTGTATATTCGTCGCCATTTTTAGTTGCCTCCTTGATTTCAGGAGTGTATGTGTAGGTAACAGGGGCAACGGGAACGTTGTATGACTTTGTTTCCTCGTTGTAGTAGAAACGTGACTCAGAGGGACCAACAGTAGTATGGGTAAGTTCCGGGAGATTATCGCCGAAAAGCTTTACAGCGTAGGATTCTACATCTGCGGCGGGAATCATCACAACGTCAAAAGTCAGCTCATACTGCTCTGTAACACCGTCGGTCATAATCATAGACCAGATAGCTGCGGTGAGAATCTGCTCAGAGGGGAGCTCGGCAGGGGAGTTGAAAGATTCGATATCCATGATTACAGCTGGATAAATAACCTCCTCAAAGCCCTCCTTGCGAGATTCCCCCGATGAATAACTGTTGAAAAATGAAATTCCCTTTGCGATTACTGTAACAAGTCCCACACAAGCAAGAAGTGAGAAAATCACGCCAAAAACCGCATAAAAACCTTTTTTTAAGGATTCTTTTCTGGGAACCGAATTATATTCAGTTAAATTTTTTCGCTGGTTTATAATCTCATTGGGATTTTCATCAAGAATATTGTGGAGAACGTCTGTGATTCCCTCTTTTTTCATTTCTGATTCTGCGGAATCGGTTTTAAAAGGCTTTTTCTTAAAGAATGTGAATTTCTTTTCTTCGTTGAGCAGTTCTGCAAATTCCTCTTCAATATCGTATTCTTCATCGGAATTTTGCTCGTCTGCAACAGCGGCAATTGCGCCTGCCATAATATTTTCAGATTTAACGGACTGAATATCTTCTTCCTCAGCGGCTCTGCGTTCAGCCTCAATGTGAGCCAGTTCAGCTTCCTCAGCGGCTCTGCGCTCAGCTTCGATACGCGCAAGTTCAGCCTCTTCAGCGGCTCTGCGCTCAGCCTCAATGCGAGCAAGTTCAGCTTCCTCAGCGGCTCTGCGCTCAGCTTCGATACGTGCAAGTTCAGCCTCTTCAGCGGCTCTGCGCTCAGCTTCGATACGTGCAAGTTTGGCTTTTTCTGCTGCCTCTCGTTCAGCCTTGATACGTGCCATTTCAGCCTCGCGCTCAGCTTTGAGACGGTCTCTCTCTGCCTGTTTTTCGGCTTCGGCGCGTTCAGCGTCCTTTTTCAGTTCTGCTTCTCTGATTGCCTCGTAATCGGGAAGTTCGTGTGAAATGACGATTTTCTTCTTTTTTGGCTTTATCTCAGGCTCTGTGGAGGGTTCGGCAGCTATTTCACTGTTTCTGTCGCCGATAAGCGAGGTAAGCAATGCGTCCAATGCGGCGGAATCCATTTTTTCCTGAACAGGTTCAATAGGCTGGACTGGCTTTTTAGGGGGTGGTGCCGGCTGTTCAAGAGGTTTGCCGTCTTTCAGATTATTAAGCATATCGTCAATATCTTTTCTGATAGCCATATATATCTCCTTAAAAAATCAAACAAAATAGTTCTGCGGTATTTACCGCGTGGATTTATCTAATCTGACCGTTTCCGTCAATAAGATACTTAACTGTTGTAAGCTCTGTAAGTCCCATAGGACCTCTTGCATGGAGCTTTTGTGTGGATATTCCGATTTCTGCGCCGAATCCGAATTCTCCGCCGTCTGTGAAACGTGTGGAGGCATTTACATAAACAGCTGCCGCGTCAACTTCGTTCTGGAATTTGCGTGCAGATTCAAGGGATTTTGTAACAATGCACTCGGAATGGCGTGTGCTGTACTTGCGGATATGGGCGATTGCTTCGTCGATTGAATCTACAACCTTTACAGCAATTGTAAAATCGTTAAATTCTGTAGCATACTCAGTTTCTGTTGCTTTTTCAACAGAATCACCAAGAATATCTATAGTCTTGTCACATCCATAGATTTTTACACTGTGGGATTTAAAACGCTCTTCAATAAGAGGGAGGAAAATCTCCGCAACGTTTTTGTGGACAAGAAGTGATTCGATAGCGTTGCACACGGAGGGACGCTGAGTTTTAGCATTGTCCGTAATATCCACCGCCATATCCATATCAGCGGAATCATCAATGTATACGTGGCAGTTACCTGCGCCTGTCTCAATAACGGGCACAGTTGCGGTAGTCACAACAGCCTGAATAAGTCTTGCGCTTCCTCTGGGGATAAGCACATCAACATATCCGTTGAGCTTCATAAGCTCGTTTGTAGTCTCACGTGATGTATTTTCAACAACCTGAATAATATCGGCAGGGAGACCGCAGGATTCAAGAGCCTCACGCATAATCTTACCAAGGCAGATATTGGAGTTTATAGCTTCCTTGCCGCCTTTGAGGATAACGCAGTTTCCTGCTTTGAGGCACAGTGCCGCCGCGTCTACGGTAACATTTGGACGGGATTCAAAAATTATACCGATAACGCCCATGGGAACGCGTGTTTTTGTGATGCGCAGACCATTGGGACGGTTAAAGCCGTCAATTACCTGACCGATTGGGTCGTTGAGTGCGATGATTTCGTCAACACCCTTTGCAATGCCTGCAATACGGTTTTCGTCGAGTTTAAGGCGATCCTGCATAGCAGCAGACATATTGTTTTCCTTTGCGGCGATGAGGTCTTTTTCATTTTCAGCTATGATAAGGGCTGTATTTGCGATAAGTGCCTTTGAAATAGCCGCAAGAGCCTCATTTTTCTGATTTGTGGAAGCACCTGCGATAACAGGTTCGGCTGTCTTTGCCTTTTTTCCGAGTTCAAGCGTGTAGCTCATATTATTCACCTCTTGTTGATTATTTTGCTTTGAATAGTGTGCCGATTTCCTTGTTTTCAAACAAATCGTACAAAAGTTCGGGGTTTTTGCCGTTCATAATTACCATATCAATTCCTGCTTCTGTGGCAATTTTAGCGGCATTTATCTTTGTTGACATACCGCCTGTGCCAAGCTTTGAGCCTGCGCCTCCTGCGGAATTTTCAATTTCCGGAGTGATTTCCTCAACGTATGTAATTGGCTGTGCATCGGGATTTGTACGGGGATCGCAGGTGTACAAACCGTCAATATCTGAAAGTATAAGCAGTAAATCTGCGCCCGAAAGTGATGCAACAAGAGCCGAAAGGGAATCGTTCTCGCCGATTTCAAGCTCCAGCTCATCGATTGAAATGGAGTCGTTTTCGTTTACAATGGGGATAACGCCCATACTTACAAGAGTTTCCACGGTATTCTTGAAGTTTTCGCAGTGGTTGGGATTGTTGATAATCGTCTTGGTCAGCAGAATCTGCGCAACTGTAACGCTGTATTTTTCAAACATATCGTCATAGATATGCATGAGCTCACACTGTCCTACTGCGGCTACAGCCTGTTTCATTTTGGTTTCCTTTGGCTTTGAGGAAAGTCCCAGCTTGCCTGAGCCAAGTCCCACAGCGCCCGAAGATACGAGAATTATTTCTTTACCGGAGTTGTGGAGGTCGGAGATAACGCGGACAAGATTTGTCATGCGTCGGATATTCAGCTTGCCTGTGCTATGGGCAAGGGTTGAAGTACCGAGCTTGATAACGATTCTTTTTTTATCGGAATTGTTTCTCATTTATATCATTTCCTTATATTAATTAACTTTATTCTGCGGCTTACCCTCAAGCCAGCATTTTATATTTTCGCTTACTATGTTAAGCAGGCGAACTCTTGTTTCATATGCCGCCCATGCTGTATGTGGCGTAATTACGCAGTTTGGTGCATTTTTCAGCGGAGTATCGGGAGACATGGGCTCTTTTTCAAGAACGTCCAGATAGGCGGCAGAAATTGTGCCGTTTTTGAGCGCTTCCGCTAAATCCGCTTCATTAACAACAGGTCCTCTTGATGTGTTGATAAGTACGGCTGATTTCTTCATCTTTCCCAGTAAATCGGCATTTATCATGCCATTTGTCTTATCTGTAAGGGGACAGTGAAATGTAAGAAAATCGGCATTTTTTACTGCTGTGTCTAAATCAGACACTTCATAGGGGCAATTTTCGCGAGCAGTTCTTGTGTTGACAAGAATATTCATACCGAAAGCTGTTCCAAGCTCTGCAACCCTTTTGCCGATTGAGCCGAATCCCACGATAGACAGGGCTTTACCCTGCATTTCGGCTGTTGGAATGGGGAAATATGAAAAGCATGGGGAGCTTTCCCATTTGCCCTCTTTTACGACGCTGTCGTAGTCGCGGATACGGCTGCAATAGTCGAGAATATAGGCAAAAACCTGCTGTGCAACGGCATTTGTGGAATACTGTCCTGCATTGCATACGGTTATGCCCTTTTTAGCGGCATATTCAACATCGATATTATTGAAGCCTGTGGCAAAAAGCCCGATATATCGCAGGTTCGGGCAATTATCTATAATTTCCCTTGTGATAAGCACTTTGTTGCAGAGAACGATTTCAGCATCGCCGATTCGGGAAATTACTTCGTCGGGGGCGGTCAGGGAATATGCCTTTACATCACCGTATTCCTTGAAAATATCGGAAGAAAGGTCGTTGCTTGCGCACATGGTAGACCAGTCAAGAATAACAATATTCATGATTATTCAGCCTCATTTTTGCTGTCTGAGGTGTTTTCGTCGTCTGCTTTTTTTTCGGCTTCCTTAGGCTGTGGGTGCTTGATATTGTAAACAATAGTGGATATACAAGCGGCGAGAATAAGCACAAGCTCAATAATGCCGACGATATAGAACCACACTCTGTTTTCCGACAGCCAGATTGTCATGGAAAAGGGGATTGCAAGGGCTAAGATAGCCTGATATGGCTTTTTGTCATATATAAATCTGATTATGAAAAAGAAAAAAGATACGATAGAGAATATGAGATGAAGCTTGAATGGAAATGGAAAAAGATTTGGATTTTCAACGCTTGTAAGGTTGATTGTTGTGAAAAAATCTGGAAGAAACATGGTTACTCCTATCCGCAGGGGAGACTGTATTTCCGGCATACAGTCGTGCCAAGATTAGCGGCTTTTTTCCCACAGAACGCAAAAAAGCCTATTAAATAAATTATATCACAGTAAGTCGAAAAATTCAACCTTTTTTAGCAAATTAAAGTGAATAACCGTTAATTTGCACAATTATTTGTTATTTATAGGCTTAAATTGATAAATGCGAATAAATTAAAAAGGCTGTATTGATAATTAACAAAATTAAATTTTACTGTTTTGTAATAATTCGGCTGAAAATCTATTGACATATGTCTGAAAAAAGTGTATAATAATTATGTTGTATTTTGCAGAAGTATTGCTTTCAGGCAGTAATGCAGCTTTGTTTTAAATCATTTCGGAGAAAGATAAATATTCCGAATAGGATATATAAACAAATACGGACGGAATGTCCGGCTTTTTCAGGGAGTTTGCCCTGTCAATATATACTACAAATGAATAAAATAATGCGGCATTTACCGCCCGAAGCAGTATACGTTAATTATACAAACTAAAATATTGCTAAGGAGGTAATGCACTGTATGGATCCTATTATTGCTATTGTGCTTATACTTGTCGCTTTAATTGCAGGTGCGGCTGTAGGCGGATTTATGGCTTACAAAAAAGGTGTTGCAGCAGGCGTTGAACAGCGTAAGCGTGAGGCGGAGGCTGTGGTTGGTTCTGCCGAAAAGCAGGCAGAGCGTATCGTTGCTGACGCTGAAAAGGACGCTGACGCTAAGAAGAAAAGCGCTCTCGTAGAGGCAAAGGATGAGATTCACAAGCTTCGCAGTGAAGCGGATAAGGAAATCAAAGACCGCAGAGCTGAGCTGTCCCGTCAGGAAAGACGTATGCAGCAAAAAGAGGAGAATCTCGACAAGAAAACAGATAACCTTGAGAAAAAAGAAGAAACTCTTAATCAGAAGATAAAGAGTGCCGATGAAAAACTCAAGGAAGCAGAACAGATCAAGAAATCCGAAATGGACGTTCTGGAACGTATTTCGGAATTTACTAAGGATCAGGCTAAGGAATACATACTTTCCAAGCTGGAGGACGATCTTGTGCACGAAAAGGCTGTCAAGATCGCAGCTTATGAGCAGCAGCTCAAGGATGAATGCAACGAGAAGGCAAGAAATCAGATATCTCTTGCTATCGCAAAGGTTGCGGCAGATCAGGTTTCGGAGGCGGCAGTTTCCGTTGTTCCCCTGCCCAACGACGAAATGAAGGGACGTATTATCGGTCGTGAGGGAAGAAATATCAGAACCCTCGAAACTCTTACGGGAGTTGACCTTATTATTGACGATACACCGGAGGCTATTACGCTTTCATGTTTTGACCAGATTCGCCGTGAGGTTGCAAGAATCGCTCTTGAAAAGCTTATAGCTGACGGAAGAATCCACCCCGCACGTATCGAAGAAATGGTTGATAAGGCTCGCCGTGAGGTTGAGTACCGTATCAAGCAGGAGGGTGAACGTGCAGTAATCGAAACAAATGTTCACGGAATTAACCATGAGCTTATAAAGCTCCTCGGAAGACTCAAGTTCCGTACAAGCTACAGACAGAACGTTCTCGACCACTCTATTGAGGTTGCAAAGCTTTGCGGAGTTCTGGCGGCTGAACTGGGTGTTGATGCGAATATGGCAAGGCGTGCAGGACTTCTCCACGATATCGGTAAGGCTCTTACTTCCGAAATCGAGGGCTCACACGTTCAGATAGGTGTTGACGTTTGTAAGAAGTACAATGAAAATGCCGTTGTTATTCACGCCGTTGAGGCTCATCATAACGATGTTGACCCAAAAACTGTTATTGCTTGTATTGTACAGGCAGCTGATGCAATATCCGCTGCACGACCTGCCGCAAGAAGTGAGAATTACGAGAGCTATATCAAGAGACTTCAGAAGCTTGAAGAAATTGCAACTTCTTATAACGGCGTTGAAAAATGCTTTGCTGTACAGGCAGGACGTGAAGTCAGAATTATGGTTGTTCCCGAAATTATCAACGATGAGAAAATGGTGCTTGTTGCAAGACAGATTGCACAGCAGATCGAAGCTGAAATGGAATATCCCGGACAGATTAAGGTCAACCTCATCAGAGAGAGCAGGGTTACTGATTACGCAAAATAAGCGAATTACTGCGGATGGCAACGTCCGCAGTTTTTTTGTAAAGGAGGAATGATGAGATATGGCAAAACAGCTTTTTAATTCATCTGAAAAATCAAATTTTATTGTAAATATGACAGAGGAAAAATATTCAAAGCTTGCTTCATGGGTTCTCGTGCTTACGGTGTTTCTTACATCGCTGTCCGCGGCAATACCTCTTGCCACAGGAGAAAAGGTGTATGTTCTTACTTCTGTGGGAATGACGTTGGGCGGCGTTTTCTGCATAGTTCTTGTTCTTATCGGCGCTATGAAGAAATACATAAGCAAAGCTGTTCTTTTTCCTGTATGTGTGGTAGGATTCGGGCTGTTATGGGCGGTTATTTCAATGCTTGATTCATATGATATGTATGTTGCTCTTAATGGATTCCCGGGCAGAAACGAGGGTTTACTGGCTCTGCTTTTCTACGCTTCGTTTTTTATCACTGCCGTCGCTATAAAAGGGGATAAGGCGAGAAAATTACTTTTGTATGGAATACTGGGAAATGGTTTGCTTAACAGTATTGTCTCTCTTGTTCAGATATTCATGGGAGAATTCAGCGATTATTCCAGAGCATCCATAACAATTGAGGTAAATGCGGCTTCTGGATTATCGCAGTCTCCAATGTTTCTTGCAATGGTGCTGAGCATCTCAATAGCAACAGCATTTATGGGATTTGCAATTTTTGAAGGTAAGAAATCAAAGATATTCTGCATAATTACAGTGTGTCTTTCATCATTTGTAATAATGTTTACATACTCATTTGTGGGTATTTGCGGTTTTGTACTTGCCATTGTTGTGGGAATTTCTATGATTATCACAGTAAAAGCTCCGAAAAAAAATCTATTGGCTGTATTCGGTGCGATTATTCCTGCGGCAGTTTCCGTAGTTATAGTTAATTGCGGATTAATCGGAAATATAGACAGCTATCGTCTGTACGACGGGCGTATTCTCTGGTTTGCTGACAGCTATATGCGAATCAATGCAAGCGGAGGTTATGATTCTGATTTAGTTGATATCGACGATACCTATGATGTTTATTATACACTCAACCGCAAAGCGATGAATATTATAAGCGCAAACGGTCTGACGGGTACAGGTCCTGACCAGCTGGTGTATCCGCAGATTTACAATTACGGAACGGAAAATCCTGAGACTGCCTTGATTGAAGATGTGGCAATATTCAATAAGGGTTCATTTGACAGAGTATATAACGAGTATCTCAATACGGCGGCAACAAGAGGCATTCCCTCTGCTATAGCTTTTGTTGTGACGATTCTCGGCGTTCTTGCAATTGGATTCGGGAATTATAAAAAAGGAAAAAATACTATTACCCTTTCCATGACTCTTTTGACAGCTATAGGAGCGCTCCTGTTCCTGATATGCTGCAGCAGTACTGCTTTTACTCCGATTTTCTGGATGCTTGCAGGTGCTTGTATGGTGAATCCGAAAGGTGATAGATAAGTGCTTAATTAAAAGGTTTCTGCTTAGTGCGGAAGCCTTTAATTATTTCCTGTACTGACTGCTAATGCTTTTAACAAATCGGAGTGTTATGAGAATTCCCCAGCCGACAACTGCGGCGGTGAGGACAACAGTTTCAATGAGAAAATTTTTTATTGTATTCATTAGGGTGCCTCCTTTGTATTAAATTTTAATCTGAAATATGATGTGATTTTTAAGCTGTTTTATGTGAGGAAATAATATGTTACCTGAGCAGAATTCGCAATATTTTGTAAATCCAAGAGAGAAAACGCACAAAATGCCTTGACAAAGGTTGAGAAAGTATTATATAATATGTATAGTAGATACCCCGAAAATTCAAAATTTTCTGCGTATACTATATATAAGAGGAGGTGTGAAATGAACTCCGAAACTCATGAGATTATTTCCAGAGTTAATCTGGCAAAAACTGACAGCGGTGAAGCCGATAAGCTTATATCGGATTATATGCCATTTATAAAGGCAGAAACGGCGAAGTTTCTTAATCGTTCCCCTGATAAGAGCGATGATGAACTGAGTATTGCTATGTTTGCCTTTTATGAGGCTATACGAAATTATTCAAAGCTGCGGGGCTCATTTCTGAAATTTGCAGCAATGCATATAAAAAATCGCCTCATAGATAATTATCGCAGGGAAAAAAGAAACAGCGGAAACGTTTCTTTATATACATCAGATGATGAAAAAACTGAACTTATAGATTCTATCAGCGATACCCGTGATGACTACGGCGAAATAGAAGCCCGTGAAGCCACAAAGCAGGAAATTGCTGAGCTTTCTGTTCAAATGGCGGATTTCGGCGTGTCATTTACAGATATAGCTGATAATTCCCCAAAACAGCAGAGAACTCTTGAAATATGCGGACGGGCTGTACGCTATGCAAGAAATAATCCAACGATACTGGAGGATTTTTTGCGCACTAAGAGAGTTCCCATTGCGGCTCTTGCGGAGGGCACAGGAGCTGAAAGAAAAACTCTTGAACGGCACAGAAAATATCTTGTGGCTATGCTGCTTATCTGTACAAACGGCTACGAGATTATGAGAGGAC
Source organism: Ruminococcus sp. (assembly GCA_017521805.1). GTDB lineage: Bacteria > Bacillota > Clostridia > Oscillospirales > Ruminococcaceae > Ruminococcus. The sequence continues at coordinate 71,035 of JAFXDK010000038.1, read as the reverse complement.
ATATTATGCAGGTATTGAAAGGCGGTGAAAATAATTGAAATACGTCGTTATGCAATGTTGTAAGGGCTATGCGGTTCTTATGGACGAGGAATCAAAATTTGTATTTGCGGCAAATCAAGGATTTGAAGTCGGTCAGATAATTATTAATCCTGTTATTATGACTAATGACAGAAATGATAACAGAAATATTACTGCCGTTATAAAGGTTATAGCAGCAGCGGCGGCTTGTGTTGCGATTATTACAGGTATGGGATATTCTTATTATGCTCAGAATCTGAAAACATACTCTGTTGTGACGATTACTTCTGATTCGGCTATAAGTATGGAGCTGAACAAGACAGGCAAGGTTATTCGCCTTACAAGCGATACCGACTACGGCAAGGAAATTATTGAAAAAACCGATATAAAGGGTATGGATAAGCTGACTGCCGCCAATGAGATTTTGCAGACGGAAATTTCTGACGGGCATATTTCAAATGGTGATACCGTTGATGTTTACGTCTCCGGCAGTGACACTGCAAAAACAGATTCTCTGCGCACGGAGCTTGAAAATGAACTGCCTAAGCTTGATTTAAAAGTTAATATCCACGACGGCAAGGCTGGAAAACACGATAAGGTGAAAACTCCCGAAAAGGATAAGGACATACCTTTGCATGAAAAAAATAAAGCAGAGAATATCAAGGATAATAAAAATGATAAGGCTCCTGCACCACCTGTGACAACAGCGACTGCACCTGCCCATAAGCATGATGAGGTCAAGCCTGCGGTAAGCGAGCCGGCGGCTGCTCCTGTTCCTCCGGTTAATGCAGATAAGGAATCTCTGAATGATAAAAAGGAACCTCAGGGAAATCCTGTTCCTGATGAAGTTGTTCCGCCCGTTGCTGATATTCCTTTAATTGAGGGAGAGAAGCCTGTACCGCCGCAAGCTCCCGATATGAATGAAAAACCTGCAAAGCATGATAAGGATGATACAGGTAATGAAAAGCCTGTTTTGCCTCATCATAACAGGGAAGCTGCTGAGGGGAATGCGGAAGTTCCGCTGAAGGAGCAGGTACATAAAGAATTACCGAAAACAGATTTTGTGAAAAAAGAGGATATATAATATAAAGGGAGCGATTTCGCTCCCTTTAGTATTATTCTTATTTATTCTATCCCCTTTGCAAGCTTTCTCTGAATGAAAACAGCATCAGCAGCCGTTACACCGTCAAATGTGCCTGAGCAGTCGGCATTATATTCGCCCTCTAAAGAGAGACCGTATTTATCGGGATTGCCTATTGATTGGAGAATTGCTGTAGAATCGGCAATTGTAAATTTTTTATCGCAGTTTGCGTCGCCGTTGATTGCGTTAGTAACATCAACTTCAATAGTCATCAAGGGCAAGTTTCTACCTCCACCGTCTGCATAACCAATATCATTGGAATAAATATAAACATCATTATTTATCTCATAAAGCAAATCTATCTGATTTTCCAGTGTGTTTTCGTGTGGTACAGCGGAAAAGAACTCTATAGCATCAAATATTTCTTTGTCAAGTTCAGCCGCTTCTTCCGGAGTAATTGGTATATATCCATGATAATCTGCTGTTTTGTTATAGTAATCAATATTATACATATCTCCAAAAGGTATATATTCTACACCCTCAGGCAATTTTTCAGTAATTACAATTATACCAAATTCACAGTCAATATTTCCTGCGGCATAATAATCAAGTATATCCTGCTTTGTTGTAATAAATTCATCTGCAATTGAAGAAAATACTTCGGTTGGTCGGAACCATGACATTGGTTCCATGTGATGACCTGCATAACCACTACGCTCCTGAATATCTCCATATCTTAACTCAGCTGTTTCAATCATATTGTTTTCTTTAAGTTCATCAATTAAACCTTTAATATCAATTTTATCATTTGCGGGTATTCGATAATCTCTTATATGGAAAATTTTACCGTTAAATTTGTTATCTTCAAATTCAGGATGTTTTTCCTTGATGTAGTTGTTGATATCGTCGGTGGAAATTCCCTCAGAAAATTCACAATACAAATCAATATAGGCAGAATCTACATTAACCCCCCATACTCCCGGACAATCGGGGCGATTTTCATAATCTTCAAAATATGCAAGTTGATATGAATTTGGATTATACAGTCGTGAGAAATAAGGTCTTTCGAAATAAAGGGGGTAAAATTTTTCGTTTGCTTTTACATAGCCTTTTTCTGCCATGTATTCGTCTAATTCCTTTATCAATTGCTCTGCTATGTAATCATTATTTGAAACAGGTGTTTCATTTTCCGCAGAAGCTGTAAAAGAACTTAACGCAGAAACCGAAAGAACGGAGGCAGTTAATGCTGTTAAAAATCTTTTTGTTTTTTTCATAGGAAGTCCTCCTTTTAATATTTTTTATCATATATGCACATTTAACGATTCATCGGTCTCACCTTTCCTTAATTGGAATTACATACTTTCTTAATTACATTATATACCAACTATAGTTATATGTCAAGCGTATATTGCAATGCATAGTATATGCAACGTAAATTTTGTAAGATATGGAAAATTCGGCAATATCGCTTTGTATAATATCACAGGTTGCTGTGAATAATTCGTATTCCCTGATTGGAAAATCAAAAACTTTTTTCAAAAAATACCAAAAAAATTTTTGAAATACCCCGTTTTTGAAAATCTGCTTTCGTAAACTATAAACATAAGGGTTGAACGACAGCCCGAATACGAAAAATATTTTTAAGGAGTGTTTATTATGAACCAGAAGAAAATCGTTGCCGCAATCACAGCTATTTCCATGTTTTCCATTGCTACAGGCGCTACAGCATTTGCCGCTAATCAGGCAAAGGAAGAAAAGGCTGAGGACAGCGTAGTTGTTGAGGAAACAACCGAGGAGACAACAGAAGAATCTACAGATGACGAATCCGCTGAGGACGAAATCGTTGAGGGTGAGGGTTCCGAAGAGGCTGAAAAGCCTGCTAAGCCTGTTCCTCCTGCTGAAATCGAGAAGCCTGAGGTTGAAGAGAATACTACAGAGGGCGAAGAGGGCGAGACTGAGGAAGAAGATTCCGAAAAGCCTGAGAAGCCTGAAAAGCCTGAGAAGCCCGCTAAGAAAATCGGCAAGCCTGAGCTTGAAAAAATGATTATCAGCACTTTTGATTTTGAGGCTGCTGATTTCATCAGTGACGACGCTAAGGCTGCATGGTTTGAATTCTGCCTTGCAAATCTCACAGAGACAGAGGCTGAGCCCGAGAAGCCTGTTCCTCCCGTTGCTGATGATGCTGTAAAGCCTGCTAAAAAGGCAGATAAGGCTGAGATTATCGCAATGATTAACGATACATTTGACCTTGAAGCTGCAAGCTTTATCAGCGATGATACAAAGGCTGCATGGTTTGAGTTCTGCGTAAGCAACTTCACAAAGCCTGAAAAGCCCGTTCCTCCTGTAGTTGAGGAGGGTGAGAAGCCTGCTCCTCCTGCTGTTGAAGAGGGTGAGAAGCCTGCTCCTCCCGTTGTTGAAGAGGGCGAGAAGCCTGCACCTCCTACACCTCCTACACCTCCCGAGAAGCCTGCTCACAAGGGTCCTCATGGTCACCACAAGGACGAAGCTGCTGAGGATTCCGATGAAGTAGTTGAGGATTCTGAGGCATCTGAGGAAACTACAGACGAGGCTGTTTCTGAGGAAGCTGCTGAATAATTTCTATGCATACGTAAAGCGCTGCTCCGCAATAGTGGGGCAGTGCGCAAATTCCGTAAGTCCGCTTCGGCGGCAATAAACCCCTATACTATAAGCTCCCCTATTGCCCCCATGCCGATTCTTTGTCGGTTTGGGGGATTTTTTTATGAATAATATGTTAAAAACCGCTATGTACTATTGACAATAACTTTCGACATAGTGTATAATTATTATAGTCAATCTTATAGATTGTATTATTAGAAAGGAGTGAAATTAATGAAATTTAAAAGTATTGCCTCGTGGATTGTTGCACTGAGCGTTATATGCGGAGGTGTTCCATTGGCAGATTATTCCGGAACCAGCATTGTAACTTCCATTACTGCATCGGCGGTTGATTTGGAGGTTGTGAAAAGCGGCGAGACCGACAGCGGTTATACATACGATATTTATGGTACGTATGATTGGGAAAATGATAAGATTTTAACGCAGGAATATGCAGTGATTACAGGCTACAACGGTGATTCTACAACCATTTCCATACCTGCTACAATTAACAAATTAAAAGTCAAAGCTATTGGAGCATTGGCTTTTGAGGGAAATACAGATATCGTTACTCTTACTGTATCAGAGAATCTTGAAGAAATTCATGAATATGCTTTCGATGGTTGTTCATCTCTTGTGTCTGTAAAGCTTACGGATAATGTTAATTATATTGGAAGCGGCGCTTTTCAGTTGTGTTCAAGTATAAGTAAATTTACTTTCCCTAATGGGCTCAAAACCATTGAGGGACGTGTTCTCAATGGTTGTTCCAGTCTGGTTAGTGTAACTATTCCTGATTCAGTTACAACTATTAAGGAATTGGCTTTTGGAAGTTGTACTGCTCTGCCCAGTGTTGTTATTCCAGAGGGTGTTGTAACTTTAGCCGGAATTTCTGAAATGGGTGCCGGTTATGTCGGTCCATTTACTGACTGTTCAAGTTTGACCAAAGTTACATTGCCGTCAACTCTTAAAAGTATAGGCGACGGATGTTTCAGAGGCTGTTCAAATATGACATCAATTACTATTCCAGACAGCGTAACTGATATAAGTGCGGCGGCGTTTGCAGATTGCGCTAAGCTTAAGAAAATAACAGTACCCGAAAAGGTTGAACGTATTGGTGAAGAAGCTTTTAATGGATGTACGTCGTTATCTTCTGTTACACTTCCAAAGAAACTGAAAACGCTTGAAAGAAATGCTTTTGCATGGTGTGAAAGCTTGCCAGAAATAGTTCTGCCAAGTACACTTAAAACTATTGAAGATGAAATGTTTTATCAGTGTTCGGCTTTAAGCAGTGTTACAATACCTGATTCTATAACTTCAATCGGAAATGGAGCATTTGCAGAATGTAGAGCTATTGTCAGCATAGATATACCCGATACGGTTACATCAATCGGGGAATATGCCTTTGAAGGTTGTAAGAAGCTTGAATCTATTGTTATACCAAGCGGAGTTACTATAATTAATGATAAAACTTTTCAATATTGTGAAAGTCTTACAAAGGTGACAATACCTGATACCGTTACCACTATTTGTGCAAGTGCTTTTGCGTTGTGTAGTTCGCTTCCGGAAATAAATATTCCAGAGGGAGTTTTAACTATTAAAGACGGTGGGCAGTATGAAGGTGCGTTTACAGGATGTAAAGCGCTTAAAAAGGTTACATTGCCCTCTACACTGCTTGTTCTGGGAAGTGAAACTTTTTCATACTGTGAAAATATTGAAGAAATTGTAATCCCTGAAAGCGTTGCTACAATTGGCGGTTGGGCATTTGCAGGCTGTTCGAGTCTTAAAAATGTTACAATTCCTGAGGGTGTCAGCAGTATAAACGAACGCGCTTTTGAGGGGTGCGGTGCACTGACAGAAATTGACCTGCCTGAAAGTGTTGTAAATATTGGCGCGTGTGCTTTTGATGAATGCGGAAATCTTAAAAATATTTACATTAATAATGATGCAGCTGCGATTGCACTTGATGAATTTACAATTCCAGAAAAGACTGTTATATATGGTCATGTTGATTCTACAGCACAGCAATATGCCAAAGAATACAACAGAAACTTTGTGGATATAAAAACAAAGGGAATTATCCCAAATGGCGACTGCAACAAAGACGGAAAAGTTACTGTTGCTGATGCTGTTGCATTACAGAAATGGCTGCTTGCAGATTCCGAAGCGGTATTGAATGACTGGCAGGCGGCAGATATGTGCAAAGACGGACGACTTGATGTGTTCGACCTTTGCCTGCTTAAAGAAAAAATTACCAAAGCTTGATTCTCCACTCTGCACTGGGAGAAAAAAGGGTTTTATTACAAATAAGGGACAAATCAGTACCCCCACAGCCTTTGCACTGTGGGGGTATTATTATCTTCACCAATAATTTCATCGCAGTAAACCGCTATTTGTAAAAACTCCCGAAACGACAAAATTCCCATTGACAATTTAGACAAAACATATTATAATATTATAGTAAACATTTACATATGTTAGTGCAACATAACACATGATATGAGGAGGTAAATTATGTCAGCACACAGCAAATCAAACGAGGAGATACTCAAAGAATATAACGTGAGTGTCGAACAGGGGTTATCAGATGCGGAGGTTACGGCAAACCGTGAGAAATACGGCGAAAACAAGCTCCGCGAAAAGAAGAAGAAAACTACTTTCCAGCGCTTTCTGGAGCAGTTTAAGGACGTTATGATTATTATTCTGCTTATTGCGGCAGTAATTTCTTTCGTCGTTGCCATTATCGAGGGAAATCCCAAGGAGTTCTTCGAGCCTGTACTTATCCTGCTTATCGTTGTTCTTAACGCTATCATGGGCGTTGTGCAGGAGAGCAAGGCTGAAAAGGCTCTCGATGCTCTCCAGAATTTATCAGCTCCCCATGCCCGTGTTATCAGAAACGGCGTTGAAAAGGTTATTGATGCGGCTGAACTCGTTCCCGGCGACGTTATCCACCTTGAAGCAGGTGATTTCGTACCTGCCGATTCCAGACTTATCCACAGCGTAAGCGTTAAATCCGAGGAATCCGCCCTTACAGGTGAATCCGTTCCCAGCGATAAGGACGCTGCTGCCGCTGTTGAGGAAAATGCTCCTATCGGTGACAGAACTAATATGGTATTCTCAGGCTGTTCCGTTACATATGGTACTGCTACGGCTGTTGTAACAGCTACGGGAATGAATACCGAAATGGGTAAGATTGCAAATCTCCTTGACAATGAGGAAGATTCCCAGACACCTCTCCAGCAGAAGCTTGCACAGCTTGGTAAATATCTCGGAATTATGGCTCTTGCCGCTTGTGCTATCATCTTCGTTGTTGGTATGCTCAACGGTATTCCTGCCCTCGAAATCTTCATGACAGCTATTTCTCTTGCTGTTTCAGCTATCCCTGAGGGACTTCCTGCAATCGTTACAATCGTGCTTTCTATCGGCGTTCAGCGTATGGTTAAGAAAAACGCTCTTATCAGACGACTTCCCGCTGTTGAAACTCTCGGAAGTGCTTCTGTTATCTGCTCCGATAAGACAGGTACTCTTACACAGAACAAAATGACAGTTGTTAAGGCATACATTGATAATGCTGACGATGTTGTTCTCGTTGACGAAAACTGCCCTGAGGATATCAAAAAGCTCCTTATGATTGGCACGCTCTGCTGTGACGGCAGTGTTTCCTTTGAAAACGGCGAGGAACAGCACATCGGCGACCCTACAGAGACAGCTATTGTTCTTGCGGCTCACAAAAATGGTATGCCAAAGGACGAAATCAATGCACAGCATAACCGTGTAGGTGAAATTCCTTTCGATTCCGACAGAAAGCTTATGACATCTATCAACAAGTTCGGCGATAAGAACATCGTTATTGTAAAGGGTGCTTTCGATATGATGGCTGAGCGCTGTACAGGCGGAAATATCGCTAAGGCTAAGGAAATCACAGAGAAGATGAGCGCTGACGCTCTCCGTGTTCTCGCTATCGGCTACAAGGAAATTGACACAATCCCTGCTGAGCTTACATCTGAGGAAATCGAAAACGGACTTACTCTTGCAGGTCTTGTGGGTATGATTGACCCTCCTCGTCCAGAGGCAAGAGATGCTGTTGCAGTATGCCGTCAGGCAGGTATCCGTCCCGTTATGATTACAGGCGACCACGTTATAACTGCTGCCGCTATCGCTAAGGATTTAGGTATTCTTGTTGAGGGTGACAGAGCTATCACAGGCGCAGAGCTTGACGCAATGTCAGAGGAAGAACTCGACAAGCAGGTTGAATCCATAAGCGTATACGCGCGAGTTTCACCTGAAAATAAAATCCGTATCGTCAAGGCATGGCAGAAAAAGGATCAGGTTGTTTCCATGACAGGCGACGGTGTAAACGACGCTCCAGCACTTAAAGCCGCTGATATCGGCTGTGCTATGGGTATCACAGGTACAGACGTTGCAAAGGGCGCATCTGATATGACGCTTACAGACGATAACTTTGCTACAATCGTTGACGCTGTAAGAGAGGGACGCGGAATCTACGCAAACATCAAAAAGGTTGTTGGATTCCTCCTCGGTACAAACATCGGTGAAGTTATACTTGTATTCTTCGCAATGCTTCTCTGGCACAAGACACCTTTGCTTTCAATGCAGCTTCTTATGATTAACCTTGTAACCGATTCACTCCCTGCAATTGCGCTGGGTATGGAAGATGTTGACAAGGACATCATGACACGCAAGCCAAAGCCTAAGAATGAGGGACTTTTCGCAAACGGTTTCGGTGTGCGTATAATTTTACAGGGCTTTATGTTCGGTATTCTCTCACTTGTTGCATTTAAAATCGGTTACAACGGCACAGAAGAAACATTAAAAATCGGTCAGACAATGACATTCTTCGTTCTTGCTATGTCACAGATTGTTCAGTCATTTAATATGAGAAGTGACCGTTCACTTTTCAAGACAGGAATCTTCACAAACAAGGCGCTGAATAAGGCGGTACTTGCTTCAAGTCTCGTTGTAGTTCTTGTACTGTTCACACCTCTTCGCACAATCTTCGGACTTGTTACACTTCCTGTTACCTATTATCTCATCTGTGTGGGACTTTTCCTTTTCCCTGTACTTGTCATGGAGATTACAAAAGCAGTGGGACTTATCAAGCATCATGAGAAGTAGAATTAATGCATAATTATTTTGAGAGGGTGGATATTATCCGCCCTCTTTTGTTATATATATAATCAAATAATTCAAGAAGTCCAAGAAGTCCGCTTTGCACACACATGTACCCTTGAACCTCTTGAACCTCTTGCTTTAGTTGGCTAAAGTGAAGCCTTTAGCCATTAGCTTGTAGGAGCGGATGATATCTGCCTCTACACGAAATGACGTAAAATAGTCGATTCGTAGGGACCGCCTTTGGCGGTCCGCATTGAAATAACGACTTTTTCTACAGACTGAAGGACTGCCAAAGGCAGCCCCTACAAAAAAATAATAGACAATTTCAAGAAGTCCAAGAAGTCCGCTTTGCACACACATGTACTCTTGAACCTCTTGAACCTCTTGCTTTAGTTGGCTAAAGTGAAGCCTTTAGCCATTAACTTGTAAGAGCGGATATCCGCCCGTAATTTTGGAACGAATTAAACCGACGTACCGTCGGCGGACTGCCAAAGGCAGCCCCTACGTATAATTTCAGCTAATGGATAACGGCTGAATAATTACGCATTATTAATTATCCTTGCCAGCCTTACTGCGTCCTCCTCCTTGCTGAAAACAGAGGGAGAAAAGCGAACAGTTCCCTTTTCTGTGCCAAGTGAACGATGTGCAAGGGCGGCACAGTGATACCCTGCACGGAGGCAAAAGCCCTCCTTTGCAAGAGCCGCCGCCGCTGATTCCGAAGCAATACCCTCTATATTAAAGGATACTATGGGTACATACTCCGCCTTTTCGGAACGATATACCGTCACTTTCGGATTATTTGACAGCTCCGCTATAAATCGGCGGCATATTCTGTTCTCATGGGCAAAAATTTTATTTATGCCTACTTTTTTAATAAATTCCATACCTGCTTTCATGGACATAATCCCCACAGCGCCTACAGTTCCGCTTTCCAGTGCCTCGGGGAGCAATACAGGCTGTTCCAGATTCCGCGAGCCGCTGCCTGTACCGCCCTGCATAATCGGTTCAATTGGGAATTTTCCGTCGCTGATAAGCATACCCGTACCAGTTATGCCGTACAAGCCTTTGTGCCCTGCGGTGCAGAGAATATTAATCCCCTGCGAAAGCTTTATATCCATAACGCCAACGCCCTGCGCTCCGTCGGCAATAAGGGCTATATTTTGCGATTTACAGAGCTTTCCCAGTTCTTCAACAGGCATAATCTGACCTGTGACGTTGCTTGCTATGGTGCATACTATAGCCCTTGTATCTCTGCGGATAAGGCGGCGAAAGCTTTCAACGGTGCGCTCTTTTTCGGGGTATACCTCCGCAATGGAAAGGCTTATTTTTCCCGATTCTGCAAGCTTTGCGGCTGGTCTTGCTACGGAGTTGTGCTCCATTCCGCTGATGATGAGATGTCCGCCCTTTTTCATGATTCCCTGAATCGCCATATTTAGAGCGTGGGTGCAGTTCTGGGTAAATACCACGTTTTCAGGCTCTGCGCCGAAGAATTCTGCGGCTGTTTCACGGGCGGAATATACCGCCTCGGAGGTTTTTAACCCCAGTGGATGACCGCCTCTGCCGGGACTTGTCAGAGATTCCATAGCCTCTGCGACTGCTCTTTTAACTGAAATCGGCTTTGGAAATGTAGTGGCGGCATTGTCAAAATTCACAATCAAGAATATCCCTCCTCATGCAAGGTGTATGGTATCTTGTATTTATTGAGAAGCCGCGGTATATCGGGGCTTTTGTCGGTATACAAATCGTAGCCGCACTCCCCCTCCCGTCGTTTCAGCTCACACTTGAAGCCGAAAGCCACAAGAAGCCTCACAGCTTTCTGGGCGTAGGTATACGACGGCATTTGTAAAATATATTTCATAGAAAATCATTCCTTTTAGGAGTTTACCCTTTATATATTACAGCATAAATGCTGATGTATTATAATATGCTGATTTTCTTTTTTTAGATAAAGCAGGAAATTTTGCTTTAGTCAATTAAAGCAAGAGGTTCAAGAGGTTCAAGAGTACATGTGTGTGCAAAGCGGACTTCTTGGACTTCTTGAAATTGTCTATTATTTTTTGTAGGGGCTGCCTTTGGCAGTCCGCCGACGGTACGTCGGTTTAATTCGTTCCAAAATTACGGGCGGATATCCGCTCCTACAAGCTAATGGCTAAAGGCTTTACTTTAGCCAATTAAAGCAAGAGGTTCAAGAGGTTCAAGAGTACATGTGTGTGCAAAGCGTACTTCTTGGACTTCTTGAAATTATTATCAGCCGTTAGCTGTTAGCTTTAAAAAAATTCGACATAATCTTTCACAAAATTATCCAAATGTGAAAATTTAGAAGTAAAAATATAAAATTTTCAGGAAATTAATAAAAAGCTATTGAAATTATCTGAAATTGTGGTACAATATAATATAGGGGATTATGTGTTTCCCCGACTAACAAACAGGTTGTGATATAATATGCCTTCATTTCAGGATATAAAATACGCTTTTTTCAGCCTGATGTCTACTATCGAATTCAACGATATAATAGACCTTCTGGCGCTTTCTTACATAGTATATCTGCTGCTTAAACTCATGCGTGAAACCCGTGCAGGACAGCTTATCAAGGGAGTTCTGCTGCTTGTGGCGGCTTACCTCGTAAGCATGATTTTCAAGCTTGATGTAATGGAATATATCCTCGGCAATGCCCTCGATGTAGGACTTCTTGCCATGCTGATACTCTTTCAGCCTGAGATACGACGAGCTCTGGAGCAGTTCGGACAGACTAAATTCGGCATTAACCTCATCGGTATAGGAAACTCCTCCAACGATATAAAATACCGTTGGAATACCGCCATAGACGCTATATGCGATTCCTGCGTGGAGCTTTCTGCAAGCTGTACAGGCGCGCTCATTGTCATCGAGAGGAAAACGCCCCTCGGCGAACAGATTGAAACAGGTACAGTTATGAATGCCATACCAAGCAAGGAGGTATTCGGGAATATATTCTATCCCAAAACACCCCTCCACGACGGCGCAGTTATTATGCGCGACGGTCTGATTCTTGCCGCCGCCTGCTTCCTGCCCCGCCCGAAAAGCGATGTGGCAATTGCGAAAAATCTCGGTTCAAGACATCGTGCCGCTATCGGTATGAGCGAGAATTCCGATGCAGTTGTAATTGTTGTCTCCGAGGAAACAGGACAGATATCAATTGCCATTAACGGCGTTCTCACCCGTGATTATACCCGTACAAAGCTGAGATATGTTCTTGAAAAGGAAATATTCAACGAATCTCCCGACGATGACAATACAAACAAAAAAGTTATCTCCTCTATACTTGGAAGGAGGAAGAAAAAGTGAGCTATTTCAAAAAATTAAGAGAAAAATATATGTCAAGCAACTTTTTTCTTGGAATACTTGCAGTAATAATTGCAGTAATTCTGTGGCTTGTCATATCCCTTACACAGTATCCCTCAGTTCAGAAAACTGTTGAGAATATCCCTGTAAATATCGATATATCGGGTTCTGTAGCCAGCCAGAACGGGCTCAGCGTTATCTCCTGCGATGTCAAGGAGGTCAAGGTGGAGCTGCTGGGAAGCCGTACACAGATAGGATATCTGAACAATGAAAGCCTTACAGCCTACTTTGACGCAGATTCCGTAAGCAATACAGGCACAAAGAAGCTTTCTCTGAAAATAAAGAGCAGTAACGGTGTGAATTACGAGGTGAAATCCATATCTCCCTCAAAGGCAACTGTAGTTTTCGACAAAATGGATACAAGGGATTTCGACGTTGTACCCCTTACCCCCAATGTTGACATTGTTGAGGGAAAGGGAAAGGTTCCAAGCGAGTATGTATGCATACCCTCTGAAATCCGCATTACAGGACCCTCAACAAAGCTTGACAGTATAGACAAGTGCTATGCCGTTTCAAACAAGGAAATGAGCCTTGATACATCATATGTTTTAAGCGGCGCAGAGCTCCAGCTGTACACCAAGGATAACGTTCTCATTGACCAGTCCTCACTTACAAGCAGCAACACAAGCTTTGATATCAACATAGCCGTCCGCACACAGAAAAAAGTGAAGCTTTCAGCGGCTATAGCCAGTGCCCCTGCAAATTTCAATCCTGAGACAATCAAGTTTAATTTTTCATCGGATTCCATAACCCTTGCCTGCAACAACAGTCAGGTTGAAATTCCCGATTCAATAGATTTAGGACTTATACCGCTATATGAGCTGAAACCCGGATTTTCACGTACTTTCCCAATCAGTAAGCGGCTTGAGGGCACAGAGCTTATAAATGTCTCAGACCTTGAATCTGTCGTTGTGACAATTGATGATAAGGACCTTAAAGAAAAGCCAATGACTATATACAGCGACCATATCCAGATAAGCAATCCCCCTGATAACACCTATGATTATTCAATCCTGACACAACAGCTTGATGTAACAGTTGTAGGCCCCGAGGAAGCCCTTGCGGAGATTACCGCAGAGGATATAATCGGAGAGGTAAATCTTCTCAATACCACCATTACAGAGGACCAGTTCAGCCAGAGTGTAATATTCTCATGCCCCTCATTTGATAACGTATGGATTGCCACAAATGCAAAGGTAGCAATTCAGCGTACAAAGGCAGAAAAGCCCAGAACTGTCACAACAAAGGAACAGAACAGCACCCCATAAGTATGAATAAGGAGTGAATAAACACCGCACAAAGCTTGATTTTGTGCGGTGTTTTGCCATTTTTTACGGAATTGCATATGAAAGGAATGACAGGAATCGGCATTTTTTTGTATGATTTTACAAAATGCACTGGTTTATATTGCAATTTAAAATAAAAGGGTGTATAATAAATGTATAAAATACATACTGTTTATTTAGGGCAATACCGCATAAAGCTTGTACGAAAGATTTAAGCACATTTCATACAGGGCTGATGGCAGCTTTATACGATGTTGTCTGAATTTTGAGGGAGATTATTATGAATACAAAGAAATTAATTTCTGCTGTACTTGCATCAGCAATTTGCTTTACATATGCCGTTTCACCAACAGGCTATTCAGATGTGAGGGTACTTGCCGTAAATACAGAAAATATCGGCAGTATTCCTGTTATTGCGGATAACGCTGCAGGACTTGGCGACGTTGACAGCAGCAGTACAGTAGATGCAGCAGACGCTTCCGTAGTTCTTGGAGAGTATTCGATTCTCTCCACAGGCGGTACATCAAAATTCACCGCTGCACAGAAGAAAAGCGCAGATGTAAACAAGGACGGCGCTATTGATTCTTCCGATGCCTCATATATCCTTGCATACTATGCATATCTTTCCACAGGCGGAAGCAAAACCATGGAGGAATACATGGGATATGCACAGCCTGTTACAACAACTACTACTGCAAAAGTTACTACAACCAAGAAAAAGACTACTACAACTACAGCAAAGAAAACAACTGTAATTACAGACCTTGCAACTACAACAAAAAAGCCTTCAACAACACAGACAACAACTACAACAACAATGATAACAACAACCACCACTACAGTAACGAATGCAAAGGTTTCTTCAATCCGTGTAACAAGAAATGAAATGATTGTCAACGTAGGCGAGGGCGATTTGTCCGCATACGTTACAATGCTCCCTGCAAACGCTCTCAATAAGAGCGAAATATGGTCGAGCTCCGATGAATCCATTGCCGTTGTTGATAATGAGGGCTGGGTAATCGGTGTAAGCGAGGGTGAATGTACTGTCACAGTAAAGAGTGCTGATAATCCCCAAGTATTCGCTGAAATCAAGGTTACTGTAAAGAATACAAGAAGCGTCCGTGATATAAGACTTTCAAGAGAATCTATGACGCTTAAGGTCGGCACAGGGGATTTAGCCGCAAGAGTAACAATGCTTCCCGATACAGCTGTAAATAAAAAAGAGATATGGACAAGCTCACAGCCCGATGTTGCATCAGTTGACGATGAGGGCTGGGTAGTCGGTCACAAGGCAGGCAATACAATCATTACCGTAAAGAGCGAGGATAACCCTGCTGTATTCGGTGTAATTCTTGTAACAGTTACAGATGATGCAGTAACAACAGTAACAACTACAGCGACTACAACCACAACAACAGTTCCCCCTGTAACTACAACTACTACATCTTCTATTGATGTTGAGGAAATCAAATTCGGTGATTCCGAAGTTACTCTTGAAGCCGGCACAAGCTATGTTCCCATTCTTGCAATATCTCCTTTAAATGCTACAAATAAGACTCTCGTGTGGGCAAGTTCAAACAATTCTGTGGCTACTGTAAGCGAAAAAGGCGTTATTACAGCTGTTGGAGAGGGTACCTGCTATGTTACAGTTTCAAGTGCTTCAAATCCTGCTGTAATGGCAGTTGCAATCATAAACGTTACTAACAGTACAAGCACTGTTACTGAAATCAAGCTTTCAAAGTATGAAATGAAGCTTTCTGTCGGTTCATCTGATATCTCAATTGTAACAATGCTTCCCGTTGACGCTGAAAACAAAGAAGAATTCTGGACATCATCAGATATATCTGTTGCAACTGTTGATGAAATGGGCTGGGTATACGGCGTAGGCAAGGGTGAATGTATCGTAACTGTATACAGCATGGACAACCACAATGTAAAGGCCGAAATCAAGGTTACAGTAACAGATGAGCCTGTTGAGCCTCCTGTATATACATTCAGCCAGATAGCTCCCGGAAAGTCCACAGCAAAGGAAATTGCATTCCTTACACCATTCCCTGCAAACGCAAACGGATTGTTTATTTTCGATTATTTCATTACAGATGCAAACGGCAATAAGAGGCTGGTTACAACATCTGTTATTGACAGTGCTGATGTAAGTAAAGTTATAACAATGCTCACAGCTAATACAAATCACTTTACAGCTGAATTGTACGTCACAAATCTCAACACATCCAAGAGAGCAAAAATAGGCGTGTATAATTTTGTAATCAATCCAAGAAACGCACTGACAGAGGAAGAAGCCATAGAAAATGCATTTGCGGCAGTAGGCGGACTTAAATAATGCGTAATTAAACATGTCATAAAATAAAGCAAGGGCGGTCAATTCAAAATGACCGCCCGAATTTTGTAACAAATTTAGTTCCGAAATTGCGGGCGGAAAATATCCGCCCCTACACCAAGCAACGATATATAGCCGATTTGTAGGGGCGAGCATTGCTCGCCCTTAATTAAAACGTGCCTTTTTCTACAGCTAACAGCTATCATCTGTTATAAATTTTATTTAATTTCTTTATCTTCTTTGCCAGTTCAGGAGTAAACTGCTCTGATTTTGCTCTGAACTGCCAGTTACAGCCTAAAGTGGAGGGAG
This sequence comes from Ruminococcus sp., assembly GCA_017521805.1. Lineage (GTDB taxonomy): Bacteria > Bacillota > Clostridia > Oscillospirales > Ruminococcaceae > Ruminococcus. The sequence goes on along the minus strand of JAFXDK010000038.1, from coordinate 54,876 downwards.
TATTCATTCTTGCCTCTTTAGGACTGTCAAGGAAATCCTGCATCTGCGCCGCCGCAACCTCCGCAACGCTTCCCCATGCGGCACGTATAACAGCCATGGGGATTTCGCTTTTTCTCTTTACATTGAGATATTTTTTAGCGAATTTCAGGGTATTCTTATCCATAGCCGCAACCCAGCCGTTGAGAGTTTCGTTATCGTGAGTACCTGTATATGCAAAGCAATTTGTAGTCGTGAAATTATGGGGCAGATGCTCATTATCTCCTCCGCTGAATCCGAACTGCAACACTTTCATGCCGGGATAGCCGCATAAATCCAGCATTTCGCGGACCTCGTGAGTAATAAATCCCAAATCCTCAGCAATGATATTAAGTCTGCCCAGCTTTTCCTCTGCGGCGTAAAACAGCGGACAATTGGGTCCCTTTTTCCATTCGCCGATTGTAGCGTCCTCGTTGCCATAGGAGATAGTGTAATAACTTTCAAATCCGCGGAAATGGTCGATACGCACAATATCATAAAGCTTTGTAGCGGCAGATATGCGGTCAATCCACCATTTATAGCCTGTTTTTGCGTGGTATTCCCAATCGTACAGGGGATTTCCCCAAAGCTGTCCCGTAGGTGAAAATTCATCGGGAGGACAGCCGGCAACGCATATGGGACGGCGTTTGCGGTCGAACCAGAAAAGGCGGTAATCCGCCCAAGCTTCAACGCTGTCTAAAGCGCAGTATATCGGGATATCTCCTATAATTTCAATGCCCTTGTCATTGGCATATTTTTTCAGTTCAGCCCACTGTCTGCTGAACTGAAACTGCAAAAATTTATAGAATCCGATATCCTTTTTCAGCTCTTTTTTGCAGGAAGAAACAGCCTTAGGACGATGCATTGAGATATCCTTTTCCCACTCATACCAAGGCTTGCCGTTGTTCTTGAATTTCAGCGCCATAAACAAAGCGTATTCATCAAGCCATGATTTATTATCCTCGCAGAATTGCTTATATGCAGGGAATTTTGAGGGCTTGAAGCGGGAATATGCGACACGGAGAATGTCAAAGCATTTGTCGTATATTATACTATAGTCAACTTTATCGGGAGAGCTTTCCCACACTATGTCCTTATATTCAGCAGATTCAAGAAGTCCGTCACCCTCTAAAATCTCAAAGTCGATGAAGTAGGGATTCCCTGCATTGACAGAAAAGGACTGATAAGGGGAATCGCCGTAGCTTGTGGGGGACAGGGGAAGAATCTGCCAGCATTTAACGCCTGATTTCACAAGGAAATCCACGAACTCAAAAGCGTGTCTGCCCATTTTGCCGATACCGTATTCAGAGGGCAGGCTTGAAATATGAAAAATTATGCAGCTTTTACGCATATGTCACAACTCCATTCCTGTATATTTTTATATCTTCGTACCATAATAAATATGAGGTGATGAAGATGAAATTTTATCAGTATATTTTTACATTTCTCATGGGATATTTCCTGTATGCCTTTGTAGAGGTGGCAGGCAGGGGATATACTCACTGGACAATGTGTCTGACAGGCGGCACTGTCCTTACAGTTATCTACATTATAAGCAGCCGACCTGCAATAACGCTGATTCGCTGCTGTGTCATGGGCGCAGTGATAATTACCGCAATAGAATTTGCGGTGGGAATATTCGACAATATTATAATGGGCTGGCAGGTCTGGGATTATTCCGACAGACCGTTCAACATAATGGGGCAGATATGCCCACTTTTCAGCATATTATGGGGCATACTCTGCATACCTGCATTTTATTTGTGCCGTATTATCAGACAAAGATTTGACAATTCTCTGAATTGCAGCCGTTAGCTTTCAGCTTTTGAACTATTAAAAGCTAACAGTTTTTTTAATTACGCATTACGCATTACGAATTACGCATTAATCAGAACCCCTGATTTTTCAAATCAGCCACAAGTCCTGCATAGAACTCTCTTACGTCGTATCCCTCAATATTTTCACGGAAAAGGTCGATAGTATCACCGTGGCTGATACCGCGTACACCGCTTGCAGTCACCATGCGGAACTCACCGTGTTCAGCGGCTTTCTCCCATACAAGACCGTCACTTCTGCCGTTGAGCTTTTTTATAAGCAGATAGCCGATATTAAGGGGAATACCTGCGGAAAACACATTTTTCATCACCGACATACAGCTTCTATAGGAGACATCGGGGCAGTCCTCCATATCAGGTGCAAGTTCTTTCAGGCGAGCAGGGCTAAGGTCTTTTACTCCTGCAAGGAAATCGGGCTCTTTATCGCCTAATTTGCGGAAAATGGAGTTGTATTTATCAGCAATCCATTTAACCATGCCGTCGGGGATTTTTTCAAGCAGATAGTCAACCATATCACAGCCCATGTGGGGCGTATTTATGGTTGTAAGCGTTGCCACACGGTCACCAAGTCCGAGACTGCTTATAGCATAGCGGCTGTCAAGTCCGCCTTTGGAATGGGCGATAATATTTACCTTTTCCGCTCCTGTTTCCGCAAGAACTGCTTCAATTTGTTTTTTCACCTCTGCGGCGCTTTCGGGGATAGATTTTGCAGACTGCTGATTGCCGTAGTATACAGCTGCTCCATTGCGTATAAGCGTAGCAGGAACGCGCCCCCAGTAGTTCATATACTGCCAGTCGCGGAAGAAAATGCCGTGAACCATAACAATGGGATATTTCGTTTTGCATATCTCACTTTCGGCTCGTGCGGATTCAAGCTCAGCTTTTGAAAGCTCAAAGAAATATTCACGCTTTGCGGTTTTGTAGAATCTGCGGATAAGCACAACATTCACAATGGGAATCCACCAGAAAATCAGCAGTAGAATATAGTTTGATGCCTTAATCTGCTTTGAGCCTACAGCAGTGCGGATAAAGCCGTCCAGAAAGGTGATTCCCACAGCAAGCAGTGGCATAACAATTGAAAATATCCGCGGCATAACACCTGCGTCGGATTTTATAAAATACAAGACTATTATGATTATTTCGGGAATTATCGCCATTCCCGACAGCCACAGCAGTGTTGTCCCACGTTTAAGCGAGCTGAGGCGGCGGCTTTTTACAGATGTTTTCTCACCATGAATGAGGACACAGAGAAAAGCAACAGATAGCACGATAGTGGCGATTATCTTTACAGCTGTAGGGAAAGCCGTTTCAGTCCAAAGGGGGACAATATTACAAAAAACGATTAGTAAAATTAATTCAAATATTTTCATATAGTATACTTCTTTTTAAAAACAAAACAAGAGCGACAAAACGCCGCCCTTGCATTTAATGATTAATAGTTCTTGTTGGAATCAGCGTTGAAGAACTGATTGCTGCTCTCTGTGTAGTAGTCGTTGGGCTCAAGAGACATAAAATCGTCGTCTTCCATTTCAGGAAGTCTTGCACCACAGCGTCCGCAGAACTGGAAACGGTCGTTTACCTCAGCGTCGCACTTGGGGCAAATCTTATAGCCTCTAATACCGTTGAGCTCAAATCTCATCTTCTTGATACGTCTGCGGCGAGTATCGATATCATCGCAGAGAACCTTGAGACTTGCAGGATCCTCGTTAGGATTCTTGTAATACTTCTTACCGAGATCGGTGAAGATTTCAATGATTCTTTCCTCCTCGTAGAGGATTTTTCTTTTGAGGTTATTAGCCTCGGACATACTCTTGGTTTTGTCGGAAACGCCCTTGGAGACATCGCCGATTTTATCGAGAATACCCATTCCTATCAACTCCATTTTCATATTGCGTATTGCAGTAAAGCTTCATCATCCCAAAATGACACACTTCGCCTGCAACCATTATACAGTACTTATATTATACAATTTTTTGTACAATTTGTCAAGACCATTTGAAAATAATCCAATAAATTACTTTTATAGCCTTTGGCAATGCTTTGCTGTGTAAATCAAGCTTTTAGCTATTAGCCATTAGCTGTTAGCTTCTCACGACATTCTGTCATAGGGACTGCCAAGACAGCCCCTACACAAATTAGCATTACCCGATAAAATTGCCGTTCCAAAAAGCTAACAGCTCTTTAAATAATTACGCATTACGCATTACGCATTACGCATTATTCCGAAAGGTCCTGCTCCGTAAGCTGAATAATACCGCCCTTTGTAAGCGCATCGGAAGCGAGCTTTATATCGTCCACGCGGATAACAAAGGAAACAGACCTGTCGGAAGCTCCTGTAAATGCGTAGAGATACTCCAGATTTACATTTTCAGCGCCGAGGATGTCAAGAACTCGGCTGAGCTGTCCAGGGGAATCGGGGATAGTAATTGCCACAATTTCCGTTACTGTAACGGCATATGAAGCGTTTTTCAGCACCTTTTCAGCTTTATCCGTATCATTTACAACCATACGGAGAATACCGAAATCGGACGTATCAGCAAGGCTGAGAGCGCGTACATTGATATTGCTTTCTTTAAGCAGAGCCATAACGCCTGTAAGCTGATTGGGCTTGTTGTCAACGAATACTGAAATCTGTTTTGCGTTTGCCATAGTTCTTTCCTCCTTTTAATCGTGAAGCTTTCTTCTGTCGATAACTCGTACAGCCTTGCCCTCGCTTCTTGTAATGGACTTGGGGCTTACAAGGTGTACCTTGGGATTGATTCCCAGCATTGTCTTTATAGCAAGTGCCAGAGCCTTTTCCTGCTCCTGCATTACCTTCATCTTATCAGAGAACTGGTCGGGATTCATCTCAACGCTGATATCAAGAGTATCTGTATTGTTCTTTCTGTCAACCTCAATGAGATAGTTTGGTGAATATCCCTGCTCGATAAGTACAGTTTCAATCTGTGAGGGGAATACGTTTACACCGCGGATAATAAGCATGTCGTCGCTTCTTCCCATGGGTTTTCTCATCTTGATGAGTGTACGTCCGCAGGAGCACTTTTTGCGGCTGAGTACGCATAAATCTCTTGTTCTGTAGCGGAGCAGGGGGAATGCCTCCTTAGTGATGCTTGTGAATACAAGCTCGCCCACTTCGCCCTCAGGGAGAACTTCTCCTGTATCGGGATTTATAATCTCAGGGATAAAGTTATCCTCGTTAATATGCATACCTGTCTGCTCACAGCACTCAAAAGCAACACCGGGGCCGCTTGTTTCTGTAAGACCATAGATATCATAAGCCTTGATACCGAGAGAAGCTTCAATGGACTTTCTCATTTCCTCAGTCCATGGCTCAGCGCCGAAAATACCTGCTTTAAGGCTGATATCATCGGAAGTAAGTCCCATTTCGTGAAGTGTCTCGCCGATATATGCGGCATATGAGGGAGTACAGCAGAGAATAGTTGAGCCAAGGTCGCGCATAAATTCAATCTGACGGTCTGTATTTCCGCTTGACATGGGAAGCGTAAGACAGCCGACTTTATGTGAGCCGCCGTTGAGACCTGCACCGCCTGTGAAAAGTCCGAAGCCGTAAGCTACCTGACATACATCGTCTTTTGTGCCGCCAGCCGCAACAATAGCTCTTGCACAGCAGTCATCCCAGAGGTCGATATCATTCTGTGTATAAAATGCAACTACACGCTTACCTGTAGTGCCGCTTGTTGAATGAATACGGACACATTCATTGAGGGGCTTAGCAAGAAGTCCATAGGGGTATGCATCACGGAGGTCAGCCTTAGAGAGAAATGGGAGCTTGTGAAGGTCGTCAACAGACTGAATATCTTCGGGCTTTACTCCCTTTTCGTCCATGAGGTTACGATAATATTCAACATTTTCGTAAACGTGCTTCACCTGAGCAACAAGACGCTCACTCTGAAGCTTTTTCATATCCTCATAGGACATACATTCAATTTCCTGATTCCAATAATTTGCCATTGGCTTTATCTCCTTATTTATAAATTATTGACTTTCGTCAATTTTAGTCGTTGTTTTCCGTCAGCGTATATTCAATAACATTGCTTACACGGATATACGTGCCGTTTATATAAGCCACAAGATAAATAGTATACTTTGCAGGGGAATCGCTAACCCAGTTATGAGTATCGAGAACGAGTTCGTTTTCTGCATTTCTATGGAGAACCTGTTCATCGTTCATCAATATCATCCAGCCAAGGTTGTGAAATCCCTCGTGTTCATCACGGGTAATTGTGTAATCATCATTCAGGGTAAGGGTAAAAGTTTCAACGATTTCGACCTCAGCCTCACGCTTCTGACGATAGGAAAGATACTCGAAAGGCTCACCGTTTACAGTAACATCAGCAGAACAGTTCTTGAAATTTATATCAGTCTCTCTGCCCACTATAGCCGCGTAGTCGTCATCTCCGCCGCGAACAGTGCCCTGCACGTAAATATTCTCCCATGCACCGGACATATACAGTTCACCGCCTACAATGCCTGTGCAGTGTGTAGATGAAACATAAGCGTCCTCAAAATTGATATTTTTCACAGAAACGCCAAGTCCATAGCCGATGAAGCCTGATTGGAGATAATCCTCCATAATGGTCATACCATAGATAGTATGTCCCTGACCGTCCACAGTTCCCGAGAATCCGCCGCCCATGCCTTTTCCCCAGCCCATAGGCTTCCAATCGTAGTCGGAAAGGTCAATATCCTTTTCAAGAGTTACATTTGCATTACCGTCTATACCGTTGACATACCAGACCACAGAAGCAAGCTGTTCCGCGTTAGATACATGGAAATCGGGAGCATTTTCCATAGCCCATTGCTTGTTTGCAAGAGCCATAATGCTTCCTGTATCTTCCTCGCGCTCCCAGTCTGTCTTGTATTGGGTTAAATCTCTTTCATAGGCGTATTCAGATACATCAATGCCCCAACAATCGTACCACTGATAAGCGTCAGCAAGAAGATATACTCCCTGCTCCTCAATATCAGCAGATACAGTACAATTATCCGTATCAAGCTTGAAATTCTCAACGGTATTATAAAAAGCATCTTGCACGGAATAATGAAGCATTATGAGATTCTTTTCGGGAATACCTCTCAGCTCAGATGTATCATAAGTAAAAGTCAGACGAGGATTTTTTACTTCTTCATCGTATTCCAGTTCAACAGGAATACCCACAAGTCCCACAACTCCGCTGTGGAGTATATCAATATTATACAAATCCTCAACTTTAGCATGTCTGCGGATATCACCTGAGCAGACACCCTCAAAGGATATTTTCACGACTTCGGGCTTTTCCTCATTATGTATGGTTTTGTGGCACTCCTGACGGGTAGGGTCAGCTTCGGTAAGCTTTTCCGTTTCCGCTTCCGTAGAAATTGAAGCGTCAGAAGTCGGAGCGTCAGTACCTGATATTTCAGATAATTCCACATCTGCTTCGTAGGTTGAATACAAACCGCAGGAAGTGCAGGAAATTGCCATGGATAAAAGGGTAAGCGCCGCTAAAAGCTTTTTCAAAGTTATCCCTCCCGTTCAAAAATGTAATCTATTTTTACTTTACAGCAGCATTTCTGCCAAGTTCAAATGCCTTTTTGTTAAGTTCAAGGAATTTTGGAGGTACGCACTGTTCAAGAGCATTCTGCCAGAGCTCCTCAGGGAAATCTGTTTTTGCGGAGAGTACGCCCATAAGAACAACGTTTGAAGCTTTGGCTGTACCTGCTTCTTCTGCAAGAGAAAGAGCGTCAACAGCTGTAATATCAGCACCTGCCTCAGCAAGCTTGCTTACGAGGTCAGCAGGATATTCCATAGCACCTGTAATAACAGGCATGGGGTCAATCTGCTGTGTGGAAGTGATAAGAGTACCGCCCTTTTTCAGATATGGCAGACAGCGTGCCGCTTCGAGAAGCTCAAAGGAAATTACAGCGTCAGCCTCGCCCTTTTCAACAACAGGGGAGTATACCTTATCGCCGTATTTTACGTATGTAACAACAGAACCGCCGCGCTGGCTCATTCCGTGAACTTCGCTTACTTTTACATCATATCCCTGTGCAAGAAGCACATTTCCCAGAAGTCTTGAAGCAAGCAGAGAACCCTGTCCGCCAACACCGACTATCATAATTGATTTAGTTTCCATATTTAAATTTTCTCCTTAATTATTTTCATTTGACGTATATTTCTGCTCCAAGGCATCTTGTGCAGTTTTCTTTACCGAGATTTTTTCGACAAAGGCTTCGATAATGCCGAATACAGCTACTACCACAGCTATAACGCCTATTTTTCCCCATAAACCGAATTCAAACCTTTCGCTTATATTGAACGCAACAAAAAATCTGAATACTTCATATAAAAAACTCAAAATTTTTGATTTCATTATTATTCCCCTTGATTATCAGACAGTTCATTTTCAGACAAATCCGAATCAATGTTGAAAAAACGCTGAACGTATTCTTCTGTTTCATCAAATATGAGAAGCAACAAAAGAAGTATACCGAATTTTGCCCAGAAATTCATTTCAAGTCTGTCTGTAATAAATATAATGGTGAAAAGCTGAATTAATCTGTATATAAAATATAATATTTTTAGCTTCATAATAATCACCGGCTTTTCTTATCTGCGGATAATCTCCACATCTCCGTCAACGAATCCTATGCCTACAGGCTTTGATGTGAGTATATCTGCATATTTACCGTTTCCGAGATATTCCTCAACCCAGCTCGTTATAAGCTTCTGTGCGGCTTTCCAATCCTTTTCAGCCTCGTCGGAAAGCTCCACGCAGAATATATCTTCTTCCGATGACCAACATTCTTCGCAAGCCCAATCGGGATTATTTTCATCAAATGCCTCGCAAGCTACAAGCTGAACGGCATAGACGCTGTCCTCAACGGATTCTTCGTACAGATTAAAGCAGAAAGAAACCGTTTCATCGGGCATATCGTTATTTTCCAAGATATTGTCAAGCCAATTGACAAACTCGCTGTAAATATCCATAATCATTATCTCCAATCAGATTATTGCACCAATCTTACACTGTTCCTTGCAGATGCCGCAGCCTACGCACTGAGTATGGTCAATAACAGCCTTGCCGTCCTTCATTGAAATTGCGGGACATCCAAGCTTCATACACATCTTACAGCCTACACACTTGTCAGCTTCAACCTTGAACGGAGCGTTGTGCTTAACATATTTAAGAAGTGCACAAGGTCTGCGAGAGATGATAACAGATGCCTCATCAGCCGCCAGTTCTTCCTTGATTACAGCCTCAGTTTCAGCAAGCTTGTATGGGTCAACAACGCGTACACGCTTGATTCCGATAGCCTTGCAGAGTTCTTCAAGATTAACAGCGGCAGCAGGATCTCCCTTAAGATTCTTTCCTGTTGTGGGATTCTGCTGATGTCCTGTCATACCTGTGATAGAGTTATCAACGATGATAACAGTTGAATTTGAATTATTGTAAGCAATATTTACAAGACCTGTCATACCGCTGTGCATGAATGTAGAATCTCCGATAACAGCAACGCTCTTGTGCTCGCTTTCAGCGCCTCTTGCCTTGTTGAAGCCGTGGAGCGCGGAAATTGAAGCGCCCATACAGATTGTAGTATCCATAGCATTAAGGGGAGCAGCCGCACCGAGAGTATAACAGCCGATATCACCTGAAACTGTAACACCAAGCTTTTTCAGGTTGTAGAAAAGTCCACGGTGAGGACAGCCTGCACACATAACGGGAGGACGAACAGGAATAGCGTCATCAAGAGCTGCAAATTCTTTTTTCTCGCCAAGCAGCTTTTCAGCAATTGCGGACTGGTTGATTTCGCCGATACAGCCGAAAATCTCCTTGCCCTCTACATTTGTAACGCCAATGTTGCGGCAGTGAGCCTCGATAATACCGTCAAGCTCCTCAACAACAACAATACGGTCATACTTAGCCGCAAAGTCACGGATAAGCTGTACAGGCATAGGATTAACCATACCAAGCTTTAATACAGAAGCCTTTTCGCCCAGAGCCTCCTTGACATACTGATAAGCCGCACCGTTTGTGATTACGCCGAATTCAGCCTTGTCGGAGATTTCAACACGGTTGAGAGGTGAAGTTTCAGCATACTCTGTAAGCTTTGCTGTACGCTCCTCAACAAATACGTGTCTGCCTCTTGCAAATGCAGGCATCATAACATATTTCTGGGGATTCTTTGTATATTCCTTTAATTCAAGCTCCTGTCTGTCAAATGTTTCAACAATGCTCTGAGAATGAGCAACACGAGTTGACATTCTTACAATAACGGGAGTATCGAAATCTTCTGAAATTTCGTAAGCAAGCTTTACGAAATCGCGGCATTCTGTAGAATCAGAGGGTTCAAGCATAGGCACCTTAGCCGCAATAGCGTGGTGACGGCTGTCCTGCTCATTCTGAGAAGAGTGCATACCCTGGTCATCAGCAACAGCGATAACAAGTCCGCCGTTTACGCCTGTGTAAGCCGCAGTATAAAGAGGGTCAGCTGCAACATTGAGTCCAACGTGCTTCATTCCGCAGAATGCTCTTGCACCTGCAATAGAAGCTCCGAGAGCTGCCTCCATAGCAACCTTTTCGTTGGGAGCCCATTCAGCGTAGATTTCGTCATACTTTGCGACTTCCTCTGTAATTTCAGTTGAAGGAGTACCGGGGTAGCTTGAAACCACCTTACAGCCTGCTTCGTAAAGACCTCTTGCGAAAGCCTCGTTTCCTAACATAAGTTTCTTCATTTTTTTTACATTTCCTTTCTATATTATATAAGAGTTTGTGAAAACATCTAAATTAAGCGATATTAAAAATTTTCAAAATAATTTTGAAAGATATTTAGCAACGCCGTTTTCATCATTTGTGCCGATTATCATATCAGCCTTATTTTTCAGCTCATCACGGGCATTTTCAACAGCAATTTTTACATCAGCTTCCTTGAACATACTCAAATCGTTGAGATTATCCCCGAAAGCTACGATTTTCTCAAAGCCGTACTGCGCACGAAGATATTTCAAGCCGTTTGCCTTGGAAGCATTTTCCGAGAAAATTTCAAGATAATGCTTTCCCGTATATGTATCCTCGTAGAAAACGTGGTCAAGACCTTTCACAGAAGCGGCAATTCTCTCAATAGGAAGAAGCTTTTCATAATCTCCCGTTGAAGTGAGATACACCACATTTCCGTCATTTTCGCTGTGCAAATCAGCACATTTCCATAAGGGCTGATCTGTTTTGCTTCGGGTTCTGACATACTCCTGCATAAGTTCATTGAGATTGTTGCTGTAGCAAGTCCCGAACTTTTCACCCCTGAACTTGAACATAAACAATCCCACGTTATTTTCCACAAATGCGTCGATTATCCTTGCGGCGGCATCAATGGGAATATCGGATTTTCGGACATATTTGCCGCTTTTCCTGTCATATATCTCCGCCCCGTTATTGACAATGCAAGGGACGTTGATATTCAGCCTTTCCGTGATACTTCCTGCGGAATATTCGGTTCTTGCGGTAGCATAGGTGAAATACATACCCTTTTCAATGAGGGAATTTATAGTATTCACCGTATAATCTGACAACTCCGCCTGCGAATTCAGCAGAGTTCCGTCAAGGTCGGTAATAAACAAGGTTTTGCCCAATTACTTCACTCCAAATGATAAATATAGGGAACCTCTATACTCTATTGCTTTATAGTACAAAAGAGGTTACTTATAATTATAACATAAAATCTTTAAAAAGTGAAGAATTTAATTACTATTTATAAAATTTTGTGAACAGCTACAAAATATATATGCTGTTGATGTACAAATTGACTAAACAAAATTAAACGACGAGCAAGGAAATAATTTCCGCCATTTCCATAAAATAATGTTGAAAACTCTGTGGAATATGTGGAAAAGTTATAAACTTGATTTCACGCTTTAAAATGCTATTGACATATCCACATCATAGATATATAATAATTATGGCAGAGAAATCTGTACAATACGATTTTGAAGAGTAAAAATGTGTTCGTGATGCCGATATAGCGTTATATACGGTATCGAGTGCCTGTGGGACGGGGAGTTGTCCATGGGACGAAAGACATTGTCTGCGGTTCACATTTTGCATCCCGCTTCATAAGACATATAATGGAGAATAGCCTCTTTTTTCGTGTCCTATGATGTGGAAAAGGAGGATTTTTTATGATTACAAGTAAAACAGCAAACACACCCACTGAAAACTTAAAGCTTTTCGGCAACACAAGAGTTATGATTATTTCAGCTCTTTTCGTGGCTATGAGCTTCACACTGGGAAAATTCCTGCAAATACCCATTGGCGACAGTATACGCATAAGCCTTGAGAATCTTACAATTCTTATGGCGGGTATTTTCTTCGGTCCATTCGTAGGCGGTGCGGTTGCGGTTGTGGCTGACCTTGTGGGCTGTCTGTTAAAGGGATATGCAATAAATCCGATTATCACAATTGGCGCGGCAAGTATCGGTATTCTTTCGGGAGTTGTTTCAACATATCTCAGAAACAAGAATATGACGCTGAACATTGCAGTTTCTATTGCAGTTGCGCATATTGTTGGTTCAATTATTATCAAGTCTGTGGGACTTTATATCTATTTCGGCACTCCGCTGGAAGTTCTTGCATTCCGTATTCCCACATATATCGCAACAGGAGCAATTGAATTCGTAATAATCACTCTCCTGTTGAAAAACAAGGCTTTTTCCACACAGCTCAGTAAAATATGCAGTAATCGGTGATATTATGAATGGTTTCGAGTATATAAAAATTGCCGCTGAACGCGGCAGTAAGCTTGGTTTAGAGCGTATAACAGAGCTTTGCAAAAGGCTTGATAATCCCCAGAATAAAACTCATGTAATCCATATTGCAGGCACAAACGGCAAAGGCTCTTTTGGTGCAATGCTTTCGGCAATTTTAAGAGATTCAGGTTATAAAGTGGGAAGCTTTTCTTCACCTGCTCTTACAGATTTAACCGACAGTTTTCGTATAAACGGCGAAAATGTATCTGCTGACGATTTTAACGAAGTCATGGCTGATATTATCCCCATTTGCGAGGATATGGCGGATAAGCCCACGGAATTTGAAGTCCTTACAGCCGCCGCATATGAGCTTTTCAGTCAAAAAAAATGCGATATAGCGTTGATTGAGTGCGGAATGGGCGGCGAAACGGATTCCACAAATGTGGTGGAATATCCCGTGCTTTCGGTTATAACGAATATCGCCCTTGACCATACGGCCTTTTTAGGCGGTACTATTGAAGAAATTGCAAAATGCAAGGCAGGTATAATCAAAAGGACAAGACCTGTTCTCTACGGTGGAAACGATGACGAGGCACTTGAAATAATCCGCAGTATATCGCAGAAAAACGGCTCACAGCTCACCATTGCGGATAAAGACCGTGTAACCGTTCTTGAAAGTGATATTAATGGTGTGATTTACAGCGATAAGGCTTTTGGCAGGCTGAAATCCAACCTTATCGGCTCATATCAGAAATACAACCTTGCCAATATGCTGACAGCTGTTGAGATTTTGCGTAAAGAGGGTATGAATATTTCTGAAAACGCTGTAAAATCTGGCATAGAAAAGGCTGTATGGCAAGGCAGATTTGAGGTTGTAAGCCGAAATCCCCTTATAATATACGACGGTGCACACAATCCCGACGGAATAATTCAAGCGGCTGAAAGTATCGGCACATATATTAGCGGAAAAATCGCCTTGTTAATCGGAGTTATGGCAGATAAGGAATACGGACTTTATCCCGAAATACTGGGGAAATTCATTGATAAGGCATTTACTGTTATTCCCGACAATCCGCGCTCTCTTGACAGCGATATCCTCGCCGCCGCCTTTGAGGCAAAGGGAATAGAAGCTCTTTCCTGCGGCTCGGTAGAAAATGGATTTGCACAGGCATTGGAATATGCGAAAAATCACAATATACCGTTGATTGCGCTGGGTTCTCTTTATATGTATGGTGAGTTCCGTCAGGAAATTAAGAATTATGAATTAAGAATTATGAATTAAAAAATTTTTTGGGCGGTGAAATAAACCGCCCTTAATTTTTCGTCATATTCTCAAATTTGTTGAAAAAAGCCTCTGAAATTTGTTTGTATTCATCATCTGTGCAGACTTTTCTGCATATTTCCCTGTATTCCTCAGAGCGACGGAGCATATCATTTATTGTACCACAGGGGAAATTTACGCATTGACTGCATTTTTCAACATTATGCGCCTTTGTGCACTCCACAAGTCCATAAGTACATTTTTTATCAGCGGAACAGCCGTTACAGCGTATTTCATCAACAGAAACCACGGTATTTCGCCAGCCTATCCTGTACCACAATTCAGCCACGGCTTTCAGTTCTGCCTCAGTCTGTGCAAGGTATCGGGGACATTTACTGCAATCATCGCCGCACAACGTTATCATATTTTTCATAATATCACCCCAACCACTGAATAAACGCCGTTTTGTCCTCGCTGTTATAGCCTGCACGGCGGTAAAAATTCAGTGTTTTTTCATTTTTTGAGCCTGTAAGCAGCATAAGTTTGTAGCAGTTTTCTTTTTTGGCTATATCACGGGCATAATCAAGACAGGCTGTAGCTATGCCATTTCCACGATAATCGGCATGGGTAACAACATTTTCCACAAAGGCATAAGGTCGCTGATTTCTCGTAAGATTGGGAATTATAACGCATACACAGGAAGAAATTATTTTCCCCTCATATTCTGCCACAATGATATGATGATTTTTGTCGGAAAGTATGCTTTCCCACACAGCTGAAACCCTCGCGTCTTTTTCGGGAATATCTTTTTCATGCAAGTGAGTATAAAGCTCCATAAGCTGCTGAAAATCGCTGTTTTTTATCTCACGTATAATATAATCCATATGTATCAGCTCCTCAGATATAAGTTTGAACATTTTCAATCGGCGGACTGCCAAAGGCAGCCCCTACAAATTGGAAAACATTTCTTCGTAGTCCTCCCGTATAAACCGATGATACATAGCATGACAACCGCCGCTTATACACGACTCTGCGGCAAGGCAGTAGTAGTATTCGTCGGGGCATTTATCGGGGAAATATGCAAGCAGGTCAAACTCCTCGCTATTGCTTTCCTCGATTACAACATTATCGGAATATTTGTGGAAAACAGCGGTTACTTCCTCCAGAGGAGCGTGACTGCTGACTTTTTTTACAAGTTCAGCAATAAAATCATATCCTGTAAGGCTGTTGACATATGCCGTACCCTCAGCAGATACCGTGATACAGAATCCGTCCTTTATCCTGTGAAAAGCAAGCGCACCGAGCCTTGACGAAGCATAGCCGGAAAATTCCGATAATACGTCATCTGTAACCTCTGAGCCGAGAAGATTTTTCAGCGAGGAATTCATATAATTCAAGCTCATAGGGCGGTTATCGAAGCCTAATTTCAGTTGAGCCTCTTTTATATTGTCAATGAGATTTTTTTCAAGACGTTCAAAATTCATAATTTTCCTCCAAAAAACAATATATAATATTATATCATTTCACGCCATTAATTTCAAGCTGAAAATTCTAAAATTATGTTTACAAACATCGAAAAATATGATATAATGTATATATCATTACAACGGAGGACATAAAATGAAACTGAACAAAGCAAATTTTTTTAAAGCAATTTCCATTTTAGAGGGATTTGTTATCGTGGGACTTGCAGTGACCACAGGCATATTCGCTTCAAAATATAACGCAACCGTTCCGGCAAACGCAGATTCGGATATCAGAATACGTCCGTATATCGACAAAGAGGAGACATTTTACCAGCTCAACGGCGAAAAGATACTCGTCCACAACGACACAATGGGGGAGACTTTCATACCCGTTTTTGCGGACGTTCCCCAAAGTCCCATTGAGCCATCTGAGATAGTCAAGGACGGCAGCGGATTTGTTAAATACGTGGGAAACGACGGACTTGAATCGAAAATCGGCATTGATGTATCCGAATATCAGGGAGTTATCGACTGGGAAAAGGTAAAGGGCGCAGGTGTGGAATTTGCCATAATTCGCGCAGGCTATCGCACATACGGCGGCGGAGTAATAACACTGGATAACAGCCTTATCACCAATATAGACGGTGCAAATGCCGCAGGAATTGATGTTGGAGTATACTTCTTCTCACAGGCGATTACAACAGAGGAAGCTATCGAGGAAGCAGACGCTATTCTCAATGCCGTTGCAGGAAGAAAGATTACATATCCTATTGTATTTGACTGGGAGATAATATACGACGATACAGCGCGTACTGATAAAATGACAGTTGAGGGGCTTGCTGATTGCTGTGTAGCATTCTGCGAGCGTGTAAAATCCGCAGGGTATACGCCTATGGTATATCAGAACGCATCAACCTCCACATATAAGCTTGACATGCCGCGAATCAAGGACTATGATTTCTGGCTTGCAGAATATACGGATTTCCCCACATTTTATTATGAATATGATATGTGGCAGTATACCTCCGAGGGCAAAGTTCCGGGAATTGAGGGCAATGTGGATATGAACATCAGCTTCAAGGATTTCAGTGCAGGAGATAATTCGTAATTATTTTTTGCAAGTTATTAGCTGTTAGCTTAGAAATAAAATTCAAATAATTGCAAAAATCCGCAGATTGACCTCTGCGGATTTTTTTGGCAAAAGTAGAATAGCCGTTTCCGATATAAAATATGCTTTTTCTACACGCTGCTTAATTACGCATCAACCTTTGTTACACGGCAGATTTCAACACGGTGGTGGTAGATTTTCAGCACCTCGATGTGAAGTCCGTCGCAGTCAAGCTCGGCAGTAAGACCGTCTTTGGGGATTTCACCCAGACCTGCAATAACATAGCCGCCGAAAGTGTCGTAATCGTCGGAGGGCAGGTTGATATCCAGTTCCTCGTTTACCTCGCCTAAATCGGTTATGCCTGGGATTATCCAGCAGTTATCGCCAATCTGCTTCAATACAGGCTCAGGAGTATTCAGTTCATCGTCGTCGAACTCTCCCACAAGTTCTTCAACAAGGTCGGTAACAGTGATAATACCCGTCATACCGCCGTACTCGTCAACAACAACAGCAAAATGTTGAGCGCCTCGCTTTTTCATCTGAGCAAAAAGCACATCGGCTTTCATATTTTCGTGAACGAAATAAGGCTCACGGACAGCATTTTTCATGATATTCTCACGGCTTTTGTCAGCAAGACGGAAATAATCCTTTGCATTGAGAATACCGATGATATTATCAACACTTTCGCCGCAAATGGGGAAAAGTGAGTGACGGGTACGGTGGATTGTCTTTTCCCATGTTTCCACGGAATCCTCAGCCCAGAGCATTTCCACATCAGTACGGTGAGTGCAGACCTGCTCGGCTGTCAAATCGTCAAACTCAAAAATATTCTTGATAATTCTGCTGTCGTCCTCGTCGATAGTACCCTTTTCAGCGCCTGCATCGGACATCATGATAATTTCTTCCTCAGTAACAGTTTCTTCTTCGTTCTCGGGATTTATGCCCATAAGCTTCAGAACGCCATTTGTGGAGATATTGAGCATCCACACAAGAGGAGCAAAAATTTTCTGAACAGCTGAAATTCCCCCAGCCATAGAAAGAGCCAGTTTTTCGGGATTTTTCATCGCCGCGCGCTTAGGAACAAGTTCGCCGAAAACAAGAGTGATATAAGAAAGTATAAGAGTAACGGCAACAACAGCCACAGGGCGCAGTATATCGGAATAATCTGCAAGACCTGTATTCTTTGTAAGATTGATAAGTCTGTCTGCGAAGTTATCGGCAGCAAAAGCGGCACCGATGAAGCCTGAAAGAGTAATAGCAACCTGAATTGTAGCTAAGAAACGCGCAGGCTCATCTGTAAGCTTTTGAAGTTTGCGGGCTTTTTTGTCTCCGTCCTCAGCAAGCTTATCGATTTTTGTGGGATTCGCGGAAATCACAGCAATTTCCGCACATGCGAAAACCGCGTTTAATGCAATAAGTACAATTTGCAGAATAATCTGCCCTAACATAAAAAATACCTCACTTTAATATTTTTGATAAAATTTTTTCGATACACGCACTAAAAGGCATAACCTGTACTAACACAAAAAATAGTACAGACCATGCCCTGAAAAGCGATATTCTATTTTGTTAATATGACACCCGTCGGGGCAACTGTCCATTTAAAATTTCACCCTTTTCAAATTTAACTGATACACTATATTATATCTTATTAATATGCGTTTGTCAAGGCTTTTTTGTCATGGAATAAACGAAATTATATTTACAAAACATATGAATTAATTTACTTAAATTATCAAAAGTCGTTCGTGAATATCGCACAAAAATAAATGTTTGTGATTGTGCATGTATCCAAACTTTAAAATTATTTTTCAATATGCAACATTTTTCCGTTGCAAAAGTGCCCATTTCAGCCCTTATATGGAAGGGGTTGTAAAATAATTTCTACAGAATCACTCATAAATACTGCCTGCGTAAAGCAGAGTTGCAATGAAATCCCAGTTAATATTTTCGGGCATTTGTTCTCCGCTATTTTTATAGTAACCGTCCATATCCTCAGCCCATGCAGCAACGGCTTCCAGATAGTAGTTAATCGAAGAATCTTCGACAGTAGAAATAAACAGCTGCATAAATTTCGTAAAATCTTCTTTACATTTTATATTACCCAGCATTTTAATGTGGTTATCCATAGCTTACCTCAACTTTCTCCAACCAAAGCTTTTGTGAACGGCTTCAATTTCACTCATCAAATCAGCACCGAAAACCCAGATTTCTTGTCTCCATGGGTGACCTAAATAGCCGAAGCTGAAATCCTCAGCGATAAAGAAATAATAATCTCCGTCGGGGTAGAATGAAGGAAAATCGGCAAGATATTCACCGTTGTTATATCCTTCGTCGTGTATTATCAGGCTTTTCTGTTCGGAAATATTTCTCGGGTCGTAAAGGAAAGCAGAATGATGCCAGTCAAGAGCATAAATTTTCTGACCTGCCTTTGTAATGTCAATGAAAATTTGCCTCATGGTATCATTAATCAAATCAATTTGTTCATCAGTCATATCGTCAATGGCGTATACCGAATAATCAACGCTGATTTGAAAGGGCAAATGAACATTAAAGGAATGACCTCTGCACTCGTATGAGGGCGCGAATTTAAGTAAATCATAAACCTTGTCCCATATCTCATTATATTTTTCTGTTTCATTTATAAGCATATCGCATATCACCTCAGTAACAAGATTATAGCACATATAAATTTAGTTGTCAACAGATTTACAAAAGGCATTAAAATTGCCGCAGAATCACTTCCGCGGCAACTGGAATTATTCGGTTTTACTGTTATCTTCAACGGAAGTTTCCTGTGCTGTATCAGCAGGAGGAGTATTATTTACAGGAATAGCAGGAGGCTTTGGCTTAGCCGTCAGCTGTTTAAATGAATTTCCCTGATTGTTTTCATTGACGGAACTCCATATAAACAAAGCACCTACGATAAACAAGATAATAGCCAGATACAGCGGAAATCCAAAGCTGATATCCATTCCGTTTTTCTCCCATTCTTTCAGAGGTTCGCCGCCAATTTTATAGTAGCTTTTAGCAGAGAATCTGAATATCAGCAGGAATATCGCAGATAATCCCGATAATTTAAAGGATATACCGCTCTTTTTTATGGCAACTGCGGCAATACCTGAGACTGCGGAGAGAAGCACAAAGATATTGAATAATCCTGAGCTTTCGCCTGCCTGAGATTCAACCTCTTGTGTAACTGATTTATCGCCGAAAATCATATCAGTACCCGAGATTTCTCGTGTCTGACCCGAGCATGATACAGACATAAACGTAAAGAAAAAGCATATCAGCGCAATAAGCACCGCAATTTTACCTATGAGAGCAGCTGAGTGAGCCGAACCTGATTTTTCATTCTGAGCAACAGTAATTGTCGGTTTGCTGTTTTCCTCAGTTGGAGCACCGCATTTGGAACAGAATTTAGTGCCATCGCTGATTTCGCTTCCGCATTTTTTACAAAACATAATTTTCTCCTTTCATATAAACCAAATATAAAGCTTATGACATAATTATATCATACAAATCTCAGCTTGTCAATGAGTTTGTCGAATTACCGCAGAAACCGCCCGAAATCTCAATATTTTCCTTGACTTTAAATGGGAAATGATATATAATTAATGTGTATACTCATTTTCGGATTGGTTATAATAATAAAAATTAAAGGATTACCCGAAAGGAATTATTATTATGGCTGATGAAAAAAATGAGATAACGGATAATGGCATATCAAAGACAAACAATTGCAAGCATATTATACACTGCCTTAATATTATAGGGCAGATTGAGGGGCATTATATCCTCAGCGAGCAGAACAAAACGACGAAATACGAGCATATTATCCCTGCACTTGTAGCAATAGAGCAGGATAGAAGCGTAGAGGGGCTTATAATAATCCTCAATACTATAGGCGGCGACGTGGAAGCAGGACTTGCCATTGCGGAGCTAATCGCAGGCATGAAAACGCCTACGGTTTCCCTTGTAGTAGGGGGCGGACACTCTATCGGCGTACCTCTTGCGGTATCGGCGAAAAAGTCCTTTATTGTGCCCTCAGCGTCCATGACAATACATCCTGTACGCATGAACGGCACAGTTCTGGGAGTACCGCAGACGCTTGCCTATTTTGATAAAATGCAGGACAGAATAATTGATTTTGTCACAAAAAACAGCCGCATAAAAGAGGATGTATTCCGCGATATGATGATGAATACACAGGAGCTTGTACTTGATGTAGGCTCAGTGGCGGACGGTGAAAAGGCGGTAGAGCTTGGACTTATCGACCACCTTGGCAGTCTTTCCGACGCAGTTGAATGTCTTTATGATATGATTGAAAATACAAAAATCAGATATGATTGATACAGAAAGCAGAAAACACGGCGTAGTACGTTGTAACATCTTAAACTTTATATTTTATAATGATATTTTGTAGGGGAGGTTGCCCACGACGTCCCGTTAATTAAACGATATATCGACGGGGCGTCGAAGGCGCCGCCCCCTACACGATTACATTTTTCATCAAGTTTTAGTTGTTACATCGCCCCTGCGTGAATTATTGCAAAATAGCCAATTTGTAGGGGCTGCCTTTGGCAGTCCGCAAGAAACAATTTTTTTGCAAACGTATCAATTGTAAATAATAAAGGGAACCCTTAAAGAAAAACGGAGGCAATTATGGCAGGAAAAAGAAAAAAATTTCTTTTCGGAGCTGACTTTATAGACGAAAATCTCACCCGCGACGGTAAGCCGAAAGAAAAAGGCGCATCCGACGACGCGGATAATACACAGGAGCTTGACGTAATGAGCGCAAAGGCAATGCCCGAAAACGAAAAAGAAAAGCTCATGGAAAGAATTGAAAAGGCTGAAAAGAATACAGCCGCAAAAAAAAGTAATAATTATGTAAAAGCAGAAGATGAGAAGCCTTATGCAAATGCTCAGAAATCAAATCAGGTAAAGCAGAATGTCAATTCAAACGAACCGGAAGATGATTTAATTTTTACTGATGACCAGGCAAGAATTGTTTCTATTATTACATTTGCAATAGGTATACTTCTCGGCATGGCTGTACTGTTCAAGGGTACAGACGGCTGGCAGACGTTCCACAATTACATATTAGGAGGATTCGGTCTGGTATCTCTCGCAGTACCTGTGGGAGTGGTATATTCCTCCTATCTGATAGGAAAGCGCGACGACAAAGCCGCAGGAAAAATTGCGTCAATGTTTTTCTGGACTGTAGTTGCCTGCTCTGCCATTCAGGTATTTTTCGGCAAATTTATGCCCGAAAACGGATTGGGTGAATTTATAGGCAAAGCATTCAAGGCAGGCGCTGATTACAGCGGCGGCGGAATACTTGGCTCATTTATCTCCTACTTCCTCCTGAATCTCCTTGGCAGAGGCGGAGCAGTTATCGTGATGATACTCACAATATTTGTAATGCTTCTTATAACTACAGGAAAAAATGTGGAAGATTTCTTTAAAATGCTGACCAAGCCATTTACCTCTTTTAAAAAGTGGGCAGAGGGGGTTCAGAATCTTTTTGACGGCGAATATGACTATTACGACGATGACGAAGATTACGAGGAAGATACAGCAGGGCAGAACAGCGGTATATCTATAGCTATGGAGGATATTCAGCAGGTAAGCAGAAAGCTTCCCAGACTTGAAAAAGTTCCTGCAAGTCCCCAGGAGCAGAAAGAGCTTGACGAGTTCAGCCGTGAATTTGATATTCCAATTCACGACGGCGGTGTGATAATAAATAATACAGATGACACAACAGAAACGAACAAGGATAATGAAGCAGAATCCGAAGAAACAGAAGCTTCGGTGCAGAATGAAGAAAACAGCGATAATTCCCAGACAAATCTGGATAAGTTAATTTCAAAGGCAGTTGAAAACAAAGAGCGTCTTGACAGAATAGCCGCAGGGGAGGTTGAAGAAGCACCGAAACTGGAGCCCCAGATGCCCTTATACATACTCCCGGGACTTGATTTGCTTTCACTTCCCACAACAAGAAAAACAAGTACTGAGGCAGTAGCCGAAATGAACGAAAAGGCGGCAAAGATTGTAAATACCTTCAAAAGCTTTGGCGTTGAGGTTACTATCAAGGATATCTACAGAGGACCGTCAATTACCCGTTATGAGATACAGCCCGGAGCAGGTGTAAAAGTATCGAAAATACGCGGACTTGAGGACGATATCGCCCTTAGTCTTGCGGCTCAGGGTGTACGTCTTGAAGCTCCCGTTCCCGGTAAGGCGGCAGTTGGTATAGAGGTACCGAATATCAACAAGGATGTTGTAACTCTCCGCGAAATTCTTTCATCTGCTGAGTTCAGAAATGCTGACAGCAAGCTTGCCTTTGCAGTGGGAAAGGATATTACAGGAAATGCCATTGTAGGCGATATTACGAAGATGCCCCATGTTATTATTGCAGGTACGACAGGCTCAGGTAAATCCGTATGTACACGTTCCATAATCATGAGCATACTCTATAAGGCAAAGCCCGATGAGGTAAAGATTATCCTTATTGACCCTAAGGTTGTTGAATTCAAGGTGTTTGACGGTATACCGCATCTGCTTATTCCGATTGTCACCGAGGCTAAAAAAGCGGCAGGCGCGCTTAACTGGGCGGTAAATGAGATGATGCGCCGATACAATACCTTTGCGGATATTGGTGCAAATGATATAAAATCCTACAACGAAATAGCCGATGATGACGATGAAATACCCCGTATGCCTCAGATTGTCATATTTATTGACGAGCTTGCGGATATGATGCTTGTGGCAGGAAAAGAAGTTGAAGATTCCATATGCCGCCTTGCACAAATGGGACGTGCAGCAGGTATGCACCTTGTTGTAGCAACTCAGCGACCGACTACAGACGTTATCACAGGTCTTATCAAGGCGAATATCCCAAGCCGTATTGCGCTTTCAGTTATGTCGCAGGTGGATTCCAGAACAATTATTGATATGGCAGGCGCGGATAAGCTCCTTGGCAACGGCGATATGCTGTATATGCCCATTGGTACAAGCAAGCCTATACGTATACAGGGGTGTTTTGCTTCTTCAAAGGATATCAACGAAACATTGAATTTCATACGCGCACAGGCAACAGGGGAATACGACAAGCAGATTGTTGAAGCTGTTGAAAACTTCGTGCCGCAGACAAAGGGTGACCATGGCGGCAGTTCTGACAGCGGATTTGATGCAGGCTCCGATGAAGATTTGATAATCAGAGCGGCAGAGGTTGCAGTGAATAACGGGCAGATATCCACAACCATGCTTCAAAGGAAGCTGAAACTGGGATACGCGAGGGCTTCACGTATCATGGACGAGCTGGAGGAACGCGGTATAGTCAGCGAAGCGGAGGGGTCAAAACCCCGAAAGGTGCTTATGTCCAAAATGCAGTTTGACGAATGGAAAATGCGCAAATTAGAGGAATAATTTGTAGGGGCGGATATTATCCGCCCGCAATGATGAAAATAAAACAATGAAAAAGGAGTGAATTTTTATGTCTGATTACATGACAGCAATGGAAAAGCTTGAAAAAATGGGTTTGAGCGATATGGCGGCGGAGTTGAAAAAGTACTACCGCAACGCCGTGGGCTGTTTCGTCAAGGAGTATAAAGATGATATACCCGTAGGAGCAAGCAAAATCGGTGGATTTCCCGATTTGCCGCCCAATGTGGAATATCCCGTAATGTCGGGTTATACGATGAAATGGCTCAGAGGACAGAGCGCAGGCACAGCGGAGAGATACGAAGAATCCGCAATGCAGCTTGTGGCGCAGATTAACCTCTATGAATTGGCTGAATCGGGGGCAGACATAGAAAAACTCCTGCCCGAAAGGGGAATGTTATACATCTTCTGGAGCGGCGAGGGAGCACCTCTCATAAGCAATGAATGGGTTGAGTACATCCTTGACAATCCCGAAAAATACGACAGTCAGAAGATATTCTGGTGGGACGGTGATATGTCCAAGTTGAAACGGACATTTCCTCCCTGCGATTATTACATCAAATATTTTGAGGAATGTATCCCCGAGAGCGCAATAGAGTTCAACAGTATTGACGAATATGAGAAATATGCGGCAGACGATATTGACGGACTTGAGGAAACTCTTGATATAGATGCTTACGAACTTTCGGAAAGCTGTGATAAGCTTCTTGGCGTACCCAAGGGCGCAAACGTCCCCGAGCTTGACGAGGACGAAGTAAATCTGTTCCAGTTCGATTACAATATTGGCTGTATGTGGACGGCTTACTGGATTATGAATAAAGCAGACCTGCTCAACCGCGACTTCTCAAAAGTGAAGTTTGACGCAGACTGCGACTGATTGGTGATATAATTATATGTACGATAAGTTTATACCTTTAACGAGGAAAGAAATGGAAGAAAACGGCATTGAGCAGTTTGATTTCATTTACATAACAGGAGATGCCTACGTTGACCACCCAAGCTTTGGTGCGGCAATTGTTACCCGTCTTATTGAAGCTATGGGATATACAGTGGGAATTATCTCTCAGCCCGACTGGCACAGCGACAGGGATTTCCGCAAATTCGGCAGACCTAAGTATGCCTTTCTGGTGACATCGGGAAATATAGATTCCATGGTTGCACACTACACAGCGGCAAAGCGAAAGCGTTCCGACGATGCTTATACAGCTGGGGGAGTGGCAGGAAAACGTCCTGACAGAGCTGTTATTGTGTACTGCCAGAAGCTCCGCGAGTATTTCGGGGATATCCCAATAGCTATCGGTGGACTTGAAGCCTCTCTCCGACGTTTCGCCCATTACGACTACTGGGACGATGCTGTCCGTCCCTCAGTTCTTGCAGACAGCGGCGCAGATTTGCTTATGTTCGGCATGGGCGAGCATCAGATACAGGAGCTTTGCACGCGCCTTGCAAATGGCGAAAATATACGTGAAATCCACGATATACGCGGTACTTGCTACATGACAGAGCCTGTAAATACGCCTTTAGGTGCGGCGCAGTGCCCCTCATTTGAGCAGGTACGCGACAACAAAAAGGAATATGCCAAGGCTACGAAAATCCAGTACGACTGGCAGGACGAGGTATACGGCAAGACGGTAATTCAGCGCCACGGAAACATGATGCTTGTGCAGAATCCCCCTGCAAAGAGTCTTACAACAGAGGAGCTGGATTACATATACAGTTTGCCTTATACACGGCGGTATCACCCGTCATATGAGGCTTTGGGCGGTGTTCCGGGAATTGAGGAAGTACGTTTTTCAATCACTCATAACCGCGGCTGTTTCGGATACTGTAATTTCTGTTCGATTGCCCTTCATCAGGGGCGAAAAATCACCGTAAGAAGTGAGGAATCCGTTCTTGCGGAGGCAGAGAGAATTACAAAAATGCCCGATTTCAAGGGATATATCCATGATGTAGGCGGTCCGACGGCAAATTTCCGTCACACTTCATGCGAAAAGCAGATTGAAAAGGGGCTTTGCATGGGTAAAAAATGCCTTGCTCCCACACCATGCCCTGCATTAAAGGCAGACCACAGCGAATATCTGGCTATGCTGCGTAAAATCAGGGCAATCAAGGGCATAAAGCGAGTGTTTATCCGTTCAGGAATCCGCTATGACTATCTTATGGAGGACAAAAACGACGAATTTATCCGTGAGTTGATAAAACATCACGTAAGCGGACAGCTTAAGGTCGCTCCCGAGCATTGTTCAGCCGTTGTTCTTGACAAAATGGGAAAGCCTCATATTGAAGCATACAAGGCATTTCAGAAGCGATTTTACGAGATAACAAAGGGAATCGGCAAGGAACAATATCTTGTGCCATATCTCATGTCATCTCACCCCGGAAGTACGCTGAACGAGGCTATAGACCTTGCACTTTTCCTCCGTGACAACAAAATCCGTCCTGAGCAGGTGCAGGATTTCTACCCAACACCAGGCACGATTTCAACTTGTATGTTCTACACGGAGCTTGACCCTTACACCATGGAAAAGGTGTATGTACCGAAAACTCCAAAGGAAAAGGCAATGCAGAGGGCACTGTTACAGTATTTCCGCCCTCAGAATAAAGAAATTGTCCTTGAAGCACTGAAAAAAGCAGGACGTTATGACCTCATAGGCAGTTCGCCAAATTGTCTTGTTGAGGACGACAAGCCGAAATCACGCAGTAAGGGCGGTGAAAAACAATGGCAAGACGGCAGAAATCAGAAAAAACGCGGTTCAGGACATCAACCAAAGTCCCAGAACCGAAAAGATACAAAATCCAAAAGCAGACTGACAGGAAAGAAACAGGGCGGAAAACCCAGAATTTAGGCGGAATCGGCACAGTAATACTCAGTATTTTCCTGCTGATAGCGATAATTGTATGGAACAGCGTAAGAGGAAGTATTCACAAGCCTGCTGACGACAATCTCAAAGTTCATTTCATCGATGTAGGGCAAGGGGACTGCATTTACATCAGCTGCGGCGGCGAAAATATGCTCATAGACTGCGGCGAACACTCTGAGGCTGATAAGGTTATCGGCTATCTCTACAGGGAGGGCGTTGAAGCTCTCGATTACGTCATAGCAACTCACCCTCACTCCGACCACATGGGCGGAATGAGCGAGATAATCAGCTGTTTTGACGTTGGAGAGGTAATAATTCCACCGCTCACAACAGAGGCGATTCCCGTTTCCGTATATTTTGAAAAATTTCTCGACGCTGTGGAGGATACCGAAACAGACCTTGTAAAAGCGGAAGTGGGAATGAAAAAGCAAATGGGCGACGCGGAATTCCGTATAATCTCTCCGTGGCAGTGCGACAGTGAAAATCTCAATAACTGCTCTGTGGGAGTAATATTGAAACACGGCAAGAACAATTTCTGCTTTACAGGAGATGCCGAGGCAGAGGCTGAGGAAAAAATGGTTCTATCGGGAGTAACCGAAAACGTTGACGTATATAAGGCGGCACACCACGGAAGCGATACATCAAATACGGATTTGTTCCTCACAGCCCTTTCACCTGAAATTGTTGTGGTGTCCTGCGGTGCAGGGAACAGCTACGGTCATCCCGTAGATTCAGTAATGAAGCGTTTTGACAAATTTGCCGACCAGATATACCGCACAGACCTTGACGGAACGGTTGTTATAGCCTCCGACGGAAAAGAGCTTGAAGTGTCAACGGAAAGGAAAAATTCATGGTAATCGACCGCATAGAAAATGGCTATGCCGTAATTGAAAACGAGGGAATAATGCTTGATATCCCCCTTTCACAGCTTCCCGACGGCGTAAAGGAGGGCGATATGCTCACCTTTGAAAACGGAATATATTTCAGAGATGAACTCGCCGCCGCAGAACACAGGGAAAAAATATCGGCAAGGCTTGAAAATTTATTTAAAAGGAAATAAAAATGACAGATACTATTATAATAGGCGGCGGCGCGGCAGGATGTGTTGCGGCTATATATGCGGCGCGCTGGGGAAAGAGCGTTATGCTTTTTGAAAAAAATGAGCGCATCGGCAGAAAACTGCGCATAACGGGCAAGGGGCGCTGCAACGTTACCAACAATTCCCCTACTCGTGAGCATATGGAGAATATCCCTGTAAACAGCCGATTTATGTACAGTTCCTTTGCAATGTACGGCGCAGAGGAAACAATGGCTTTTTTCGAGGAACTTGGAGTGCCTCTGAAAACCGAAAGGGGTAACAGAGTATTTCCTGTCAGCGACAACGCAGAGGATATCGTAAACGCCCTTGACCGCGAGTTGAAAAATCTCGGGGTAAGAATCGTGAGAAAAGCGGTAAAGTCGCTGATTATTGTGGACGGAGTATGCAAGGGAGTAATTGCTGACGGCAAGGAATATCGCAGTCAGAGCGTTCTTGTTGCCTGCGGCGGAAAATCCTATCCTGCAACAGGCTCAACAGGTGACGGCTATATTTTCGCGGAACAGGCAGGTCATACCGTAACGGAACTGAAACCCAGCCTTGTGCCGCTTACCTCTCCCGATAAATTCTGCGCGGAGCTTATGGGACTTTCACTCCGCAATGTCACATTGAAGCTTATGGAGGGCGAAAAGACGGTATACAGCGAAATGGGAGAAATGCTGTTCACTCATTTCGGATTGAGCGGTCCTCTTGTGCTTTCTGCAAGCAGTCATATCAAAGAGATGAAACCAAATCGCTTCAAGGCTGTTATCGACCTGAAACCTGCCCTCACTGCTGAACAGCTTGACGCGCGTATTCAGCGCGATTTCGCGGAAAATCTCAACCGTGACTTCCAGAACGGCATACGCAAGCTTCTTCCTGCAAAAATGATACCTGTAATGGTGAAACTTTCGGGAATCGCTCCCGAAAGGAAGATTAACAGCATTACCAAAGAGGAACGACGGAAATTCGGGGAATTAATAAAGGCTTTCCCCGTGAGAATATCAGGATTCCGCCCCATTGACGAGGCGATAATCACCAGCGGCGGAGTGAGCGTAAAGGAAATAGACCCGAAAACTATGGAATCCAAGCTTGTAAGCGGGCTTTTCTTTGCAGGAGAGGTTATAGACGTTGACGCATACACAGGAGGATTTAATTTGCAGATTGCATTCTCTACCGCGTATTCAGCGGCTTTAAGTCTTTAGTCGTTTAGAGGTTAGAAGTTAGAAATAGTATCAGCATACATAAGAAAAGACGGTAGAAATATTTTCCACCGTCCACAATTCTAACCTCTATCCTCTCACCTCTAACATCTAAAAGGAGTGACAGATATGGGATGTATTGGTAATATTTTATGGGTTATTTTCGGCGGTTTATTCAGCGCATTATGCTGGATAATCGTGGGATTTCTGTGGTGCATAACCATTGTGGGAATTCCCGTGGGCGTGCAATGCTTCAAGTTTGCAGGGCTTTCCTTTATGCCCTTTGGCAAGGAAGTTGAATACAAGGGCGGCGCAGTTTCCACAATAATAAACATTTTATGGCTGATTTTCGGCGGTCTTGAAATGGCGGTTGCCTTTTGTTTATGGGGAATTTGCCTGTGCATTACAATAATCGGCATACCTTTCGGAATTCAGTTTTTCAAGCTTGCAAAGCTTGCACTTTTACCCTTTGGTGCGGAGATACGCAGTTGATTATGGAGAACTTTTTCAGAAATTTTTTCCGATATTCATTTGAGTTTATGCTTGCAGGCTTTGTGGGCTGGCTTTACGAGGTCGCGGTTGTGTGGATAATGTACGGGTATGTCTACAACAGAGGTATGCTTCATATGCCAATTGTGCCGATATATGCCGTGGGAGCGTTTATTCTCCTTGCTGTTCTCGGCAGAAAAAAGCACAGTCCTTTATTCGTGTTTACTGTTTCGGCGGTAATCACAACGGTTTTTGAACTTGGCGCGTCATATCTGCTTGATTTTATATTCGGCAGACACTTCTGGACATATGAGGACTGGTATTTTTCAATACTTGACCGAGCAAGCCTGATTTCAAGCGTAATATTCGGCTTATTCGCCCTGCTGTATCTCTTTGCAGTTCATCCGCTTTCGGGAAAACTCAGCGAAAAACTTCCGAAGTGGGTATGTATAGGATTTGCAGTTCTTACAGCTGCGGCTGTTGCTGTAGATGCGGCAGTATCATTTATAGAATGGAGATAGTTTATGAAAACAATAAATATAGCTATTGACGGCCCTGCCGGAGCAGGAAAAAGCACAATTGCGAAAATGGTTTCAGCGGAAATGGGGTATATCTACGTTGACACGGGAGCGATGTACCGTGCAGTTGCCCTTTATCTCACGGAGAATAATATTCCCGATGAGGAGGCTGAAAAGCATATGGAGGAGGTTGAAGTTTCCCTGAAATTCGTTGACGGAACTCAGCGTGTTTACCTCGGTGACAGAGACGTTTCAGACCTTATCCGCACTCCCGAAATCTCAATGGCGGCATCGAGAACATCTGCTATTCCTGCGGTGAGAGCAAGACTTTTCGATTTGCAGCAGAAGCTTGCCCGTGAGAATAATATAATCATGGACGGCAGAGATATCGGAACGGTTGTGCTTCCAAATGCCGATGTAAAGATATTCCTTACAGCCTCAGCAGAGGAACGAGCAAACCGCCGATACAAAGAGCTTTCAGAAAAGCCTGATTGTCCGACTTATGAGGAGATACTCAAGGATATAATTGAACGCGATTACAACGACATGAATCGTGAGACAGCTCCGCTGAAACAGGCAGAGGACGCTGTTCTTGTAGATACAACAGAGCTGACACTGGAGCAGTCTGCGGCAAAAATTGCTGAAATAATTAAGGAGAGAGTGTAGTATGTTTTATATTTGTAAATGGCTTGTATGGATTGCCATGAAGATAGCATTCAGCGTAAAGCTGGAGGGCAAAGAGAATATTCCAAAGGATACAAATGTGATTTTTGCTTCAAATCACCGCACAAACGCTGACCCACCCCTTGTAAGCTGCGGTATAAAGGGCAAGCACTCCTTTATGGCTAAGGAAGAATTGTTTAAAAACAAGGTTTTCGGCTGGCTTATAAGAAATCTTGGAGCATTTCCCGTATCTCGCGGTAAAGGCGATACAGGAGTTCTTGACACAGCCGTTGAAAGACTTCAAAGCGGACAGAATCTTGTAATTTTCCCCGAGGGCACACGCTCTAAGGACGGCAAGGTGCACCGCGGACATTCAGGCGCGGCAGTAATAGCAGTACGCGCAAATAAGCCAATAGTTCCAATAGGACTTGTATTCGGCGAAAAGCTGAAATTCCGAACAAAGATAACGATAAAATACGGCGCGCCTATTAATCCTGCGGAATATGTTGAAATCTGTGATACGCCAAATCCGAGACAGCTTGTAAAGCTGAAAAATCGCTATATGGCTGATATAAAGCTCCTTGTGGAGGGCGAGCCTGAGCCTGAAAAGCTTACTGATAACACCGAAAAGGAGCAGGCAGATGAATAAAGTCACAGTGGCAAAATCAGCGGGATTCTGTTTCGGGGTTGACAGAGCCGTAAAAATGGTGTATAATGAATTGGAAAGCAACACGAAGGTGGCTACCCTTGGGCCTATAATACATAATCAGGACGTAGTGAATGATATGAACGCCAAAGGTGCAAGAGTGGTAAATTCCGTTGATGAGCTTCTCCCCGATGAGACAGTTGTAATCCGTTCCCACGGTGTAGGGCGGGATGTGTACGATAAAATTAGGGAAAAAGGCTGTCGTATGCTCGACGCTACGTGTCCTTTTGTCGCAAAAATTCATAAGATAGTTGCGGAAAAATCAAAAGAGGGATATATGATTCTCATTGCAGGTGATGTAAATCATCCTGAGATACAGGGAATTATTGGTCATTGTGAACAAAAATACTGCGTTTTTAAGGATAATGTTGAGCTAAAACACGTTTTTGAGAAAAACGAGAATTTTTTGCAAAAAAAGCTTGCTTTTGTCGCACAAACGACGTATAATATAATAGAATGGGAAGAATGTTTAAAGGTGATTCCTAAAGATAATCCCGATATTGTTATATTCGATACAATATGCAGTGCTACAGATACGAGACAGTCAGATGCAGCTGAACTTGCTAAAAATTCTGACGTTATGCTCGTTGTGGGCGGTAAACACAGCTCAAACACCGTGAAACTCTACGAGGTGTGCAGCCGTTATTGTAAAACGTATCACATAGAAAATTCGGACGAGCTTTCATCTTTGATGCTGCCCTGTGCCGGCAAAATCGGCATAACAGCCGGGGCATCCACGCCGGCATATATAATCGAGGAGGTACAAACAACCATGACAGAGAATGTAAATCTCAATGCAATTGATGAGGAGATCGATTTTGCGGAAGCTCTCGATCAGTCTTTCAAGAAAATACATACAGGAGAGAAGGTAGAGGGTTACGTAGTTAGCGTTGATAACGCTGAGATTACTGTAGACCTCGGTACAAAGCATACAGGCTACGTTAAGCTTGAGGATCTTACTGATGATTCCACAAAGAAGCCTGAGGATATCGTATCCGTTGGCGATAAAATTGAACTCATCGTTATCAAGGTAAATGACGGCGAGGGTACAGTTGCTCTTTCCAAGAGAAAGGTTGACGAGCAGGCTGGCTATGACACTGTTGTCAAGGCTAAGGAAGAGGGTACTGTTCTTGAGGGAACAATCAGCCGTGTAGTAAACAAGGGTGTTACTCTCAGCTATATGGGCGTAAGAATCTTTATTCCTGCTTCACAGACAGGTCTCCCAAGAGGAGCAGAGCTTGATCAGCTCAACAAGCAGAAGGTTCAGTTCAAGATTATCGAGGTAGACGAGGGCGGCAAGAAGAGAGCTGTTGGTTCTATCAAGGCTGTTGATTCCGCTAAGAAGGAAGAGGCAAGAGCTGCATTCTGGGCTGATGCTGAAATCGGCAAGACATACGTAGGTAAGGTTAAGTCCCTTACAAGCTTCGGTGCATTCGTTGATCTCGGCGGTATCGACGGTATGGTTCATATTTCTGAGCTCTCATGGAAGCGCATCAAGCACCCCAGCGAAGTTGTATCTGTTGGCGATACTCTTGAAGTATACATCAAGGATCTCAACGCTGAGGAGAACAGAATTTCTCTCGGCTTCAAGAAGGCTGAGGACAATCCTTGGGAAATCTTCAAGTCACAGTACGCTATCGACGATGTTGTTAAGGCTACAATCGTTTCTACAACAAGCTTCGGTGCATTTGCACAGATCATTGACGGTGTAGACGGTCTTATCCACATTTCACAGCTTGCTGACAAGAAGGTTGAGAACGTTAAGGATATCGTTTCTGTTGGCGATGTAGTTGATGTTAAGATTATCGACATCGATGACGAGTCCAAGAGAATCAGCATTTCTATGCGTGCTCTTCTTGAGGATGCAGACGACGCTGAGGACGAGGATTACGAGGACGAGGAATAATCCCGTAAATTGAGATTTAAAAGGCTGTACCGCAAGGTATGGCCTTTTTTGTAAAGGTGGCGATTATATGAAAGATGAATATTGCGGATATGATACAGAGGACGTTCACAGCGAACAGGAATTGGACGAGGTTATATGCGAAATCTGCGGAACAATACAGCCTGCGACTAATAAATTCTGTACTCACTGCGGTGAGGACTTTAAAAAGGGAATAATAAAAGAAAAAAATAAAGGCGACCGAAAAAATTCAAATAATCTTTTGGTATTTATTATACTGGTTATTATTATTGCGGTGATTATGGTGGGTTTTTCTGTTTTGCACAATATATTAGACGAAAATGAGCGAAGAAATAAAGAGAAAATTTCCATAGAAATTCCCGAAATCAGTATGCCTGAGATAAGTATTCCCGATATAGAGATACCTGAAATTGAAGTATCTGATATTGAAGTACCTGAAATTGATTTTTCTGAAAATCCTGTGGAAGATGATGAAAACGTGGGAGTGTACCCAAGAGGAGAATACGTTGTAGGCGAGGATATTCCTGCCGGAGAATATCTTCTTTACTCCGATGATTTAGGCAGTAATGTGCCTGATGGGTTCGATGAGGCTTATGCTTCACTTTCGGATGATGAAGAAGAAATTTTCGGTTCGTGGTTTGAATCTTCCCGATATGTTAAACTGGAGGTTGGGCAATATCTGGATTTAGCGTGGTGCAGTGCCTATGATACTTCAATGCATACAATAGAGAATAATCCCTTTGAACATTCGGGTATGTTTAAAGTAGGAGTTGATGTCGAAGCCGGCACTTATAAGGTTAAAACCATTGATGATAGTGATATGTATTTCTATTATGTACATGACAGCCTTGAAGATTTCGACGATGACGCAATGTATGAATTTTTCCGTGAGAATTACACAGAAGAAAAAATAGTTACTCTTGAAAACGGGCAGTATCTTGAACTGTTTCATTGCGTACTCGAAAAATAAGGCTGAGAATGTGTCTGTATTGTGGAAATACTGAAAATGTCGTTCGGACAGCGAAAGATAACTATACAGAGAAATATAGCAGGGTGATTGTATATGATTAAAATTGTCAGACAGGATAAAAGGTCGGTTTATATGACTTTTGACAGAGTTGGAAATGATAAATTAATATCCGCTTTTGAAGCTGTTCTGAATGGGCAGTCACAAGAATTAGATATTTCATTTGATTTATCTGTTATAAATATGAAAAAGGCTAATTTACAGTTAAAATCAGTTACAATAGTAATTGATAACAGTATAAAATGCTCTGTGTTTTATAATTCAGATAACGGAATTATATGGGCGATAGACGAGGAAGACGTTGATTATGCGTTGTTTGCATTTATTGACTGCAAAGAAAATGGGTGCTTTTTTCCTGCCGAATTTATCAGACTGCAAATGGCTAAAAATAAAAATGTTGACGATATGTACTGCGAATTGGTTGATTCTGCTTCTGATGCGGAATAAATGGGGATTTACCGATGAAAAAACGTCCATATTTGTTTTGGGTGATAATTTTTCTGTGCAAACTGCTGAAAAATCTGTTTTGGTATTGTTAAATTGGTCTAAAATCTATGCAAACCTTGACAAAAGTTTGAAAATGGTGTATATTTAAAATGTAATGGTGTACCAAAAATACATTATGTACACCAAAATTATCGAGAGGGGTAGTTAATAATGAATTTTAAGAAAATCACAGCGGCTCTTTCTGCTATGGCAGTTTCCGCAGGTATGCTGTCAGCGCTTCCGTTGGCGCAGTCCTCGGCTGCAGTTGATGTCAACTATGCAGAAGCACTCCAGAAATCCTTGTTCTTCTATGAGGTACAGCAGTCAGGTATTCTTCCTGAATGGAATTCTGTTCCGTGGAGAGCTGACTCAATGATTAACGAGGAGGGTGTTGAAACTGACATCATCCCAGGCGGTTGGTTCGATGCAGGCGACCACTTCAAGTTCACTTTGACAAATGCATATTCCGCATCTGTTCTTGCATGGGGCTATATCCAGTACAAAGATGCCGTAGATAAGGCAGGTCTGGGCGAGGTTTATCGCAACAATGTCCAGTGGGGACTTGATTACGTTATGCAGGCAGACAGAGGCGGTAAGGTTATCGGTACAATCGGTGACTTCACAGGCGGCTCAACTGACCATAACATCTGGTGCAGTGCTGAGGTATATCTCAGAAAGCATCACCTCAACAACGGCGATTGGGAGCGTCCTTACGACGAAATCGCAGATTCTACAACAATCGCACTCTGTGCCGCTGCTCTTGCACAGGGATATATTATCTTCAAGGATGACCAGCCCGATAAGGCGGCTGAATATCTTGCACAGGCTAAGAAATATTTTGAGACAGCTGATTCAATCAGAGACAATGAAAACGGTGCTATGGGAAGTATGTACAAGCCAAGCTCGTGGGTAGATGATTGTATGTACGCTGCAAACTGGCTCTATATGGCTACAGACGACAAGAGCTATCTCGATAAGATTGAATCTGATTATATCCCTCAGTTCCCAACTGAGAGCCAGTCTACAGACTGGAAGTACACATGGGGCTTCTGCTGGGACGATACAACACAGGCTGCGGCTCTCCTCTATGCTATGAATACAGGCAAGCAGGAGTGGATTGACCACATCGCTCACCACCTTGATTACTGGGATGAGGGATACGGCGGAAAGAGAGTAACATATACTCCCGACGGACTTGCTTGGCTCATGAACTGGGGCGCAAACCGTCACTCTGCAAATACTGTATGGATTGCAAAGCTTGCAGCTGATACTATTTTCAAGGATGACGCTGCTCTTGCTGATAAGTACAACAACTGGGCACAGGGTCAGCTTGACTATATGTTCGGAGACAATGATCTTGGTCTTTGCTATGTTCTCGGTATGGGCGACAAGAATCCTACAGCTATCCACCACAGAACAACATCAGGCGTTCATGATGACCACTGGAATGACCTTGGTCAGCCCGGAAGCAATGAGGGCTGGCAGACAGAGTATGCTCATACGCTCTACGGCGCTCTCGTAGGAGGTCCTAACCAGTCAGGTGAGTATACAAACAGTGTTGCTCAGTATGAGTATTCAGAGGTTGCTATCGACTATAACGCAGGATTTACAGCTGCAATGTGTGCTATGATTGCTGATAAGGGCGGCGAAAAGCTTGCAAACTTCCCACCTGTTGAAACTCCCACATGGGACGAGTGGAAAGTCGGTGCTGTTCTTAACGGTAAGGGTGATAGCTACACTGAAATCAAGGCATGGGCTATGAACCACACAGCATGGCCTGCAAGAGTTCAGAAAGATATCTCCTACCGCTACTATTTCGACGTTTCTGAGCTCCTCGAAGCAGGATATTCTGTTGATATAGTTAAGGTTGAGGGTAAGGCTCAGCAGTATACAGCAGGCGAGCAGGGCTACGGCACTGTTTCGGGTCCTTATAAGTATGAGGGCGATCCTACAGGAAACACATACTACGCAGAAGTTAAGTTTGAGGACGGCAGAGCTATTCAGCCGACAGGACAGAGCGAGCATCGTGACGAGGTACAGTTCAGAGTATCAATCCCCGACGCTATTGATGGTACTCCCACAAAGGGTGCATGGGACCCCACAAACGACTGGTCTTACGAGGGCGTAACTGCTACAGACAGCCTCAAAGACCCTGCTTCTTATAATAAGCATATCCCTATGTATGTAAACGGTGCGCTCGTATGGGGCGAAGAACCCGACGGCACAAAGGCTGTTCCAGGTGCTGACCTTGGCGCTACTGAGCCTCCTGTTGTTACTCCTACAGATCCTGTTGATGAGCCTACTGATCCTGTTGTTGATCCCACTGACGAGCCTGATGTTCCTACAGAGCCTGTCGGAGATATTCTCTACGGTGACGCAAACTGCGACGGTAAGGTTACAGTTGCCGATTCTACGGCTATTTTACAGGCTCTTGGAAATGCCGATAAATATGGACTTTCCGAAGAGGGTACTGCAAATGCTGATGTAAATGGCGTTGCGGGCATTACAGCTGATGATGCTATTACGATTCTTAAAGTTGATGCTAAACTTATAGATGTAAAGGATCTTCCGCTTAAAAACTAACTAATTCATATTTCGGACATAAAGAGGGCTTATGCCCTCTTTATTTTTTGTTGTCAATTGTAAAAAATACACAAAAATATCTTTGCTGTATTATAGAAATAAACGAAATTTCAAAAAGCTATTTACTTTTTTTCCGTTATATACTATAATTAGGATAACGGGTAGGGACAGGTGCAAGTTATATCCATGCGGATTAACTGTCCTCGTTGAATCATATTTATAACCGCGGTATATGCACTGGTACTGCGTTATAGAAAAATATTTTTAATTCTTTTGGGAGGGTATAAAAATGCACAAGAAAATTAAAAGCGCAATCGTTGCAAGCCTTATGGCTGCTACTATGATTGCACCCACAGTTGCAAATGTTGTAACAATGAGTGCTTCTGCTGGTCAGGTTCTCGGTGAGACTACTTTTGACTACAAGGCACTTCCTTGGCACACTTGCGAAACAAGCCCCGCTAAGCAGAACTTTGCTATCGAAGACGGTGCTTTCCACGTTACAGTTGTAAATCCTATTGGTGGCGACCACGAAAAGTGGGATCTTCAGTTCAGATGCAGAAACCTTAACTTCAAGGCTGGCCATTCTTATGATTTCAGCTTCACTGTTAAGGGTTCAACAGGTATGGAACTTTGCTCTAAGATTTCCGATATCAGCGGTGAAAACGAATACTTCGTTCTCAACGAGACAAAGATGGAAACCGGACCTGCTTTCGGCGGTCAGTGGGGTAAGGCTCTCAAGCTTTCTTCTTCTTCACAGACTGTTACAGGTACATTCAAGCCTTCACAGGACCTCGAGGGCGTTGAGTGGGCATTCCATTACGCTGACGGTACTAAGTGGGAAGGTAACGCTAAGGCAGGCGACGAAATCTGGTTCGAGGAAATCTCTATCATCTGTACAGATTGTCCTGATGAGTATGTAGAGGGTTCATGTAATGCTGACCCCAGCAACTCATTCGGTGCTGTAAGCCGTGACTATGCTTCTAAGACAAATCCTGACATTCTTATGGACGGCGATGAGATTCTTAACTATATTTCTGTAAACCAGATTGGTTACTATTCAAATCTCCAGAAGATTGCTACATTCGGTGATAACGCAGGTGATATCCTTCATGGTTCATCCAAGCTTTCACTTTCTGCATCTACATATGACTTTGAACTCGTTGATGCTAAGTCAAACGAGGTAGTTTACACAGGTACATCAGGCAACAAGATTAATGATGCGGACTCTGCTGATACTGTTTACAAGCTTGACTTTACAGATTTTACAACTCCCGGTGAGTATTATCTCCGTATTGCAGGCGAGAAGTGGAGATCATTCAACTTCTACATCGGCGATAACATTTATGCTGATAAGTCACACAGACTTCTTACAAACGCTATGAACTACTTCTATCAGAACCGTTCAGGTATTGATATTGAAGACCAGTACTGTACATCAGGCGGTGAAGACGGCAAGGGTACAGGAATGGGCCATAAGGGTGGTCATAAGACAGATACAGCTTCTGTTCAGAAAATCTGGATGAATGAGTATTCAAGCGAGACAGAAGCTACAGGTACATATGCTTCTTCAAAGCTTACTGCTAACGGCGGTTGGTACGATGCCGGTGACCACGGTAAGTACGTTGTAAACGGTGGTATCTCTATCTGGACACTTCAGAACATGTATGAGAGATCTGCTATGTACGGTACAGATACTGAGAAGTTTGCAGATGATTCAGGCGTTGTTGTAATTCCTGAGGCTGGAGACGGTACTCCTGACGTTCTTAATGAAGCTGCTGTTGAGCTCGATTTCATCGCTCAGATGAAGGTTGAGGCTTCTGAGCCTACATGGGGCAAGAAGGCTGATGGTCTTTACTACCACAAGCTCCACGACCACAAGTGGACAGGACTTGCTACAAGACCTTGGGACTACGAGGAAGAGTGGGAAACAGTTCGTATTGTTAAGCCTCCTACGCTTGCTGCTACACTGAACTACGCTGCTTGTGCTGCTCAGGCTGCAAGACTCTGGGCTGATTATGATTCATCTAAGGCTGAGACATACCTTGAGACAGCTATCGAAGCTTTCGAGGCTTATGAGAAGCACTGGTATGAATATGATTCTAAGGAAGTTCAGCATCCTACACTTGATACAAAATGTCCTGCTGAGGAAATTAATGAGGAATCACTCTACGCTCCTATGTGGCAGGCAAAGGGCGGCGGACCTTACGGTGATAATAACGTTCTCGATGACGCTTACTGGGCAGCTTGCGAAATCTTCGTTTCTGCTTCACGTATGGGCAATTCTGCTGCTGATACATTCAAGCAGGTTATCGACGATTCTGAGTATGCTTACACATGTAAGACAAGAATGGTCGGCGGTGAGAACAAGGACGGTTCATTTACTTCATTCAACTGGGGTAATACTGCTTCCGCTGGTTCACTTACACTTGCTCTCCACCATGATCTCCTTTCAGACAGCGAAGTTGAAAAGCTGAATGCAAATATCCTTAAGGCTGCTGATGACTACATTGCTATGGAAGAGCAGCAGGGTTACGGTATTCCTTATATCTACGACGGTCCTGACTATAATGACCCGAACAACCTCGATCCTAAGATTAAGATCAACGGTTATGAGTGGGGTTCAAACTCAATGGTTATCAACAACTGTATCGTTATGGCTTACGCTTATGACCTTACAGGTCAGAGAACATACATGAACGGTGTTACACAGGCTATGGACTACCTCCTTGGTAACAACCCGCTTTCATTCTCATTCGTTACAGGTTACGGTCAGTACAAGGAAAAGAATCCTCACCACAGATACTGGTCTTACGAGCTTGATAAGACTCTGCCTATGGCTCCTGACGGAGTTCTCTCCGGCGGTCCTAACGCAGGTCTCCAGGATCCATACGTTCGTGCTCTCGGATTCGTTCCCGGTGAGACAACTAACCCCTCACAGAGATGTTTCGTTGACTCTATCGAAGCTTGGTCTACAAACGAAGTTACAATCAACTGGAACGCACCTCTTGCTTGGATTGCATCATTCCTTGAGGATGAAGCTCATCTTGCTACAGAGGACCAGAATGATGTAAACATCGGCGAAGGCGGCAACCCTGGTACTCCTGATGTTGGTGGTCCTGGTGAGGATGATAAGACAGAACCTCCAACAGGTGATGTTCTCTGGGGTGACGCTAACTGTGACGGCAAGGTAACAATTGCTGACTCCACAGCTATCCTCCAGGCTCTTGGTAACCCCGATAAGTACGGCCTTACAGCTCAGGGTGAGCTCAACGGTGACGTTATCGACAACGGCGGTGGTATCACAACTGCTGACTCTATCGCTATCAAGGGCGTTGACGCTGGTCTCGTTAAGACATCACAGTTCCCAATGACTGCTGATGAGTACGATGCAGCTGCTAAGTAATCAAATAATTACTGAATAACAATATCAAAGGGACGCTTCGGCGTCCCTTTTTATTTGATGAAAAGTTGTAATAATCTTTTAGATGAAACTCTCTCCTGTATCTGCCAGTTACACATTGTAATATGGTTTTAAATATTGTTTAAATTGTGGGACGCTTCGGCATACCTTTTTGTGCGATTTGTTTTTCGTCAAGCCCTTGCATTTTCTGCTGAAAAGTGGTATAATAAAATAGTGTAGTTATGCGTAAATTTATGTATATCTTATTTTATAATGAAAGAGGGCGATCCGGTGATTAAAAGTATGACAGGCTACGGCAGGTCGCAGATGATTCTTAATGGAAGGGATATTCTTGTTGAAATCCGCTCCGTTAATCATAGATATTATGAATACAATTCACGTATTCCAAGGTCATATAATTATATTGATGAAAAACTAAAGGTGCTTCTAAAGTCCAAGATATCCCGCGGAAAAGTCGATGTTTCTGTTTCTATCAGCAACATTGAGGGCAGAGATACTGAGGTTGCTATCAACAAGGGTGTCGCTGAGGGCTATATAAATGCTCTCAGAGGTGTTGCTGATGAGCTTTGTGTGGCTGACGACCTTACATTGTCAAATCTTATTCGTCTTCCCGATGTTTTCATCGTTCAGAAAGCCGTAGACGATGAGGACGAGGTATGGGGCGATGTTGCAAAGGTTGCTGATGAGGCTCTGGAGCGTTTCGTTTCTATGCGAGAAACTGAGGGCGAAAAAATGCGCAGCGATGTTCTTGCAAAGGCTGACTATATTCTCGAAATAGTTTCAAAGGTTGAGGAGTTATCACCTCAGACTGTTGAAAACTATCGTGAGCGTCTTTACAAAAAGCTCAGTGAAATCCTTGAAAATAAGGATATCGACCAGCAAAGAATCGTTACAGAAGCCGCTATATTCTCTGAGAAAATAGCTGTGGACGAGGAAACCGTCCGTTTGAGAAGCCATATTTCTCAGCTCAGGGAGCTTGTGAACTCCGATGAAAGTATTGGCAGAAAGCTTGATTTCATTGTTCAGGAAATGAACCGCGAGGTCAACACTATCGGCTCTAAGGCTCAAGACCTCAATATTACAAGACTTGTTGTGGATATGAAGGCTGAACTGGAAAAAATACGTGAACAGATTCAGAATATAGAATAATTTGGGGTTGTTAGCAGTGAAGATGATTAATATTGGCTACGGAAATATGATTTCCGCAGAGAGAATTGTCTCTGTCATAAGCCCAGATTCCGCGCCTATAAAGCGTCTTATTCAGGAGGCTAAGGACGACGGCAGGGCGATTGACGCTACATATGGAAGAAAGACAAGAGCAGTTATTGTAATGGACAGCGGACATATAATTCTTTCGTCCCTTATTACTGATACTCTTGCTTCAAGAATAAATGAAAACGGAGGTTCAGAGGCTGATGAATAAAGGCAGACTTATCGTTTTTTCTGCGCCCTCGGGTTGTGGAAAAGGTACAATGCTGGCTGAAATTTTAAAGGATAACAACTTTCGGTGCTCAGTTTCTACAACTACAAGACAGCCCAGAAAGGGAGAAATCGACGGTGTGAATTACTTCTTTATCTCAAAGGATGAGTTTGAGCAGAAGATTTCTAACGATGAATTTCTGGAGCATGCCGAATATTGTGAAAACTTTTATGGCACTCTTAAAACAGAGGTTGACAGCTATCTTGATAAGGGGATAAATGTTATACTTGAAATTGAGGTGCAGGGTGCTATGAAAGTTCGTGAGCTTCGTCCCGATGCTCTGTTTGTGTTTATCGCTCCACCCTCTGTGAATGAGCTTCGCCGCCGCCTTAACAAGAGAGGCACGGAAACTCAGGAGGTTATTGAAAAGCGTGTTGCTGCGGCAGTTACTGAATTGCCGTATATGGATAAATATGATTACATTATTGTTAATGATGTTCTGGAAGATGCTGTAAGCGATTTCTTTGCGGTTATCCGTTCAGAAAGGTTGAAAACATCTGCACAGGCTGAATTTATAGAGGAGGTTATCAAAAATGCTTAGACCTGCAGTAAACCAGATAATTTCAAAGAATGAGAGCTGTTATTCTCTCGTAATCGGCGTTGCAAAGCGCGCAAGAGAAATCTCCGAGGAGCTGTACAAAAACGGCGAAACTCTCGAAGAAAAGCCCGTTAAGACTGCTGTTGAGGAGCTTGCAAGCGGCAAGAGCAAAATCGTAAGCACTCTCGGCGAGGAATAATCTCTTGATAGCGGAAATCGCTGTCAGCGGCACTGCCTATTCCTTTGATACGCTTTTCAGCTACCGCGTTCCTGCGGAAATGAAGCTGAAAAGAGGTTGCCGCGTTCTTGTACCTTTTGGCAGAGGTAATCGACGGAGAATCGGAATCGTAATGGGACTTTCTGAGCGTGATGAATCCGCTCTGAAACCCCTTGCGGCTCAGATTGATTCCGAGCCTGTGCTCAATGAGGAACTGCTGAAACTTGCGGAATATCTTCACAGCCATACCTTTTGTACATGGTACGACGGGATTAAAGCAATGCTTCCCCCTGCTATGAGTATAAGAGCTGATGAGAATTTCCGCCTTGTGAAAGGCTTTTCGGATAAGGATTCTCTTTCTGCGGACGCGGCTGAGATTCTTGATGTTCTGAATTCCCTTGAAGATAAAAGCATTATCACTGAATTGCTGAAAAATTATATCACAGATAACGGCAGGCTGTATATTGACGAATTGCTTGAAGCTGGGGCGCTTTGCTCCGAAAATTCTTTTAGGCAGACTGTGGGGGATTCTACGGTGAGAATGATTCGTCTCAGCTACGATTTTCTGTGCAATCCTACGGCGTTCAGGCTCACTCCTAAACAGGAGCGAGCTGCGGATTTTCTTCGGGAATGGGGAACGGCTTCGGTTAAGGAAGCGGCTTATATGTGCGGATTTACCGAATCTGTTTTCAAGCGGCTTGTGGCTAACGGAGCCGCTGAGGAATACGATATGGAGCTTCTGCGTTCTGTGGAGGATGGTGCGGAGGAATCGGTTAATCCCGATTCTACGGTGCTTTCACAGGAACAGCAGGCTGTTCATGATGAAGTGCTTTCACGGATTACCGAAAGAAAACCGTCTGTATTTCTGCTTCACGGAGTTACGGGAAGCGGCAAGACATCGGTTTTTGAAAAGCTTATTCATAATACTGTCAATCTCGGACGGTGTGCTATACTCCTTATCCCCGAAATCGGACTTACTCCGCAGGTTCTGAAACGGTTCAGGGCCCTTTTCGGAGACAGGGTAGCTGTTATTCACAGCGGTCTTTCCCTCGGTCAGAGACTTGACGAATACAAAAGAATAAAACGGGGCGATGCGGACATCATAATCGGTACAAGGAGTGCCGTTTTTG
This sequence comes from Ruminococcus sp., assembly GCA_017521805.1. Lineage (GTDB taxonomy): Bacteria > Bacillota > Clostridia > Oscillospirales > Ruminococcaceae > Ruminococcus. The sequence goes on along the minus strand of JAFXDK010000038.1, from coordinate 10,687 downwards.
CTCCTGTTGAAAATATAGGACTTATTATAATTGACGAAGAAGGCGAGAGGTCGTATAAGTCTGACAGCTCTCCCCGATACCATGCCCATGATATCGCTAAGCAAAGATGCGCATATCATGGCGCAACCCTGCTTTTAGCTTCCGCAACTCCCTCTGTTGAGAGTTACTACCTTGCGGAAAGGGGAGTATACAAGCTTCTAGAAATGAAAAAGCGATATAATGCGTCGGCTTTGCCCGATGTGGAAATTGTGGACATGAATGAGGAGCGAATGTCGGGAAATCCCTCTGAATTCAGCCAGCGGCTTGTTGATGAGGTTAATACAAATCTCAGAAACGGGGAGCAGAGTATTCTTCTGCTGAACCGCCGCGGATTCCATACAATAATAAGCTGTGTGGACTGCTATCAGCCAATTTACTGCCCTAATTGTTCCGTTCCGCTGACTTTTCACAAAAAAAATGGCAAGCTTATGTGCCACTACTGCGGATTTGCTCAGGAGCCTGTGAAAAAATGCCCCGTGTGCAACTCCGAAAGGTTGAAAAGTATGGGATTCGGAACTCAGCGGCTGGAGGAAGAACTGAAAATGTTTTTCCCCTCGGCGCGTATACTGCGAATGGACGCAGATACCACTTTTTCGCGATATTCCTATGAAAAAGGCTTTGCTGAATTCAAAAAGGGCGAGTATGACATAATGGTGGGAACTCAGATGATTGGCAAGGGGCTTGATTTCCCAAATGTAACCCTTGTAGGCGTGCTTTCCATTGACAAGGCACTTTATGCAGGGGATTTCCGAAGCTATGAGCGTACCTTTTCCCTCATAACTCAGGTTGTGGGGCGCGGAGGCCGTGGAAACCGCAAGGGCAGAGCAATTTTGCAGACTTTTATGCCCGACCACTACATCATGAATTTAGCGGCGGCTCAGGATTACAAAAGCTTCTATAACGAGGAAATTTCCATTCGCCGCACACTTATATTTCCGCCATTGTGCGATATGTGTATTTTCTGCTTTGCAGGGGATGACGAGGAAAATGTCAGACTTGGAACAGAGGCAATAATTAAGCTGATGAATGAACGTCTCAGCCAATTACAGCCGAAAACTCCTGTCCGTGTCCTTGGCCCTGTACGTGCTTCATATGGCAGGTTAAACGGAAAATTCCGTTGGCGGATAATTATGAAATTCAAGAATACCGCGGAAATGCGCGGATTTATCAGCGGAATCCTCACTGAAGGAGCAAAGCTGAAGGAAATGAAAAAAATTGCCTTTTACGCCGATATAAACGGCGATGTAGGCGTATAAAGAGGAAAAACAATGGCATACAGAAAAATTTTAACAGATAAAGACGAAGCGCTTCACAGAGTTTGCAGACCTGTGGAAAAATTTGATGGAAAGCTTGCAACTCTCCTTGACGATATGCACGAAACTCTCGACAAGGCGCAGGGACTTGGACTCGCAGGTCCTCAGGTTGGCATTTGCAGAAGAATTTTCATCATGCATCTTGACGAGGGCTCTGTTGAGGCTATAAATCCCGAAATACTGGTAAAAAGCGGCAAACAGCGCGTACAGGAGGGCTGCCTTTCATGCCCTAATGTGTGGGGATATGTTACCCGTCCCGAAAAAGTCGTTCTGAAAGCTCAGGACAGAGACGGAAACTGGTATACCCGCGAATTTACGGGACTTGGCGCACAGTGCGTCTGCCACGAAAGCGACCACCTGGACGGTCATGTATTTACTGAAATCGTTGAGGAATTTTTTGTACCCGAGGAGGACTAACCTTGAAAATAGTATTTATGGGAACTCCCGATTTTGCAGTGCCCTGTCTCAGAGTACTTGCGGAATCAGAACACGAGATAGCGGCAGTTTTTACTCAGCCTGACAAGCCAAAGGGCAGAGGATATAAAATGATTCCTACTCCCGTAAAAGCGGCAGCAGAGGAATACAATATCCCTGTTTATCAGCCATTGTCGCTGAGAAAGGGCGAGGACGCTGAAAGTTCAATGGAGATTTTGAACAATATTGCTCCTGACCTTATCGTTGTTACAGCTTACGGACAGATTCTTCCGAAAGAGATTCTGGAACTGCCCAAATACGGCTGTATCAATATTCATGCTTCACTTCTGCCGAAATACCGCGGTGCAGCTCCTATCAACTGGGTACTGCTCAACGGCGAAAAAGTTACGGGTGTTACCTCCATGCAGATGAGCGAGGGACTTGACACAGGAGATATGCTGATTAAGAAATCTACAGAAATAGGCGAAAATGAGACTTATTCCGAGCTTTACAGCCGACTTGCTGTTATGGGCGGAGAGGTGCTTTCCGAGACTGTTGCGGCAATCGAAAAGGGTGAGCTTTCACCTGAAAAGCAGGACGATTCTCTTAGTTGTTACTCTCCCATGATTAAAAAGGAAATGAGTAACCTTGATTTCACAAAATCAGCGCAGGAGATACACAACACAATCAGAGGCGTTACAGGATTCACTATGATGAATGGTAAGCGTCTTAAAGTGTTTGCGTCTGAGATTTCGCACAATGTTGCTCTTGGCGAAGCGGGGACTATTGTGGATGCTGATAAGTTTGCTGTCAGCTGCGGTGACGGAGTTGTACTGTTTACTGAAATTCAGCTGGAGGGTGCAAAGCGTATGAAAACTGCTGACTTTCTCCGCGGAAGAAAGCTTGAAAAGGGCGCAAAGCTTGGCTAAATAAGGAGTATTATAATGACAGATATTTTTCTTTTGCTTGCAATGCTTATACTTCCCATTATTGCGCAGATTGGCGTTACAAGCACTTTCAACAAATACAGCGCTGTTCACGCATCCCGTGGAATGACTGCGGCACAGGTTGCACGAATGATTCTTGACAGCAATGGTTTATATAATATAAGAATTGAGCGCGTTTCGGGACATCTCAGTGACCATTTTTCCCCTAAGGAAAACGTGGTGAGACTGTCAGATTCCGTTTACAGCAGTACTTCCGTTGCGGCAATCGGTGTTGCGGCTCATGAGTGCGGTCATGCCTGTCAGCATGCAGAACAGTATGCGCCTATTGTTATCCGTTCCGCTATTGTTCCTGCGGTGAATATATGCTCACAGTTCTGGTATCTTGTTTTTGTTCTTGGTATCGTGCTTTTTCAGAGCCCTGCATTGATGTATGTGGGAATTGCAATGTTCGGCGCTGTTGTTGTATTTCAGCTTGTAACGCTTCCTACAGAGCTTGATGCAAGCCATAGGGCGCTGAAAACTCTTGAAAGCCAGTATCTCCTTGAAGCTGATGAAATACCAAAGGCAAGAAAGGTTCTTACTGCTGCGGCTATGACTTATGTAACTGCTCTTGTTACTTCAATTATGCAGCTGCTCCGACTTGTACTGAGAGTGAGAAGTGACAGATAATGGCAGATGCAAGATATACAGCGGCAAAGCTGCTTGACAAAACTCTGAAAAACGACAGTTACTCCAATATACAGCTGAACAGCGGACTTGAACGTTCTGACCTTGACGCTCAGGGTAAGAGACTGTGCACTGCTATTTACTACGGTGTGATTCAGCGGAAGATAACTCTCGATTATATTTTAGCACAATATTGCTCTCGTCCGCTTGGTAAAATGGACAGCATAATTGTAACTATATTGCGGTGCGGAATTTATCAGATTCTCTATATGGACAGCATCCCCGACAATGCGGCGGTTAATGAAAGCGTCCGACTTGCAAAGCAGTTCGGCAAAACAAGTGCGTCGGGAATGGTAAATGCTGTTCTGAGAAATTTCATACGAGGCGGAAAAAAGATTTTTTCCAAGCCTGTAAATAACAAAATTAAGGAATTTTCCGTGATGTATTCTATTTCCGAGGAATTGTCGGAAAGTCTTATCTGTGACTACGGAGAGGAAATTGCACGTCGTTTTGCGGAGTTTTCCGCAGAGGTTGAGAAGCGGACATATATCCGCAGAAATCCTCTGAAATGTACTCATGAGGAGCTTTTAAAGGCTTTGAATGGAGTGGAAATCTTCACCGAAGATGAGCTTTGCTATTGGCTTGAAGGTGGTGCGGTTATAAGCACAGATGCCTTTAAATCGGGATATTTTCATGTTCAGGATATTTCTTCGCAGCTTTGCTGTATGGCACTTGCTCCTACGGAAAATGACATTGTTCTCGATATATGTGCTGCTCCCGGTGGTAAGACTTTCACCATGGCGGAGATGATGAACGGCAAGGGGGAAATTCATGCTTTTGACCTTCACGAAAAGCGTGTGAAGCTTATCCGCGACGGTGCTGAACGCCTCGGACTTGCCAATATATCGGCAAAAGCGGGGGATGCATCTGTGTATAATGAGGATATCCCGAAATGCACAAAAATACTCTGCGATGTACCCTGCTCAGGCTTTGGTGTTATTTCCCACAAGCCCGAAATTAAGTACAAGAGCTTGTCGGAATTTGAACGGCTTCCCGAAATCCAGTACAATATTGCGGAGAATGCTTTGAACTATCTTGCTGTAGGCGGAGAAATGGTGTATTCCACCTGTACCGTCAGAAAAGCGGAGAATGAAGCTGTTGTTGAAAGACTTCTGAAAAATCATCCTGAAATAGAACTGGCGGAGATGCCTGAATTTTATGGCAGAAAATTTGGAAATCCCGTAACATTCTTTCCTGACGATTTCTGCGGTGACGGATTCTTTGTGGCGAAATTCAAAAAAATCAAATGATGTGAGTAGGTGAACCATTGGAAAAAATTGATATTCTGAGCCTTGATTTAAAGGAGCTTGAAGCTGCTCTTGTTGAAATGGGCGAGAAAAAATTCAGAGCAAAACAGATTTTTCAATGGCTTCACGTAAAAAAAGTTCTCGATTTCGACAAAATGACTGATATTTCTGTCCAATTGAGAGGGCTTTTGAAAGAAAAATTTTGTATAAATGGACTATTTGTGCAGAAAAGACTTGAATCTTGTATAGATAATACGGTAAAATATCTATATAGGCTTTCTGACGGCAATTTTGTGGAGACTGTTCTCATGGAGTACAGCTACGGTTACAGCCTCTGTATTTCCACTCAGGTGGGGTGCAAAATGGGGTGTCGTTTCTGTGCGTCGGCTATTGCGGGATTCGTCCGCAACCTCACTCCCTCGGAAATGCTTATGCAGATTTACGAGACGGAAATTAATTCAGGGGTTAAGATATCAGGACTTGTGCTTATGGGTATCGGTGAGCCGCTGGATAACTATGACAATGTGCTGAAATTTCTGGGACTCCTTTCTCATAAGGACGGCAATAATTTCAGTCTTCGTCACGTTTCACTTTCAACCTGCGGTATTGTACCTAAAATATATCAGCTGGCTGAGCTTAAACTGGGGCTTACTCTCTGTATTTCCCTGCACAGCTCAGACAATTCTGCGCGAAGTGAAATAATGCCTGTCAATCGGGCATATAATATACAGGAGCTTCTTGAAGCCTGTAAACACTATATTTCCGCGACGGGTCGGCGGATTACTTTTGAATATGCAGTTATCGACAACGTCAATTCCTTTGATAAGGACGCGGACAGGCTGGCGGAACTGCTTCGTGGCATGAACTGCCATGTGAATCTTATCCCCGTCAATAAGGTTAAAGAGAGAAAATATTCAACCGCGAGAACAGCTGTGGCGGATTTTGCAAAACGGCTGGAAAAACGTGGTATTAATGCTACCGTAAGACGTACTCTCGGCAGCGATATAGAAGCGGCCTGCGGTCAGCTTAGACGTGACGCCGGCAGGCAGTCGGAGGATATTTCCTGACAAACAGGATATATCACCGAAAAGGAGGTGCATACGAATGAGATTCAGATACGGCACGGATATCGGTCTGCGGCGCGACGAAAATCAGGACGCCGTCAGATGCGAATATTTCGGGCATAATGTTCTTGCCGTGGTCTGCGACGGTATGGGCGGCGAAAGAGCAGGCAAAGAGGCAAGCAGTATTGCTATAAATGAATTTTTTCAGCGGTTTTCCGACGGATACAGTGAAAGTCTTAAAGAGGACGATATAAGAAAGCTCCTTATTTCTTCAATGTCTGCGGCAAATTCCGTTATATATACAAGAGCCCGTATGGATTTCAAAAACTTCGGAATGGGTACAACCTGTGTGGCGGCTTTTGTTACTGCCGATACTGCGTATATTGCAAATGTGGGCGACAGCCGCGCGTATCTCATTGCAGATAACGGGCTTTACAGTATCACTACTGACCACAATGTTGCTTCTCTGCTTTATGAGCAGGGTAAAATCACAGAGGAGGAAATGGCTGTTCACCCTCAGAAGCATATGCTTACAAGAGCTGTAGGTGTGGAAAAAACAGTCCTTACCGATACATTTTTATTGACTTATGAAGATAAAATCAGTCTGCTGCTTTGCTCCGACGGCTTGTCGGGATATTGCAGCGACGATGAAATATATGACGTATTATCACAGACAGATTTTGATTCTGCGGCAGATTCCCTTATTCAGCTTGCTCTTAACAAGGGCGGCAGGGATAACGTGACTGTAGCAGTTGTAAACAGTTAGCAATAATATTTCAATATAATCAGATCTGACGAGGACAATTGCAGATCGGAAAAGGAAGGGTAAGGCAATGGATAAGTACATTGGCAAAAAGCTCGACGGCAGATATGAAATTACCGAACTTATCGGCGTCGGCGGCATGGCTGAGGTTTATAAAGGTGTCGATGTTATCGACAATAAACCTGTAGCTATCAAGATACTCAAGAAAGAGTATGCGGAAAATGAGGAGTTTCTCCGTCGTTTCCGCAACGAATCAAAGGCTATCGCGGTTCTTTCTCATCCCAACATCGTAAAAATATACGACGTTGGATTTTCAGAGAAGCTCCAGTATATCGTTATGGAGTACATCGACGGTATTACTCTTAAAGAGTATATCGAGGACGAAAAGGTTCTTACATGGAAGGATACGGTACACTTTGTTATTCAGATTCTCAGAGCTTTACAGCATGCTCATGACAAGGGCATTGTTCACCGTGACATAAAGCCCCAGAATATCATGATGTTCAGCGACGGCACTATCAAGGTCATGGATTTCGGTATTGCCAAGTTTGCTCGTGAGGAGGGCAAAACAGCTACCGATCAGGCTATCGGAAGTGTACATTATATCAGTCCTGAGCAGGCAAGCGGCGCTGTAACTGACGCCAAGAGCGACATTTATTCCGTAGGCGCTATGATGTACGAAATGCTCTCTGGCAGAAAGCCCTTTGACAGCGATAATCCTGTTGCTATTGCTGTTATGCATATGCAGGATATCCCTGAGCGTCCAAGAGCTATTAATCCCGCTATTCCCGACGGTCTTGAGGAAATTGTACTCAAGGCTATGGAAAAGGCTCCTGAGGACAGATACCGCAATACTGGTGAGATGATTGCTGATATTGATAAATTCAAAGCAAATCCTGCTATGACTTTCGGTTATTATCGCGAGGAAACTGTAGATGATAACGCAGATACACAGCACTATGCAGGAAGTATCGAGCTTCCTCCTGCTGATGACGCTCCTGTAGCACATCAGTCTGCATATGCAGGTGCAGGTGCTGCTGCGGCTGTGGCAGGCGGCGGAAGTTATCCCCAGAGAAATCAGCCTTATGGCAATATCAATGATTATTATGATGATTATGACGACGAGGAGGACGAAGAAGAAGAGGAGCGTGCTTCTCTGGTTGTTCCTGTACTTACTGCTATAATCGTTGCAGTTATCATCGTGGGTGTTATTATCATATCATCACTTTTCATTGATATGCTCAAGGATTCCAAAAAGACAAATGACTGGACAATGCCTGACTTTGTTGGTATGGACTTTAACGATGCAGTTAGTATGTATGGTAATAATATTCAGTTCCAGCAGGAAGGACAGGAATTCAACGAGGCTGAGCCCGGTGTAATTATTGAGCAGTCTATTGAAGTAGGAAGCGAATTCAAGAAGGGCGATATCCTCAAGGTTACAATCAGTAAGGGTATGGAGACTGAGGAAGTTCCTGATGTAACAGATAAAAATGCGCAGCTTGCTGAGGATATACTCGACCAAGCAGGATTTGTGCCTGAAATACGCAATTCGTCAAGTACTGATATAAAGAAGGGTAACGTTATCAAGACAGAGCCCGAGGCAGGTCAGATGGCACACAAGGGTTCAACTATTATTGTTTATGTAAGCCTTGGCGAGGAAGCAGGACAGATAAAGATTGACAACTGGGTTGGCAAAACTGTTGACGAGGCTTCAATGCTTGCAGACCATAAGGGACTTAAAGTAAAGACCAAGGGTGAAGCTTCATACGAGCCCGAAGGACAGGTAATCAAGCAGTCCATTGAGGAAGGCGAAAAGGTTGAAAAGGGTACTGAAATCACTCTTATTTTCAGTAACGGCAAAAAGCCTGACGGTGAGGTTTCAATCTCATATGACCTCCCAGCAGAAGCTAACGGACGTTTTGTAATCGGATTTATTGTTCAGAAGGAAGACGGCACCCGTGACGTACAGGAATCAGGCACAATCTATTGTCCTGAATTCAGTTCAGTTTCACAGCCTGTTATCGGTTCAGGTGAAAATGTAAGTGTTACTGCTACAATCACAAATCAGGATAACAACAAGAGAGCTACAATCGGAACTTATACTTTCAACTTTGCAGAGGGTAAATACACTTGTCTTTCAGGTGGTGATATCTACAGTGCATTTGAATCAATCGGCGCATTCCCAGAGCCTGAAACAGAGGAACCTCCTGTTGTAGAAGATCCTCCGCAGGGAGGAGAATACGGTCCTGGAACTGACCAGCCTTCAACGACTCCAAGCGAGCAGATTGCAGGTGTTAATGGTGACTGGGTAGACGGCGCGTGGAAGTGGTATGAGCAGGGAGGAAATGGTGACTATAGAAACGGCACATGGACATGGTACCTTCCTGATTTCAACGGTGAGTGGGTTGATGACTCAACATTCAGATGGTATGAAGAAGGTGTCAACGGAGAATGGGTACAGTTAGAAGATGGTACCTATGATTTCCAGTGGAAGTGGTAAACACATCATCTGTCAGCGGAATTATATTGAAATGCTTAGGGGGACTCTATACTATAGAGTCCCCTGACGGTATATTTGAGTGTAAAGCAAGAGGCATATTCCGCAGTAAAGGGATAAGTCCCTCCGTTGGCGACAGGGTTACTGTCAGCGGCGGAGTAATCTCCGAAATAGGAGAGAGAAAAAATTATCTCATCAGACCCCCTCTTGCTAATTTAGACCAGCTTATATTTATTGTATCTACAGTAAGCCCCAGCCCGAATTTCCTTATACTTGATAAGTTCATAGCAATCGCAGAGTACAAGGGCATTGAGCCTGTTGTAGTCATTACAAAAACAGATTTGGGCGACAGCAGCGATTTACGGGCAGTTTACGGCGCTATAGGCATTAAGGTAATGGAAGTGGACTATTCCGATGAAAGTACCATAGAAGCCATCAGAGAGCTTCTTAGCGGTAAGATAAGTGCATTTACGGGAAATTCTGGAGCAGGCAAGTCAACCCTGCTCAATGCCGTTGACCCGACGCTGAATATTCCCACAGGAGAAATAAGCAAAAAGCTTGGCAGAGGTCGTCATACAACCCGTCATGCTGAGCTGTACAAGCTGAACGGCGGCGGATATATCGCTGATACCCCCGGATTTTCCACCTTTGAAACAGCGCGTTACGATATCATACGCAAGGAGGAGCTTGCAGGCTGTTTCCGCGAATTTGAGGGTATAACAGATAATTGCCGTTTCCGTGACTGTTCTCACACTTGTGAAAAAGGCTGTGCAGTACTTGAAGCAGTAGAAAATGGTGATATCCCGAAGATACGGCATGAGAGCTACTGCGCCATGTACGACGAGGCAAAACAGCTTAAGGAGTGGGAGCTGAAATGAGTATCTGTACAATTTTTGCAGGGGGCAAAATCAGCGGCACGGATTTTATAAATCCCCATGAAATTCGTGAAAAAAGCGGACTGATAATCTGTGCTGACAGCGGACTTCGCATAGCTGAAAAGGTTGGTATCACTCCTGATTTAATTGTGGGAGATTTTGATTCGTATACAGGTGTTCTGCCCGAGGATATTGAGATATACCGAAGCGTGCCCGAAAAGGACGATACTGATACTCTCATGGCGGTGAGAATCGCCATTGACCGCGGATATGACGAAATAAGGCTTTATGGCGGTCTTGGTGCAAGATTTGACCACAGTTTTGCCAATATCCAGACGCTTATTTTCGCCCATGAAAAAGGCTGTAAAATGACAATTTACGATGCTGACAATATACTGACAATCCGTGGGGCAGGGGAGTATGAGTTCCCATGTAAGCCTGACTGGTATTTCTCTATGTTTGCCCTGACAGAAAAGGCGGTAATAGGTGAACTTAAGGGCGTTAAATATCCCCTTGAAGCCTATGAAATGACAATGGGCTATCCTATCGGTGTAAGCAACGAAATAACGACAGATAAAGCGTATCTGCGGATTAATTCGGGAATTGTTCTTGTAATTGAATCAAAAAAATAACGAGTGGCGGTTAAGGTAATGATTGTATATTGCTCCCCCAACTAAACCTTGCCATCAAATACTCGGCATAAAGAAAATTTCTCTGCGTCAGAAAAACTTGAAATGCGACAGCATTCCTGCGTTTTTCTTCCTTGATAAATTTCCTTTCTGCTTTCGTCTTTTTGGCA